>CAYVQK010000167.1:0-8304 GCA_964454145.1 uncultured Oceanicola sp. | reverse complement strand
GCGGTCCACGCACTCTCTCAGCGGTTTGAGGGGGAGTGGTGGGCGACCCTGGAATCGAACCAGGCATGGGTCTCCCCGGCGGAGTTACAGTCCGCTGCCGCACCTTGCAGCTCGTCGCCCGACGCCGGTGCGGAATACAAAGCCCTCCCCGGGCCGTCAAGGCGAAAAACCTTGCGATTTTCCGGCGGCCCGACCATGGAAGGGCCGTGCAACAGGAGGCGGCGAAACGTGGCCAAGAAACCGAGCTGGGTGGTGGACAAGGAACGCGCCAAGCGGGCGAGCGCGGCGGAGACGCTTTGGCTCTTCGGGCTGCACGCGGTGCGCGACGCCCTGGCCAATCCGGAACGCGAGAAGCTCAGGCTGGTGCTGACGAGAAACGCTGCAGACAGGCTGGGCGAGGCCTGCTGGAGGGAAGCGGGGATCGAGCCGGAAATCGCGGATCCACGCAAGTTTCCGGTGCCGCTGGATCCGGGCTCTGTGCACCAGGGGGCCGCGCTTGAGGTGAAGCCGCTCGACTGGGGCAGCGTTGCCAGCCGCTGCGTCGAGGGGCCGGGTCGCCCGCTGGTGGTTCTGCTCGACCGGGTGACCGACCCGCACAACGTGGGCGCGATCCTGCGCTCGGCGGAGGTGTTCGGCGCCCGCGCGGTGGTGGCGCCGGCCCGGCATTCCGCCCCCGAAACAGGGGCACTGGCCAAGACCGCCTCCGGCGCGCTGGAGCGTCAGCCCTATCTGCGGATACGCAACCTTGCCGACGCGATGGAAGAGTTGCGGGCCGCAGGGTTTACCCTGTTCGGGCTCGCAGGCGAGGCCGAGGCGGCACTGGAACCGGCGCTGGATGGGCTCCCCGACAACGCGGCGATCGCCCTAGTCCTAGGTGCAGAGGGGCCAGGTCTAAGGGAGCGGACGCGCGAGACCTGTGACCAACTGGTGAGAATTCCATTTGCCGGGGCGTTCGGATCGCTCAACGTGTCGAACGCCGCCGCAGTTGCGCTTTATGCCGCGGCGCGAAAGTTTTCATGAGTTCACCTTTGCGCGAAGGGGCTGGCCAAGGGACCATGGACCACCCCATCCTCTGAGAGCCACTCGGGAGGATGTCTAATGCTCACACGTCGCCTGCTGCTCGCCTCGGCCATGGCCAGTCTTGCGCTGCCTGCCGCGGCCGACGAACCGCCAATCTACGCCGTCTCTCGGCTGGCGATTCAGGGCTATGACCCGGTGGCATATTTCACTGAAGGCAAGCCCGTGGAGGGAAGCGAAGCGCATCAGCTGATGTGGATGGGCGCGACCTGGAGGTTTGCCTCTGCTGCCAACCGAGAGGCCTTCGAGCGCAATCCGCAGCGCTTTGCCCCGCAATACGGCGGTTATTGCGCCTATGCGGCCTCCCAGGGCTACGTGGCGCCCACCGATCCATCCGCCTTCACGGTTCATGATGGCAAGCTGTATCTCAACTACTCGCGACAGGTGAGGGGGATCTGGGAGAAGGACATTCCCGGCTTCGTGAAGTCAGCCGATACGCATTGGCCCAAGCCCTTGAAAAAATAGGGTTGCACCCGTCCCCCTCGCGCCCGAGAATTTCTTCCACACGCCGTCGGACGTTAACCTCGCGTTCACAGGTTTATTACATCCTCTTGGAAAGAGCTTTCTCGTGACTACCTCGATAACCAGGAGCGCTGGTTCGGAACACCAGCGTTTCACTTCACTGTCCCTCGTTCCGCGACTGGCGCTCGGGCCCTTTGGTCCGGGCGCTTTTTTACCCGGCGGGTTGCACGGATGAGATATCCCGATGTTTTGCTGCGCCGCATCCTGGCCGAGACAAAGGTGATCGCCTGTGTCGGCGTCTCCATGAACGAGGTGCGGCCCAGCTACTACGTGGCCCGGTACCTCGCGCTGAAGGGGTTCCGGGTGATCCCGGTCAATCCGGGCCACGCAGGGAAGATCCTGTTCGGTGAAATGGTGATGCCCGACCTTGCCTCAATCGACGCAAAGGTGGACATGGTCGATATTTTCCGCCGCTCCGAGCATGTGCCGCCCATCGTCGAGGAGGCGCTTGCGGCCTTTCCCGAGTTGAAGACGGTCTGGATGCAGATTGGCGTGGAGAACGCCGAAGCAGCCGCCATGGCTGAAGCGCGCGGCGTGACCGTGATCCAGAACCTCTGCCCTAAGATGGAATACCAGCGCCTTTTCGGCGAGTTGCGCATGGGCGGTTTCAACACCGGCATGATATCTTCAAAACTCTAGGAGCCGGCCCCGGGCCCTAGACCTTTCCGCCGCACTCGGGCATATCAGGCGAGACCAAAAGGAGCCGAGCCTATGGGTATCATGAACACTCTCCTGCGTGCCGTAACATGGTGGAACGGCTCCACGCTGGGCACCCAGCTGTTCACCTGGCGCAAGGGCACCAAGGTGGGCGAGGACGAGGCGGGTAACGTGTTTTACCGCAACGCCGACGACAGCAAGCGCTGGGTGATCTTCAAGGGCGAGGTCGAGGCCTCGCGCATTGGTCCCGACTGGCACGGCTGGCTGCACAAGACCTTCAAGGAGCCGCCGACCGACCGACCGCTGGTTCACAGAACGTGGGAAAAGCCGCATGTCGAGAACATGACGGGTACGCCGCTGGCCTATGCACCCGCGGGCTCGATCCGACGGGCGCAGCCTGCGGAACGGCAGGACTATGAGGCCTGGAGCCCGGAGTAGGGCTCGGGAGGGCACCATGTCGGAGAACACCACCGAAGCTATCGTGGGCGCCTGCGTGCTGGCTGCCGCTGCCGGATTTCTCTGGTATGCTGCGGGCGTGACCGATGCGCGCGGGACGAGCGGCGCGAGCTATCCGCTCGTGGCCAGTTTCCGCTCGGCCGAGGGGATATCGGTGGGCACCGACGTGCGGCTGGCAGGGGTGAAGATCGGCTCGGTCCGTGGGCTCGACCTGAACGCCGAGAGCTTCCGGGCTGAGGCCACATTCGCCATTTCCGAAGGCATCGAGCTGCCGGAAGACAGCTCCGCCGCGATCTCTTCGGAGGGCCTTCTGGGCGGCAATTACATCGAGATCATCCCCGGTGGGTCGCCCTTCAACCTGGAAGCGGGCGGCGAGATTCTCGACACCCAGGGCGCCATCAGCCTGATCGGGCTCCTCTCGAAGTTCGTTTCGGGCGGTGACGAATGAGAAGTGCACTCCATACTCTGGCCGCTGCGATGCTCTTTGCCGGCCCGACCCCGGCCCAGACCGTGCTCGAAGGGACCGGCGCGGTGCTGCGCGGGCTCGACAAGCTCTCCAGCGTCACATCGGACCTCGAGGTCCGCACCGGCGAGACCGCGCGCTACGGTCACCTGCAGATCACCCTGGCCGACTGCCGATACCCCGAAGGAACGCCCGCCCGGGCGACCGCCTACCTCGTGATCGAGGATGACAATGCAGAGGCGCCCTCTTTCGCCGGGTGGATGCTGTCGTCCGCGCCGGCTCTGAATGCGCTGGACCACCAGCGCTACGACGTCTGGGTGTTGCGCTGCACCACCGAGTGACCGCTCGGGATCTCGGTCACATTCCTGAAATCGCACTCGAGCCTTCGCGCCGCGGCCAGCCGCTTGCGATACTCCTCCCGTGAAATCTCGATGGCCCCGAGGCTTGCGAGGTGCGGAGTGATGAACTGGGTGTCGAAGAGAGTGAAGCCTCTGCGGCGAAGGTGATCGACAAGATAGGCCAGCGCCACTTTGGAAGCATCGCGCCGGCGGGAAAACATGCTTTCCCCGCAGAAGGCGCCGCCGAGAGCCACACCATAGACGCCTCCCACCAGCGCATCCCCTTCCCAGACCTCGAGAGAATGCGCGTGGCCCTCTTCGTGAAGTTGGCGATAGAGCCGGTGGATCTCGGCATTGATCCAGGTGCTCTCGCGGGCGGCGCATCCCTCCATCACGCCGGCGAAATCGGTGTTGATCGAGATTCTGAAAGTTCCCCGCCGGATCACACGCGCAAGGGATCGGGAAATGTGGAAATTCTCCAAGGGGAAGACCCCGCGCAAGCGCGGCTCTACCCAGTAGAGCTCCTTGGCGTCGGCATCGTCGGCCATGGGAAACAGACCCATGCGGTAGGCCCTGAGCAGCAATTCGGTCGTGAGCGGCTCCACCCGCTACGCCTCAGCCTTGCAGGTTGGTTTCCAGCCAGCCTTCCAGCCAGTGGATGTCATAGGCGCCGCTATGGATGTCGGCCTCTTCGAGCAGCGCGCGGAAGAGGGGGATCGTGGTGTCCACCCCGTCAACGATCAGCTCACCAAGCGCCCGGTTCAGCCGGGCCAGGGCCTCGGGCCGGTCGCGGCCGTGGACGATCAGCTTGCCGATGAGGCTGTCGTAGTAGGGCGGGATCGAGTAGCCGTCGTAAAGGGCGCTGTCCATACGCACGCCCAGGCCGCCGGGCGCATGGAACTGCGTGATCCGGCCGGGGCAGGGAGAGAACTTGGGCAGCTTCTCGGCGTTGATCCGCACCTCGATGGCGTGGCCGCGGATCTCGAGATCTTCCTGGCTGAACGACAGTGGCATGCCGGCGGCAACACGGATCTGCTCGCGCACGAGATCCTGCCCGAAGATGAGTTCGGTGACGGGATGCTCCACCTGCAGGCGGGTGTTCATCTCGATGAAGTAGAACTCGCCATCTTCGTAGAGAAATTCGATCGTCCCGGCGCCGGCGTAGTTGATCGAGGCCACGGCTTCGGCGCAGGTCTTGCCGATCTGCGCCCGCAACTCGGGCGTGATGACGGGGCCGGGGGCCTCCTCGAACACCTTCTGGTGCCGGCGCTGCAGCGAGCAGTCACGCTCGCCAAGATGGACGGCATTTCCCTTGCCGTCGCCGAATACCTGAACCTCGATGTGCCGGGGCTTGCCGAGATACTTCTCGATGTAGACCTCGTCGTTGCCGAAGGCCGACTTGGCCTCGCTTCGCGCGGTGCGGAAGGCGTTCTCCAGATCCTTGGCGGTTTTCGCCAGCTTCATCCCGCGCCCGCCGCCACCGGCGGTGGCCTTGATGATGACGGGGTAGCCCATGTCGTCGGCAACGGCTTTCGCCGTCTCCATGTCTGGCACGCCACCATCGGAGCCGGGCACGCAGGGCACGCCGAGCTTCTTCATCGTGTCCTTGGCGGTGATCTTGTCGCCCATGATGCGGATGTGCTCGGCGGTGGGGCCGATGAAGGTGAGGCCGTGATCCTCGACGATCTGCACGAAGTTCGCGTTCTCGGACAGGAAGCCATACCCGGGGTGGATCGCGTTGGCGCCCGAGATCTCGCAGGCCGAGATGATGGCCGGGAAGCTCAGGTAGCTCTGGGCAGAGGAAGGCGGGCCGATGCAGATGGCTTCGTCTGCCATGCGCACATGCATCGCGTCACTGTCGGCGGTGGAGTGCACGGCGACGGAGGGGATACCCATCTCGCGGCAGGCGCGCACCACGCGAAGGGCGATTTCTCCGCGGTTGGCGATGAGGATTTTATCGAACATGACCAGCGCCTTACTGGATGATCATCAGGGGCGCACCAAACTCCACAGGCGCACCGTCTTCCACCAGGATGCGCTTGACGGTGCCGCCGCGCGGGGCGGGGATCTGGTTCATCGTCTTCATTGCCTCGACGATCAGCAGGGTCTGGCCCTCTTCCACCGTGTCGCCGACCTTGACGAACGGCGGCGTGCCGGGCTCGGCCTGCAGGTAGGCGGTGCCGACCATGGGAGAGGTAACGGCACCGGGCTGCTGCGCGGGATCATCGCTTTCGCCGGTGGATGGGGCGGGGGCCGAGGGGGCGGCAGGTGTGGCGGGGGCGGCATGGGCCGGCGCGGCAGCGGGGGCCATGTGCACGACCTGCTGCTCGATCTTGCGGCTCACCCGCACGTTGAGGCTGTCATCCTCGCCGTAGTCGCGCTTCACCTGGAGCTCGGTCAGGTCGTTCGTCCGCAACAGTTCGGCCAGTGCCTGGATAAAGGCGACGTCTGCTTCGTGGGTCTTACTCATGCCGTCCTCTTTCTGCCTGCCCCGGTTCGTGCCGGGCACAATTTATGGGCAGGGTTATACGCCCTATGCCACGTAAGTGAAAGCGCCCGCGCTTTGAACCCCTGATTTGCCGCCGTCAAGAAATTTACCGTTTGATAAAAAATTTGGCCTGTGTCAGCCTTGCCTCCGACGATCATTGCAGCAGGGACCGCCACGATGACCGAAACACGCTATGCCGCCGGGGTCAGGCCCGGGCGTCTCTCCGGCGAGGAGATCTCGCAGAACTTTACCGACATGCACGCACCGTTAGGCGCACATGAAGCCGCCGTTGCCGCCGACCGCTGCTACTTCTGCCACGATGCGCCCTGCATCACAGCCTGCCCCACGACGATTGATATTCCGTTGTTCATCCGTCAGATTCAGGGCGGCAAGCCCGCCGATGCGGGCAGGACGATCTTCGATCAGAACATTCTCGGCGGGATGTGCGCCAGGGTTTGCCCCACGGAGACGCTCTGCGAAGAGGCCTGCGTGCGGAACGCGGCCGAGGGCGAGCCGGTGGAGATCGGGCGCTTGCAGCGCTATGCGACCGACACGGTGATGGCGGGCAATTCGCACCCCTACACGCGGGCGGAACCGACAGGAAAGCGCGTGGCCGTTGTCGGCGCCGGACCGGCGGGGCTTGCCTGCGCGCACAGGCTGGCCATGCACGGACATGACGTGACGCTCTACGAGGCCAGGAAGAAACCTGGGGGTCTGAACGAGTATGGCATTGCGGCCTACAAGACGGTGGATGATTTCGCCGCCCGCGAGGTCGATTGGCTGATGGGCATTGGTGGCATCAAGCTGGAGACCGGCGTGAAGTTGGGCGAGGCCTTCACCATCCGTGAGCTGCAGGAAGACTTCGACGCCGTGTTCATCGGCATCGGTCTTGGCGGTGTCAACCGCCCCGGGCTGCCGGGCGAGACGCTCGACAATGCCGAGGACGCGGTGGATTTCATCGCCCGTCTGCGCCAGGCCGAAGACCGCACCGATCTGCCCGTGGGCCGCAAGGTGGTGGTCGTCGGCGGCGGGATGACGGCTGTGGACGCGGCCGTGCAGGCGAAGATGCTGGGCGCCGAGAGCGTGTCGATGGTCTATCGACGGGGGCGGGATGCCATGGGCGCGAGCCCCTTCGAGCAGGATCATGCGGCCAAGCACGGTGTGTCGATCCTCACCAACGCCACGCCGTCAGCGATCACCGGTGACAGTGCGGTGGAGGGCATCACCTTCGAACGCACCGCGACCGGGCCCGACGGGAAGCTCTCGGGCACAGGCGAGGAGTTCCAGCTGGAGGCCGATCAGGTGCTGTTGGCCATCGGGCAGCGGCTCGACATTTCCTCGGCCCGGATCGAGCTCGAGAACGGGAAGATCAAGGTCAGCGGGCCGGGCCGCACGAACCTGGAGCGGGTCTGGGCAGGGGGCGATTGCACCGCCGGGGAGGATCTGACGGTGGTGGCAGTGGCCGAAGGTCGGGAGGCCGCCGAGGACATGCACAAGATGCTGATGGAGGGCTGAGACATGGCAGACCTGACGACCGATTTCCTGGGCATCAAGAGCCCCAACCCCTTCTGGCTGGCTTCCGCGCCACCGACGGACAAGGAATACAACGTGCGTCGCGCCTTCGAGGCCGGCTGGGGGGGCGTGGTGTGGAAGACGCTCGGCGAGGAAGGGCCGCCCGTGGTCAACGTCAACGGGCCGCGCTACGGCGCGATCTGGGGGGCGGACCGGCGGCTGCTGGGGCTGAACAACATCGAGCTCATCACCGACCGCGATCTATACACCAACCTCGAGGAGATCACCCGGGTGAAGGCCGATTACCCCGACCGGGCGGTGATCGTGTCGATCATGGTGCCCTGCGAGGAGGAGAGCTGGAAGGCGATCCTGCCGCTGGTCGAGGAGACCGGCGCCGACGGGATCGAACTGAACTTCGGCTGCCCGCACGGGATGAGCGAGCGTGGCATGGGCTCGGCGGTAGGGCAGGTGCCGGAGTACATCCAGATGGTCGCGGAGTGGTGCAAGAAATACTATTCGAAGCCGGTGATCGTGAAGCTGACGCCCAACATCACCGACATTCGCAAACCCGCCACGGCGGCCAAGCTCGGCGGGGCCGATGCGGTGAGCCTCATCAACACGATCAACTCGATAACCTCGGTCGACCTCGACCTGATGGCTCCGCAGCCCACCATCGACGGCAAGGGCAGCCACGGCGGCTATTGCGGCCCGGCGGTGAAGCCGATCGCGCTGTCGATGGTCAGCGAGATCGCGCGCAACCCCGAGACCCGCGGCCTGCCGATCTCGGGCAT
>CAYVQK010000166.1:0-8337 GCA_964454145.1 uncultured Oceanicola sp. | reverse complement strand
ACCGGCAAGCGGAAGGACGCGGTTGCCCGCGTCTGGATCAAGCCGGGCTCCGGCAAGGTCGTCGTGAACGGCAAGGACCAGGACCAGTACTTCGCCCGTCCCGTGCTGCAACTCATCCTCCGTCAGCCCTTCCAGGTCGCCGGCGTCGAGGGCGAGTTCGACGTGCACGCCACCGTCAAGGGCGGCGGCCTCACCGGCCAGGCCGGCGCGGTCAAGCACGGCATCTCCAAGGCCCTGCAGCTCTACGAACCCTCGCTGCGCGGCGCGCTCAAGGCCGCCGGCTTCCTGACCCGCGACAGCCGCGTGGTCGAGCGGAAGAAGTACGGCAAGCCGAAGGCCCGCAAGAGCTTCCAGTTCTCCAAGCGCTGAGGCTCGGGCTCAGAATCGGGAGAGGGGCTGCCTGTGGCGGCCCCTTTTTCTTTGGCCGATCCGGCGCGTTCTGACGCTAGGTAAACTCGAACAACCTTGACAGGACTGCAGTCCTGACCTATCTTTTGAACTGATCTCCTGGGGCGTGTTTCATTGGAAGCACGCCCCATTTGATTCCTCCCGGTCCATGTTCCGCCGCACTGCCGCAAATCACCCCTTGAGCGTGCCCGTGTTTCGCATAACCTCACCCGAACGAAGGACGATGTCTCGGGGGACGAGCGATTGAGCGCAGGCCAAGGGCTGAGCGAGGCGAAGAAGGGGTTGCTGCTGGCCGCGCCACCCGGCCTCTATGCCATCCTGCTTCTTGCCGTTCCGCTCGGTGCCGTTCTCCTTCTGTCGTTCTGGAGCCAGGACTTCCTGACGCTCGACCGGACCTTCACCCTGAAGAACTACCGCGAAGCCTTCTCAGAGCCGCTCTACATGCTGCTCCTCGGCCGGTCGCTGATGATCTCCGGCGCAGTCACGATTGCCACGGTGGTGCTGGCCTTCCCGATCGCCTACTTCGTGTCGTTCCACGTGCGGCCCGAGCGCAAGTCGCTCTGGATCTTCCTCATCACCATCCCGTTCTGGACCAGCTACCTGATCCGGGTGTTTCTCTGGAAGGTGATCCTCGGTTACAACGGGGTGCTGAACACCGCGCTCATCGGCGTGGGCTTCATCGACGAGCCGCTGACCTTCATTCTCTACAACGCCAACGCCGTGGTCATCACCCTGGCACACGCTTTCGCACCCTTCGCCATCCTGCCGATCTTCGTGGCGCTCGAAAAGATCGACCGCTCGCTGCTCGAGGCCTCCCGCGACCTCGGCGAGGGCACGGTGCGCACCTTCACCCGGGTCACCCTGCCGCTCGCCATGCCGGGCGTGGTGGCTGCCATCCTCATCGTCTTCATCCCCACCATCGGAGATTACGTGACGCCTGACCTGGTGGGTGGCCCGAACGGGCTGATGATCGCAAACATGATCCAGACCCAGTTCCTGAAGCTCAACAACGCCCCGATGGGCGCGGCCCTCGCCGTGATCGCCATGCTCTCCGTCTCGATCATCTCGCTGCTGATCGTGCTTGTCACGCTCCGCTGGAGCCGGAGGGGGGCGTGAGCGGCTGGCTTTCAAAACGCGGCGGCTGGCTCGCGGTCTATGCCGTCGTCTACTTGGTGTTTCTCTACGCGCCGATCTTTCTGCTGCCAATGTTCGCCTTCAACGACAGCACGGTGATCGCCTTTCCGCTGAAGGGGTTCACCACCGAATGGTTCTCGGGCCTCACCGGCGTGCCGGCGCTGACCGGTGCCGTGCAGACCTCTCTGTTGATCGCCATAACCTCCGCCTGCCTCGCCACCCTGCTCGGCCTCTGCGCCGCCCGCGCAGGCGTGCGCTACAGCTTCCCCGGCAAGGGGCCGATCCTCGGGCTCATCATGGTGCCTCTGGTGCTGCCCGAGATCATCGTAGGCGTCTCGCTCCTGGTGGTGATCGTCTCGATCCTTGGCCTGCCGCTCTCGAGCTGGACGGTGATCCTCGGCCATACCCTGATCTGCACGCCTTTCGCGGTGGCCATCCTCAATGCCTCCTACCAGTCCCTCGACACCTCGCTGGAGGAGGCCGCGATAGACCTGGGCGAGACGCCGGCCAGCACCTTCCGGCTTGTCACCCTGCCGCTGATCATGCCGGGCATCATCGCCTCGCTGCTGATCTCCTTCACCATCTCGCTCGACGAGTTCATCATCGCCTTCTTCCTTACCGGCGCGGAGCCAACGCTGCCCGTCTACATCTGGTCGCAGCTCCGCTTCCCGCAGAAGCTGCCCATCGTCATGGCGCTCGGGACCATACTCGTGGCCGCCTCCATCGTGATGCTGACCATCGCCGAAATCATGCGCCGTCGCGGCCTCAAACGGGCCGGCAAGCAAGACCACGGAGGGTTCCTCTGACATGAAGCCACTCATCACCCTCTCGGGTCTCACCAAAAGTTTCGGAGACGTCGAGGTGCTGAAGGGCATCGAGGCCGAGATCGGTGAGGGTGAGTTCTTCTCGCTGCTCGGGCCCTCTGGCTGCGGCAAGACCACGTTGTTGCGGATCATCGCGGGCTTCGAGACGCCCACTTCCGGCATCCTCAAGATCGACGGCCGCGACATGAGCAAGGTGCCGGCCAACAAGCGGCCCACCAACATGGTGTTCCAGTCCTACGCCGTCTTCCCGCACCTCAGCGTGGCGCAGAACGTGGGCTTCGGCTTGCGGCGGTCCGGACTTTCCAAGGCTGAGAAGGGCAAGAAGATCGAGGAGGCGCTTGCCATGGTGGGCCTTGCCGGGCTCGGGGGACGCGCCGCCCACGCGCTCTCGGGTGGGCAGCGGCAGCGGGTCGCGCTGGCGCGGGCGCTGATCCTCGAACCCAAGGTGTTGCTGCTGGACGAGCCGCTCTCGGCGCTCGACAAGAAGCTTCGCGAGCAGATGCAGAGCGAGCTGCGGCGGTTGCAGCGCCAAGTGGGCATCACATTCATCCTCGTCACCCATGACCAGGAAGAGGCGCTCATCATGTCCGACCGGATCGCCGTGATGTTCGATGGCCAGATCGCTCAGCTCGCCGCGCCACAGGAGCTCTACAGCCGTCCGGTCAGCCGCCGGGTAGGCGACTTCATCGGGGTCATGAACTTCCTGCCCGCCGCCGGCAGGCTGGAGGAGGGGCGCGATATCGTGCTCGACGTCGCCGGTCTCGGCCGAACCGTAATCGAGCAGAACCAGTGCCCGGCCGGGTTCGTCAACGGTCAGGGCTCGGTGGGCGTGCGGCCAGAGAGCCTTCAGGTTCTCTTCGACGGTGAGCAGGCACGTGGCGAGGTGGCCAACGGCGAGGTGGCCGAGGTGATCTATTACGGCGACATGACCTATTACCAGATCGCGCTCCCCGACGCGCCCGAACCGCTGACCGTCTCGATGAAGAACCGCTCCGGCCGGACCGTGCTTGCGCGTGGTGCCCCGGCGCGGTTGGAGTGGGACGCCTCGTCTCTGATCTACTTCCCCAGCTGAGGCTCAAGGACTTGCCCGGCCATCACTCCCTGGCCAGGGGGTGATGTTCCAGCACCAGCGCCTTCAGCCGCTCTTCGAGAACGTGGGTGTAGATCTCCGTCGTCGAGATGTCGGCATGGCCGAGCAGCACCTGGATCGAGCGCAGATCTGCCCCGCCGGCGAGCAGATGGGTGGCGAAGGCATGGCGCAGCCGGTGCGGCGTGACCCGCGCCGGAGACACGCCCGCCGCGACGGCGATTTCCTTGATCAGCGCGTAGAAGCGGTGCCGGGTGAGGTGGCCTTCCTTCGAGGAAGAGGGAAACAGGAAGCGTGAGGGGGGCACTTGCCGCTCGAGCCTGGCACGCTCCTGGGCGGCGTCGAGCGCCGCGAGCCAGTCGGCCAGGGCAGAGCGGGCGGGTTGTGACAGGGGCACCATGCGCTCCTTGCCGCCCTTGCCGCGCACCAGCAGCATCCGCGGGTCGCCCCGCGCGGCCTGGATCGGCAGCGACACCAGCTCCGATACCCGCATGCCGGTGGCATAGAGAAGCTGGAGAAGGCAGGCGTTTCGCAATCGGTCGTCGCCGCGTCCTGTCTCGGGCGCAGCCGCGAGCAGGCGTTCCACCTCCTCCAGCGACAGCGTCTTCGGCAGGGACTTGGTGCGACCTGGCCCCTTGATCTGGAGTGCTGGATTGTCGGCTCGGAAGCCCTCCTCGAAGGCGAAGCGGTAGAACTGCCGGATTGCGGAAAGGCGGCGGGCGCGAGTGGACTTGGCGAGGCCTTGCGCCTCGCAATCCACCAGGTAGGCCTCGATCATGGCCCGGTCGGCGCGCGTGACGTCGGTGGACTTCCGGGATAGAAAATCGGCAAAATCAGCAAGATCGCGGCCGTAAGCAAGCTGGGTGTTGCGCGCCGCGTCCAACTCGGCTGCCTGCGCGGCGAGGAATGCGCTGATCCAGCGTTCGGCCGTGCGCTCCACCGACCTTCAGCCCCGCCGGTCGATCAGCATGAGTTGCAGCGCGTAGCGGCGGGCCACGTCCTCCAGCCGCAGGCTCCGCAGGAAGGCGATGGAGGCGGTGACGTCATCCAGGTCGCCCTCGGCGCCGTTTTCCATCACGTCCATGGCCATCAGGATCGCCTCGCCGATCCGCCCGTCGGCCACAGGGCGGGAGAGGTTTTCGGGCAGGGTCCTGGTGGTGAAACCCTCGGTGATCGCCTCCGCCAGGCTGTTGGGGGCGGCGGCATCTTCCGGCAGCCCGCGGGCGACGGCGGCGAGGAAACTGTCGAGCGGGTCGGTTGGGGCGGTGTCGGAGAGAGCGAGGCGCTCGTAGCCCTCCGTTAGCAGGCCGATGCGATAGGCCAGAGCCGCGCTGTCACCTTCGAGACCGATGGTCTCCAGCTGGGGGCCGAAGAGCGCCGCGAGGGGCACCTCAAGATGCGCGCTTTCGGCCTGGGCCCAAGCCTCCGGCAGAACGCGAGACACGGCACCGGAATCGCCAGCCTCAAGTGCTTCATTGAGGGACTGCATCACCTCGACGCGATCCCAGACCCCGCCTGACGCGGCGGCATCGCGCTCCGACCAGATCTCGAGCAGGCGTTCGGGCGCGAGGCTGCCGACCCGCGCCAGCCGTTCTGCCGCGCCGATCCTGGCCCGCCAGCCTGCGGTATCGCGCAGGTCGGCATGGGCGAAGGCGAGAGGAAGCTGGGCCGTGGGGACCGGCTCGCCGATGGCTTCCAGCATCCGGTAGACGAGAGGTGTGGGCCGCGTCGGTGCGGGGAGAGGCTCGGCCCCGTCGGCCAGTTCCGCGTGGATGAAGCGGGCGAGGAGCGCATCTTCCTCGGCGTCGAGATGGCCGAGGGCCTTGGCGGTGTCGAGCGTGAGGGCCGCCGCCTGCCAGTCACCCGTGCGGGCAAGGCAGAAGATGCGGGTGCTGTAACTGGGGGAAATGCCCGGCGTGGCCCGCAGTTGGCGGCACCCTGCGTCTTCCTCGCCCTGCAGCAGCGCCACGTCGAAGGCCCGCTGGAAGATTGCCGGTGCGCGCGAGCCGGTGCGCTTGAGCATCTCGGCGGCCTCATCCACCGCACCGCGGGCGAGAAGCGCGTCGATCCGGGCCTGGAACATCAGCCCGTCTGGGCCCGCGCCGATCGGCGGGTCGAGCTCGGTGAGCAGCAGCAGGCGGATCAGATCCTGCTGGGCCGGGATCGGCTCCACAGGCAACTCGGCAATCAGGCGGCGCAGGCGATCGAGTTCGGAACTGCCCCAGAGATTGCCCGGGAAGCCTGCCTCGCGCCGACCGATCAGGCCGATCCCATCAGGTGTGGGAGCACCCAGGGGCGTGACCGTGACGGATTCAATCCCGGCCGAGTTGGCAACAGGAGGCTCATCGGCGGGGGCTACGGCGACGACGGGGGTGGCAAGGCTTTCGGACAGCCAGTCGATCGACGAGATCGGCGCCTCCTGCGCAGACAGAGCCGTGCCGAGGCTCAATGCCACGACCGCTGCCCCTCCGAACGCACGCGCATAGTTCATCGTCAATCCACGTCGAGCTCCACCGGCTCGCGCACCTCTTCCATCTCTGGGCTGAGATCGCCCAGATAGGCAAACCCTACCAGCCCGATGAAGGCGAGCACCAGTAACACCATGATGAGTTTGAGAATTCGGACCATACGCCCAGCTGTCCTGCCCTTGTTATTATGTCTGATCCCCCGATGCGCACGATTATATATGGCAATCCGCCTGAGTTCACGCCATTGAGGGCGACAAAATTTTTTTACCGGCAGGAAGGTGCCAAGAGTTTGGCGGAACGGCTGAAAAAGACGGTCGCCCTCGTGGGAATGATGGGATCGGGCAAGACGGCGGTGGGCACGGCGCTCGCAAAACGCCTCGGCGTGCCGTTTCTCGACAGCGATGCAGCGATCGTGCAGGCGGCCAACATGAGCATTGCAGAGATCTTCGAGCGGGATGGCGAAGCCTTCTTCCGGGCACGGGAGGCCGAGGTGCTGTCGCGGCTGCTGGAAGGGCAGGTCGGAATTCTCTCCACTGGCGGCGGCGCCTACCTGTCTGCCGCGAACCGGGAGGTGATTCATCGCAAGGGCGTGGCGCTTTGGCTGAAGGCCGACACGGAACTCCTGTGGAACCGGGTCAGGCACAAGACGACACGGCCGCTGCTGCGCACAGCCGATCCGCGCGCCACGCTGGAAGAGCTGGTGGCCAAGCGCGAACCCTCCTATGCACTGGCTGAACTGACCGCCCAGGCTCGGCCGGAATACTCCATCGGGGAGATGGTGGAAGAGGTTGTTCGGGTTTTGAAGACGCGTGAAGATGTGCTCTCAAATAATTGAAAAAAAGAGGACTTTACGATGACCGAAGTCGTGTCGGTCGCCCTGCCGGGCCGTGAATACGAGGTGCGGATCGGCGAGGGCCTGATCGCCCGGGCGGGGGCCGAGATTGCGCCTCTTCTGGCCCGCAAGCGGGTGGCCGTGGTCACCGATGCCCATGTTGCCGAGGCGCATCTCGCGGCGCTGGAGAAGGGCTTGCGCGGCGAGGGGATCGAACCGGTTTCGTTGGTTCTGCCCGCGGGAGAAGCGACCAAGTGCTGGGAGCAGCTCGGGCGGACGGTCGAGTGGCTTATCTCCCAGAGGATCGAGCGGCGCGACGTGGTCGTGGCACTTGGCGGGGGCGTTATCGGTGATCTTGCCGGGTTCGCCGCCGCTGTCTTGCGGCGGGGCGTGCGCTTCGTGCAGGTGCCGACCTCTCTGCTCGCGCAGGTCGACAGCTCGGTCGGCGGCAAGACCGGGATCAACTCCCCGCTCGGCAAGAACCTCGTCGGCGCCTTCCACCAGCCCTCGCTGGTGCTGGCCGATATCCTGGCTTTGGAAAGCCTGACGGAGCGGGATTTCCTTGCGGGTTATGGCGAGGTGCAGAAATATGGGCTACTCGGCGATGCACAATTCTTTGATTGGCTGGAGGAAAATGGCCCCGCCCTTGCCGCGGGCGACCGAGCCGCGCGGGCCTATGCGGTGCGCCGATCGGTGGAGATGAAGGCCGAGATCGTGCTGCGGGACGAGACCGAGCAGGGCGACCGGGCGCTGCTGAACCTCGGCCATACCTTCTGCCATGCGCTGGAGGCGGCGACTGGATACTCTGACCGACTGCTGCATGGCGAGGGCGTGGCGATCGGCTGTGCGCTGGCCTTCGAGCTCTCGGCCCGCCTCGGGCTCTGTGCCCAGGAAGACCCGAGCCGGGTGCGGGCGCATCTCGCGGCGATGGGGATGAAGAGGGATCTGGCCGACATACCGGGCGAATTGCCCTCCGCCGAGGCGCTGCTGGAGCTGATGGGGCAGGACAAGAAGGTGGTCGACGGCAGGCTGAGGTTCATCCTTGCGCGCGGGATCGGCGAGGCGATCGTTACCTCGGATGTACCGCGCGAGGTGGTGCTGGGCGTCCTGGAGGATGCGCTGGCGACACGTTGATGTCGCCAGGCACTGTATTGAATCAGAAGGGAATTTCGTCGTCTATGTCGCCAGCGGGCGCGCGGCCGCCGCCGCCGGAAGAACCGCGATCATCGTAGCCGCGATCGTCATATCCGCCGCGGTCGTCATAACCGCCGCCGGACGAGGAGCCGCCACCGTAGCTGCCGCCGCCACCGCCGCCATCGCCGCGGCCGTCGAGCATGGTCAGTTCGCTGCGGTAGGGGCGCAGCACGACTTCGGTGGAATAACGATCCTGGCCGGACTGGTCCTGCCATTTGCGGGTTTCCAGCTGGCCCTCGATGTACACCTTGGAGCCTTTCTTCAGGTACTGCTCCGCCACCCGCACCAGCGGCTCGGAGAAGATGGCCACGGTGTGCCATTCGGTCCGTTCGCGGCGCTCGCCGGTGTTGCGGTCCTTCCAGTTCTCGGAGGTGGCGATGCGCAGGTTGC
>CAYVQK010000165.1:7172-8406 GCA_964454145.1 uncultured Oceanicola sp. | reverse complement strand
GCATCCACATGCTTCATCGGCACGTAGAGCACCCGGCCGGTCTCGGGGTGGATCGGCAGGAAGATCGAATAGGTCTGCTGGCGCTCGTCGCGCAAGCTCGCGAGCATCACCTTCATCACGTCGTCATAGCGCTCGGCGGCGCGCTTCAGCACCTCGTCGAACTGGCCCGACTTGTAGAACTCGGTGGCCGAGATGAACTCGTACTCGAAGCCGAAGGTATCGAGAAACCGCCGGAGCATGGCGTTGTTGTGATGGCCGAAGCTCTCATGGGTCTCGAACGGGTCATAAACGGAGGTCAGCGGGCGCTGCAGGTCTTCGCGCAGGCGGTCCTGGTTGGGCACGTTGCCCGGCACCTTGCGCATGCCGTCCATGTCGTCGGAGAAGCAGATCAGCTTGGTCGGCATGTCCGAGATCACCTCGAAGGCGCGGCGGATCATCGTGGTGCGCAGCACCTCGCCAAAAGTGCCGATGTGCGGCAGGCCCGAGGGTCCGTAGCCGGTTTCGAACAGCACGTAGCCCTTCTTCGGCGGCGTCTTCTCGATGCGTTTGAGCACGGCCCGCGCCTCTTCGAAGGGCCAGGCTTTGCTTTCCATCGCGATCTGCCGAAGTTCGGACATCTGTTCGTGCTTTCCTTTCCGGGCCGCGCCCCATGCGCCACCCGCCGCCCGCTCCCTATTGCGGCGTTGCGGCAAGGTCAATAAAACAGGCGCGGAACGCAGGGTTGCGGCAAGAGAAGAGGCGACACGTGGCAGAAGAAACCCCATCCATGACGGCGCAGGACTGCCTTGTGGCGGCGATGATCGCCTGCTCGGTCTCCGACGAGGCGATCCGCACGGCCGAACTGCTCACCATCGAGCGCATCGTCAACCACCTGCCGGTCTTCGCCGACTACGACCAGGACAGGATTCGCGGCGTCTCGGCCACGGTCTTCGACCTGTTCGAGGCCGAGGACGGGCTGGATGCGCTCTTCGGGCTGATCCGCGACGGGCTGCCGGCGCGGCTCTACGAAACCGCCTATGCGCTGGCCTGCGATGTGGCGGCCTCCGACGGCAAGCTGCAGGAGGCCGAGTTGGCCTTCCTCCAGGAGATGCGCTACGAGCTGAACATCGACCGCCTGCATGGCGCCGCCATCGAGCGCGGCGCGCGGGCGCGGCACCTCACGCTCTGAACCTCTTTCCCCCGGAGCCTCGGCGCCACTTCCCCCGCAAGACGGGTTCCGCCACCTCGGGCGCGG
>CAYVQK010000165.1:0-7072 GCA_964454145.1 uncultured Oceanicola sp. | reverse complement strand
GCGCGGGGTCGCGCGCCGGGCGGCAGCTCGGTCTTGTCGGTGTTGCCCAGTTCGAGGGAACGGGCCGCGGTAAGGACGGTGCTGGTGATCGAGCCGATCTTGTCGAGCCGGATCTCCAGTTCCGACTGGAAATTGTCGAGCTGGTCGATGATCGCGAGCAGGCTTTCGTTGTGGTCGGGCAGTCGGGCGCTCTCGATCTTGCACATCATCCGGGTCGTCGAGAGGCCGGCGATCAGCCGTTTCATGTCTCCCACGGCCCGGCCAAAGACCATCGCCTCCTTCTCCACCGTGTGCAGGTAGTCATCTGCGAGCCTGCGGTAGATGCTCGAGACCTCGAGGAGCAGCCTCTGCTCCTCGGCCCGGTCGACCCCGTCCTGCGTGTCGCCAATCTCGCCGTCGAACTGGGCGCGCGCCTCCTCCATGACCCGGGCCGTGGCGCTGAGCATCCGGCTCCGGCTGACGGCCTGGCGCAGGGTGCCGAAGGCGCTGTTCTCGCCCAGCACGAACTGGTTCACCCAGTCGGAGATCTCCTTCGACATCGAGCCGTAGTTCGACGAGATGGCGGCGATCGGGCCGCCCGAGGCCTCTAGCCGCGAGGCGAGGATGCGCATGTTGTGCGGCACCGCCTCGATCGCGTTGAAGGTCTCGCAGAGCGCGTTGGTGTGCGAGATCGCCTCGCGCACCGCCTTGGCCACCGCCGAGAACCGCTCGCCCCGCGGATTGGTCGGGCGCCCCAGCCTGGTGTCGCGGGCGAAGAGCTCCTGCGCCAGCGAGGATGCCATGAAATGTTCGTAATCCGCGTAGCCTAGCTCCTTCAGGCGCCCTTGAATCCGCTGGGCGCTCTCGGCCGGCGAAAGGCCCTGCTCCTCTTCCATCTTCCGCAGGCGGGCATATTCCTGCGCCATGTGCTCGAAGATCTCGCCCGAGGGCTTCACCCGGACGGAGATGTAACCGCCGTTCGGCATGGGCGAGACGACGGCGTAGACCCAATAGTGCAGCCCGTCGGCAGCGAGGTTCTTTACGTAGCCCGACACCATGCGCTCGGCCTTCAACCGCTCCCAGAACAGGTGGAAGAAGCCCTTCGGCATGTCGGGGTGGCGGATGATCTTGTGAGGGGCTCCGATGAGCTTGGCCCAAGGGTGGGCCGAGACCCGCTGAAAGATCTGGTTCCCGGCGCGAATAACGCCGCGCGCGTCGGTGCGCGAGAAGAAGATCTCGCTGTGGTCGAACGGCGCCTCGCCCTTGGTCGGGCGCTTGACAGGCACTGGGGTGTCGGACATCGGCCCTCCGCGGCTTAGACCGGGGCCGCCGGACGCGCCCCCGTGCCAAAGCCTTACGCCAACGGAGTTTGCGAGTGATTAACGGTGGCCCGATCAGCCGGTGTAGAGCGCGGCCCAGCGCTCGATGAGCCGCAGTTGAAGGTTCTTCGCCCTCCCGTTCCAGGCGCTGCCCCCCGCCGGGCTCTCGCGCTCGGACTTGCTCAGACGGTTGCGCCTGTCCTCGTCGGCCATGAACATCGCAAAGGCGAGGTCGGTGCCGTCGGGTGCGGTCACATAGCCCGCCAGCGCCGAGACGAAGTTCAGCGTGCCGGTCTTGGCCACGATCTTCAGCGGATGCCCGTCCAGCACCGTGCCCGAAGCATTGCGCATCGGGATCGGCTTCAGAAGCGGCCGCAGCCCCAGCTTGGGGCCGAGCCGCGTCAGCGCCTCGACCATCTCGCGGCAGGAAATCTCCGAGGCGTCTCCGAGGCCGGAGTGATCGACGAAGCGCGCCTTGTTGCTGCCGATGCGCGCCGCCAGCCAGCCGCTCATGTCGCCCGCCGAGTCCCGCAGGCTGCGGGGCACCCGCCCGCCACGGGCCGAGGCCGTCATGCCTACCACCTCTGCGGTGAGGTTGGTGGAATACTTCAGCATGTCGCGCATCACGCTGGCCAGGTCATCCGAGAGCACCCGCGCCAGCACCTTGCCGTCGGGCCGGCGGGTGGCCGGATCGCCAAGGTCGAGCCGCACGCCCTCGGCCGCGGCGAGCTGCTGGAAGACCTCGCCCGCATAGGCGCCCGGGTTGCGGACCGGCAGCCAGCGCGAGCCGCCCTTGCCAAGGGCACCGCTGGCCACGGTCCAGCGATCCACCCCGCCGCGCTGCTCGTAGGTGTAGACAGGCAGCGAGCGGTTGGCGACGTCCATTCGCGACATCCGCACCGCCGGGCGATACCTGTCGGAGCGTGCGTCCATCGCCACCGAATAGCCGCCCCCGGCGCGCTTCCACTCGAAATGGACCCGGTTGTAGTTCAGGTTCAGCCCGGAAATGCCGGGCGAGTAGCCGACATGGTCGGGCTGTCCGGGGTCGATGGTGCTCAGCAGCGGCAGGGCGCCCTCGTAGATCCGCAGCCGCCCGGTGGCCCCGGTCACCCCGGCCTGCCGCATCCGCTGGGCCAGCTCGGCCAGGCGGTTGGTGTCGAGCGTCGGGTCGCCCGAGCCCACCAGCACCACGTCGCCCTGCACCACTCCGCCCGACACCGGGCCGGTCGCCACCACATCGGTGGAGAAGCGGAAGCCCGGCCCAAGCCGCTCCATCGCGTAGAGCGAGGTGATGGCCTTGGCCGTGGAGGCAGGCGGCAGCGGCAGCAGCGGGTTGTGCGCCTCGAGCACCTGCCCCGTCCGCGCGTCGGCCACGACGAACCCCACCTTGCCGTCGAGCTTGGCCGCCTCGATCAGCGCCTCGGCGGCGGTGGAGTGCCGCGCCGTGCTGACGGTTCCGGAGGGCTTCGACACCGGTCGGAGAGACCGCTCGGGCGCCTCCGCGAGAGAACAGGAGGCAGCCGAGGTCAACAGGCCGGCAAGCACGAAACGGCGGGAAAGCATGGGGGCACTCATGGCGGCGAAGAAAGCAAAACCCGCGGCTCTGCTCAAGCCTCTCCGCGCCTGTTCGCGATCACTTCTTTGCAGCCGCCCGGGCCGCGCGGATGGCGGTGGAGGACTGATCGCTCATCGGGATGTTGATGAAGCACCAGGCCGGAGGCTCCGAGCGGGGCAGCAGATGCGAGGCGGAAGCCGGAAGGCGGAAGCGGGCGAAGCGCTCGGCCGCCTTCGACATCCGTGCCGAAAGCCGCTGGCCGGGCCGGGCGATGACGCCCACCGGCACGCTGGCCATGATCTCTTCCCAGCTTTCCCAGCGGTGGAACTGGGCGAGGTTGTCGGCCCCCATGAGCCAGGTGAACCGCACGCGGGGATAGAGCCTTTGCAGGCCGGCGAGCGTTTCGGCCGTGTAGCGGGTGCCCAGCCGGGCCTCGAGGCCCGTGACCCTCACGCGCGGATGGGTCATCAGTGTGCGGGCCTCGGCCAGCCGCGCCTCGAGCGGCGCCGGGCCGCGGGCCTTCAGCGGGTTGCCCGGGCTCACCAGCCACCACACCGCATCGAGCCCGAAGCGCTTCAGCGCCTCGCGGGTCACATGCACATGGCCGTCGTGCGCGGGGTCGAAGCTGCCGCCCAGAAGCCCCACTGTCTGACCCGGGGCCGCATATGGAATGGTCCATCTCATCAGAGGCTTGTTGCGCGCGGCCATGCCCCCAAGTCAATGCTGTTCCACAGCTTTCCGGCTTGACCGACGGGAATACCTGACTAATGTCAGCGATCATGCTGAACGACATCGCCCGCATCCGCCGCTTCAACCGCGCCGTCACCACCGAGGTCGGCGCGCTGGACGACAGCTTTCTCGGCCGCGGCCGCCCCCTTGGCGCGGCGCGGGTGCTCAATGCCATCGGCCAGGCCGGTGCGGCGGGGCGCGAGGTGGGCGAGGTGCGGGCGTTTCTCGGGCTCGACAGCGGGCTGCTCTCGCGCCTGCTGCGCGGGCTGGAGACGGAGGGGCTGGTTGAGGTCGGGCCGCATCCGGATGACGGGCGCAAGCGGCTGGCGCGGCTGACCGGGGCCGGGCGCGCAGAGTTCGGCGCCTACGAGACCCTCTCCGACGAACGCGCCCGCCGCCTGCTCTCGCATCACCCCCGTCCCGGCGCCCTGCTCGAGGCGATGGATCTCGTGGCCTCCGCCCTGGGCCAGCACCGGATCGAGGTGACGGAAGAAGACCCTCAGAGCGAGGAAAGCCGCTACTGCCTCGGCGAATACTACGCCGAACTGGGCCGCCGCTTTGCGCAGGGCTTCGACGTGAACCTCTCGCGCGACCCCGACGCCGCCTCGATGCGCCCGCCTGTGGGCCACTTCCTCGTCGCCCGCTCCGACGGTCTTCCCGTGGGCTGCGTGGGCCTGAAAGGCGGGCAGGCCTACGGCGAGGTGAAGCGGCTCTGGGTCGCCCCCGCCGCCCGCGGGCTCGGCATGGCCTCTCGGCTGATGGCGGAACTC
Organism: uncultured Oceanicola sp.; assembly: GCA_964454145.1. Classification (GTDB taxonomy): domain Bacteria; phylum Pseudomonadota; class Alphaproteobacteria; order Rhodobacterales; family Rhodobacteraceae; genus Vannielia. Next base: position 2,720 of record CAYVQK010000165.1, on the reverse strand, counting down.
GAGGCCCGTGCCCGCAGGTTGGGCATGACAGTGCTGCGGCTCGACACCAACTCCGCCCTGCCCGAGGCGGTGGCGATGTATCGCAAGGCCGGCTGGACCGAGATCGACCGTTTCAACGACGATCCCTACCCCGACCATTTCTTCGAAAAGCTGCTCTGAGCGCAGGCCCCGGTGGGCGGGCTTATCGCGTCCCGCCTGGCGCTCGCACCGGATTTCCGACGATTTCCCGCGCTAATCACGCTCGCCTCACGGCAGAAACGGGCGGAATCGTGCTACCATGGCGCGCATTGACCCTTCGCATTTCATCCCGGGAGCGCTTCAATGAACCCGACAGACGCCCTTGCCCAGACCCTCAAGATCAACCCCGCCGCCGCCAAGCTCATTTCCGCCGGGCTCGGGGTGCTTGCCGCCGCCGCCATCCTCATCAGCTGGGGCAGCAACCTCAACGACCTCCGCATCGGTGCGATCTACGTGCTGGTCTTCGCCGCCGTCGTGACCCTGCTGGCCTGCATCGCCCGCGACAACCGGATGACCACGGTGATCTCGTGGATCCTCATTTCCGCCTTCGGTCTCTTCGTGGTGGGCCTCGTCGGATCGGTGATCCGGGTGCCGCCCTCGCTGCCACCGACGCCCTGCTACCTCCGCCTGCTCTTCGAACTGCCCGAAACCTGCATCGAAAAGCTGCGCAACACCGACAACGACCTGCGCATCGGCAGCGCCGCGCCGGTGCTCGCGCCCCACGGCGGGCCCGAGCGCCTGTGGCGCGCGCAGGAGGGCGTGGTGCCGCAGCCCACGAGCCACGGCGGCGAGATCTTCGTGCAATACACGCCCGCGATCCCGCAGCTCGAGGCGGTGCGCCTCAGCGAGGCGCTGGCCGGCCTGGCCTGGCAGGTCCAGCAGCCCGACACCGGCGGCGAGCAGGTGAAGGAGGGGCCGTCGACCAACGAGGTGCGCTACTTCAAGGAGGACGACAGGCAAGCCGCCATCGACCTCGCCCAGACGATCCACGGGCTGCACCCCGACACGCCGATCTACGTCCGCGACTTCACCCGCCTCGGCGCCTTCATGAAGCAGGGCCGACTGGAGCTGTGGCTGAGCCAGCCACTCGACCCCTCGGCCTGAGGGGTGGCCCCGCCCGCAGAAGGCGGGGCCCAAGGTTCAGAGAAAGGTCACCTTCTCCGGCGCCAGGAATGGAGGCGCCTCGGGCGGCAGGCCGAGGTCGCGCCGCAGGTACTCGGGCACCTCCGCGCTGTCGCCTCCCGGCAACTGAGGGCGGCCGCGCCAGAGGGTGAAGTTCAGCCGGCTCCAGGCCTGCATCGGCCCGGTGACGAAGGTGGCGAAGGTAAGGGTCATGGTCTTGCTCTCCTTGGGTCAGGAAAGCCGCTCACCGAGACAGGCAGATACCATGGAACATGAAAAAGGCCGCATCGGAGAGCGGCCTTCGGTCATGCGAAAATGATGCAACGAGGCCGCGCTAGTGGATTGCTCCCGAGAGATAGGCGGTTCGGTTCATCATGCTTCGCTCCTGTGGTCCGAATGATTTCGGTGCGGTTCTCGTAGCCGGAAGCCCGAGTCGGATCAATATGCGCACCGCACATATTTGCCCGCCACGGCGCCTTTCCGCCCGATTGCCCTTTCGCCCCGGCTCGCCTAGATGTGCCGCGACACCTGAATGCCGGAGGATTCCATGGCCAGCTATCAATACGTCTACCACATGGATGGCGTCTCCAAGACCTATCCGGGCGGCAAGAAATGCTTCGAGAACATCCGCCTGAGCTTCCTGCCGGGGGTGAAGATCGGCGTGGTCGGCGTAAACGGCGCGGGTAAATCCACGCTGATGCGGATCATGGCCGGGATCGACAAGGATTTCACCGGCGAGGCCTGGGCCGCCGAGGGCGCCAAGGTGGGCTACCTGCCGCAGGAGCCGCAGCTCGACGAGAGCAAGACGGTGCGGGAGAACGTGATGGATGGCGTGGCCGGCAAGAAGGCCATCCTCGACCGCTACAACGAACTGGCGATGAACTACTCCGACGAGACCGCCGACGAGATGGCGCAGCTCCAGGACGAGATCGACAGCAACAACCTGTGGGATCTCGACAGCCAGATCGACGTGGCGCTGGAGGCCCTGCGCTGCCCGCCCGACGATGCGATGCCCGAGAACCTCTCGGGCGGCGAGCGCCGCCGCGTGGCGCTCTGCAAGCTGCTTCTCGAAGCGCCCGACATGCTGCTCCTCGACGAACCGACCAACCACCTCGACGCCGAGACCATCGCCTGGCTGCAGAACCACCTGATCGAATACAAGGGCACGATCCTGATCGTGACCCACGACCGTTACTTCCTTGACGCGATCACCGGCTGGATTCTGGAGCTCGATCGCGGCCGCGGCATTCCCTACGAAGGAAACTACTCGTCCTGGCTGGGCCAGAAGGCCAAGCGGCTCGAGCAAGAAGCCCGCGAGGACAAGGCCAAGCAAAAGACGCTGGAGCGCGAACTCGAATGGATGCGGCAGGGTGCCAAGGCGCGTCAGGCCAAGTCCAAGGCGCGTATCCAGGCCTATGAAAAGCTTGCCGATCAATCCGAGCGCGAAAAGATCGGCAAGGCACAGATCATCATTCCCAACGGCCAGCGCCTTGGCGGCAAGGTGATCGAGGTCGAGAACCTGTCCAAGCACATGGGCGACAAGCAGCTGATCGAGGACCTGAGCTTTTCGTTGCCGCCGG
>CAYVQK010000164.1:0-8425 GCA_964454145.1 uncultured Oceanicola sp. | reverse complement strand
CGTCTTCGAGGGTGCGACCGTCGATTATCTCGCCGACACGCCAGTGGGCGAGATTGCGGTGAAGCGGCTGGCAGGAGATGCACCGCTGGATGTTGGCGACAGCTGCTTTGCAAGCTGGCCCGCGACCAGCGGCATCTTGCTGGACGCCGAGGGCTGACGCGGGAGACATTGATGAAGAACCCCGTCTACGAACCTCTCGGCAACCGACTGGCCTACCTGCTGGCGCCGGCGGTTCTGGTCGTTGTGGTCTTCTTCGTTATCCCCATGATCGCCATCGCCATAAGCGCCTTCACAGAGACGGCGCCCGAAGGACAGACGTTTTCTTTCGCGACCTGGATGAAGATCCTCAGCGACGGCTTCTACTGGGAAGTCCTCGGCCGCACTGTGCGCGTGGCGATGTTCACTACGCTGCTGGCGCTGATCGTGGGTTATCCCGCAGCGCTGTACATCTACTTCTCCGAAAGCGCCTGGAGCCGTGTCTTCCTGGTCGTCGCGATTTCACCGCTCTTCGTGTCCGTGGTGGTCCGGACGTACGGCTGGATCGTCATCCTCAGCCCGAATGGCGCCCTCAACGCGGTGCTGCCAGGCGGTCTGCCGTTTCGCATTCTGCACACCGAAATGGGCATCCTGATCGGGCTTGTGCATATTTACATCCCGTTCATGCTGCTGTCGCTCAACGCCTCGCTGGCACGCATCGACAAGCGCCTTCTCAGTGCGGCGGCAAGCCTCGGCGCCAGTGGCTGGAGAGGCTTTCTGGACGTGCTGGTGCCGCTGTCGATCCCGGGCATCATAGCCGGCTGCACCATCGTGCTGACCATCTCGATGACGGCCTTCTCGACCCCCGTGCTCCTCGGTGGCTCCCGCAGCAAGACAATGCCCTACCTGATCTACCAGCAGGTCATGCTGATGTCCGATTGGAAGATGGGCGGCGCGCTGGCGCTGTTCCTGTTGTTCACCACCATCGTCGCCGTCTTCATCGTCATACGAATCCTGCGCGGTGCCACCAACCGGACTGTGCAGGGACTATGAACAGCTACCGCAGCAAATGGCACGTGGCACGGCGCGTCTTCGCCGTGATCTTCACGATCTACATGCTGGTGCCCTTGATCGTGATCCTGATCGCCTCCTTCACCGCGGCCGATTACGTACAGTTTCCCCCCGCCGAATGGGGCCTTCGCTGGTATGGCGAGGTGGTACGCGACCGCAACCTGATGCATGGTCTGTGGTTCAGCGTCCAGATCGCCGCGGCGGTGGCGGTGATCTCGGGCATCCTCGGCGTGGCGGCGGCGCTGGCGATTTCCCGCGCGCGATTTCGAGGACGCGACACCTTGGTGGCGCTGCTGACGATGCCGCTCGCCGTTCCCCATGTGGTGCTTGCCCTCGCGCTGCTGCAGATATTCGCGCTGATCCAGGTGGCCACCTCGCCCGCCGGGCTGGTGGCGGGCCACGTGCTGATCACGCTGCCCTACGTCCTGCGCCTGACGCTCACCAGCCTCCACGACCTCGACCCATTCGTCGAACGGGCCAGCTACAGCCTCGGTGCCTCGAGCTGGACAACCTTTCGCACCGTCACCCTGCCGATGATCGCGGCCGGCGTTATCGCCGGCGTCTTCTTCGCCTTCCTGCTCAGTTTCGACGAGGTGACGATCTCGATCTTCCTTTCGCAGCCCTCCCGCACCACTCTGCCGGCGGTGATCTTCGGCATCGCGGCGCATGGCTCGGACCCGGTGATCACTGCGGCCAGCGGGCTGCTCATCATCGCGGCCACCGTGCTCGTGCTCATTATCGAACGCCAGTTCGGTGTGCTGCGGCTGGTGGTGGGCGGCAAGAATACCTGAACCTACGGAGATACCATGACAGACGATCCGCTCAAATCCTCCAAGCCTCGGCACCACAGCCAGACGCCGTGGTACAACAGCAAAGGCCACACACCCGGCGCGATCTCGAAGAAGCTCGTCGGCAAGGACCACGGCGCGCAGAAGCTGGGCTACGTGATGTCCTGCTATGCGCCTGGGCACTACATGGAGCCTCACGTCCACACCGAGCGCGAGCAGGTGTATCATATTCTCGAGGGCCACGGGATGCTGTCGGTGGACGGCGAGAAGCACCCTGTCGGACCCGGTGATGTGGCCTACTTCCCGCCGGGCGTCTGGCACGGGCTCTACAACGAAGGCACCGAGAACCTGGTGTTCGTCATTGCCAGCGGCCCGCTCGACGCGCCCTGATCTGTGCGCTCCGAGTTTCGGCGGGCGTGTCCATGGCACCTATATCTGCGTGCTCGGAGCGCCCCAGCCGATGGTCGGTTGCAATAGAAATACCAAGGTGGCTGACCTGAGCACTGAGGATGTCACGAAGTTCGGGGTCACAGGCTAAGAGCAGCATCAACGCAACACTGCTTGTCGGCAATGTTCGTGTAAGCGCAAAGCAGAAGCGCTCCACATCTGTAGAGGAGAAGTGTCACCCTGCCCTGCCGGCGATGCAGCTCCGCGAACACGCCCGGCAGCCGCTTGAACGCCTGGCGACAGTCTCCGCCCAGCGGGGTGCGCAGCTCGGTCCTACCGATGATACCGCCGAGATCCTTGGGAAAGGCGAGACGGGCGCGGTAGCGGCCGGAACGTCTGACGACCTGACGAACCGCACTCGCCATGGCACCATCTGTTGTAACCGAAGCTGCACCCCTGAACTGGGCGAACACCTTGTTTGCGAGCGGTTTCTCTACAAGTGGCCCTTGGATGGTCGGGGCGGAGAGATTCGAACTCCCGACCCTCTGTTCCCAAAACAGATGCGCTACCAGACTGCGCTACGCCCCGACGAGCCGCGGTGTAGCCGCAACCGACAGCAAATGGAAGAGCCCGTGGTTACCCGCCGACACCGCCGCAGGGCCAGGCCGCATCTGTCCCGAAGGCCGGATGCAGCATCTGGGCGCCAGGCGCGATCCCGAAGGCCTTCGCCAGCCCTCCATTGATCTCCAGCACCGCCAACACGCCGTCGCCGCCCGAAATCGGCGTTTCGTCGAGCGGCACGGCATTGGAGTGCACCCGCGTCACCACGCCCTGCGGGTCGAGAAAGATCATGTCGAGCGGGATCAGCGTGTTGCGCATCCAGAAGCTCACACGGCCGGCACGCGGGTAGACGAAGAGCATCCCCGAGGCACGGGCCATGCTCTCCCGGTTCATCAGCCCCTGGGCGCGTTCGTTGGCATCGTCAGCGATCTCGACCGAGAAGCGCGCCTGCCCGCCCTCCCAACGCAACCGCACCTCGTCGAGCGCGCAATCCGGAGCCGGCGCAACGACCGCCGCCCCCGACCCGTCCGGCACGGCCGCGAACGGGGCAGTCTCCCGGCTGCCGCCGGTATCTAGCGTCGGACCGGTGCCCTGAGCGGCAAGCGTTGCCGGCCATAGCGCCAGAAGCAGTCCGAGGAGAGGAAGGAGGCCGGGCATGGCACTCTGCAGATCAGGCTGCGAGCGCCATGCCCTCAGACCTTCTTTTCCTTGAGCGCCGATTCCCATGAAAGCACCTGCGTTGCCATTCTGCCTCGTCGCCCTTCGACGACCTTCAGGCAGATTGCCTCGCCCGGCTGCAGGTCTGCAAGGCCGGAGCGCCGAAGCACTTCAATGTGAACGAAGATGTCCTCCGGGCGGCGGAAGACATTGGCGAAGCCGAAGCCCTTGCCCTTGTCGAACCACTTCACCCGCGCCGGTTCCATCGGCAACGCCTCGAGTTCCGCCGGGTCCAGCGCCGCGACATCGTCGAGCGGCGGCGCATCTCCGGGCTCCGGCGGGTCGATGCTGAACACCTCGACCGCCTGCGCTCCCCGGTTGGTGTCCTGCACCCCGATCTCGATGCCGGCCCCATCCGCCACCGAGCTCTGCCCGAAATTGCGCAGCACATTGGCGTGAAGGAGGATGTCCGGACCGCCCTCATCGGCAATCACGAAGCCGAACCCCTTCGCGGGGTCAAACCATTTGACGCGCCCTCTCACCCGTTTCTGCGTGTTCTTTTCTTCTTCCATTCCTGTTCAATAACGTCCTCATGGCGCATGCCGGACCTTGGCCCGAAAGGCGCTCTGCCCCACTACCAAAGGGCATTCCCCTACCGCTTAACGGCACCTGCCAATCCGCGAGTGTTACGGATAGAGGCGCCGGACCTGCCAATCACGATCGGTCACGGCGGAACGCGTCCACCGGAAGCGGTCGTGAAGACGAAAGGCGCCGTCCGCCCAGAATTCGATCTCGAGTGGCAAGATGCGAATTCCGCCCCAGAACGGAGGGCGCCCGGGATTGCTCCCGTGCTGTGCTGTCACCTTCGCGACCTCCGCAATCAGAGCTGCGCGCGATGACAGGGGCTGGCTTTGCCGCGAGGCCCAGGCGCCCAACCTGGATTTCAGGGAGCGGGAGGCAAAATATGCATCGGCCTGCGGGCCGTCTTCCCGTTCCGTCAGTCCCCTGACACGGATCTGTCGCCTGAGCGACTTGGCGTGCCAGACGAAGGCGGCCTTTCCCCCTACGTCAACTTCATGTGCCTTAGCGCTACTCCAGTTGGTATAAAAGAGAAAGCCGTGATCTTCGATTTCTTTCAGCAGGACCATCCGCGCATTGGGCAGGCCGTCGGCATCGGCCGTGGCCAGGGCGATCGCATTCGGGTCGTTGATCTCGCTGCCCTCGGCTTCGGCCAGCCAGCTGCGCGCGATGACGAATGGGTCATCGCCCGCAAATATTCCGCCACGCTCCGACATGGTCTGCCGTTCCCGATGTGGGCGGGCCTGCCGCCGTTGTCCTTCACCCCCGATGCGCCGGCGCGTCCGAAGCCTGCCTCCCCGGAAGGCCGCCCCTAAGGTGCCGTTGCATCTATCGCGCACTGTTCTGCCCTGTTGTGGCGGAGCTTGCAACCTCGCCCCGGCTTGTCCTAAAGGAAGCAGACAGAATGCGACGGAGGGGTCGATGACATCACAGCTGATGGCAGGCAAGCGCGGGCTCATCATGGGCCTTGCCAACGACAAGTCCATCGCCTGGGGCGTGGCCAAGGCCTGTGCCGACGCCGGCGCCGAGTTGGCCCTGACCTACCAGGGCGAGGCCTTCAAGAAGCGTGTCACCCCGCTGGCCGAGCAGCTCGGCTGCAGCCTGATGGCCGATTGCGACGTCAACGACATGGACAGCGTCGATGCCTGCTTCGCCCAGGTCGAGAAGGAATGGGGCGGGCTCGACTTCTACGTCCACGCCATCGGCTTCTCCGACAAGAACGAGCTCCGCGGCCGCTATGTCGACACCTCGCGCGAGAACTTCCGCATGTCCATGGACATCTCCGTCTACAGCTTCACCGCCTGCGTCAACCGCGCCGAAAAGCTCATGAAATCCGGCGGTTCCTGCCTGACCCTCACCTATTACGGCGCCGAGAAGGTGATGCCCCATTACAACGTGATGGGCGTCGCAAAGGCCGCGCTGGAGGCCTCGGTACGCTACCTCGCAGAGGATCTCGGCAAGGACGGCATCCGGGTCAACGGCATCTCCGCCGGCCCGATCAAGACGCTGGCCGCCTCCGGCATCGGCGACTTCCGCTACATCCTGAAGTGGAACGAGCTCAACTCGCCGCTGCGCCGCAACGTGACGATCGACGACGTGGGCAAGTCCGCGCTCTACCTGCTGTCTGACCTCGGCTCCGGCGTCACCGGCGAGATCCACCACGTCGATGCGGGGTACCACGCCGTCGGCATGAAGGCGGTGGACGCGCCCGATATCGATGTGGTCACCGGCCGCAAGGACGCCTGACGGCCCAACCCAAACGGCCCTCACCCCAGGTGAATCTGCCCTTCGGGGTACCGCACCCGTGGCACACTCCGGGTGGCCAGGAAATATCCCAGCGTCAGCGGCCCGACCCGCCCGAGAAACATCACCACCTCCACGACCGCCCGGCCGAACTCCGTCATTTCGCCCGTGTAGCCGCGCGAAAGCCCCACCGTTCCGAAGGCCGAGGCCACCTCGAAGGCAATGTCGAGAAAGTGCCCGTCATGGCTGGCCACCATCAGGAAGGTCGCCACGAAAACCGTGAGAATGCTGATCGCCGTCAGCGCCATCACCTTCAGCACCTGCTCCAGCCCGATCGACCGTCCAAAGGCGGAAAGCTGGGTCTGTCGGCGGAAAAAAGCCACCGTCGCAAGCAGCATGACGACGAAGGTCGTCACCTTTATACCACCTGCGGTGGAGGTCGGGCCGCCTCCTATCAACATGAGGGAGATGAACATGAGCGCCGTCGAATCATGCAGCCCGCCGATGTCGGTCGTGTTGAACCCCGCCGTGCGCGGCGTGACCGCCTGAAACCAGCTCACCGCGAGACGCGCGCCATCACTCGGCAGCGCGCCGAGGGTGGCCGGGTTGGTCCACTCCAGCACCGCAAATGTCGCCATCGACCAGAGGATCAGCACCACCGTGCCGATCAGCATGATCTTCGTATGCAGCGTGTAACGGCGCCAGCCGGGCCGACGGAAGACATCCTCGAGCACCACGTAGCCGATCCCGCCGATGATGAAGAGCGCGGGGATCACCACGTTGATCATCGGATCGGTTGCGAAGGGCACCAGCCCGGCGCCAAAGGTCGAGAACCCGGCGTTGTTGAAGGCCGAGACCGAGTGGAAGATGGCCGTCCACAGCCCGGCCCAGAAGCCCTCTTCCGGCACGAAGGTGAAGGTCAGCAACAGCGCACCGGTCACCTCGCAGGCCAGCACCACCTTGAGGATCGTCGCCACCAGATGCCCGAGCCGCGCCAGTGACGATTGGCCGAGGTCTTCGCGCAGGTATGTGGTGGAGGTGAGCCCGACGGGCAGCCCGAGCGCCGCGAAGACCATGACCGCAAACACCATGAGCCCCAGCCCGCCGACCTGGATCAACAGCGCCAGAACAAGCTCGCCCCAGAAGGTCAGCACCGCACCCACGTCGAACACGGCGAGCCCGGTGACGGTCACGGCAGAGGTGGCGGTGAAAAGCGCGTCACTCCATCCGATGGGCACGTGCGACGTGAAGGGCAGCCGGAACAGCACCGCCCCGAAAGCGATGAAAAGCGCATAGCCCGCGGCGAGCACCAGCGGCGCAGGTGCCTCGGCCATCCGCCGGGCAAGCCCCTTGGCCTGTCGTTTCACCCTGCGGCTCAAAGCGCGTCGCCAAAGGCCCTGAGGTCCGAGCGCTTGCCCAGCACGATCAGCCGGTCATCGGCCTCAACCTCGAGCGCGTTGTCGTTGCAACTGAGAAAGGCGGTGCCCCGCATCAGGCCCAGAAACCGCAGTTCTCCGGCTCCGGCCAGGCCGCGCAGCCGGGTCAGCGGCGTGCCCCCCAGGCGCTCCGGCAAGTGGATGTTCACCACCGAAAAGCCGTTGCGCAGGCTGGCGTAGTCCTCCACCACCGGGTTGTTGAGCATCTGGCTCACTCGCTGCCCCATGTCCTGCTCCGGCAGGATCACCCGATCGGCGCCGAGCTTGCTGAGAATGCGATGATGGGTCCGGTTCGCGGCCTTCACCCAGATCGTCTCGATCCCCGCCATCTTCAGGTTCATCGTGGTCAGGATGCTGGCCTCGATGTTCTCCCCGATGGAGACAAGCGCCACGTCGTAGCGGTCGATCCCCGCCTCGCGCAGCCCCTGTTCGTCGGTCGTGTCGAGAATGACGGTCGCCGAAAGCTGATCGGCCAGTCTCGCAACCCGGATCTCGTCGATATCGACTCCGATCACCTGGTTGCCGAAGCGGGCAAGCTCGCTGGCCACCGTGCTCCCGAAGGCTCCCAGCCCGATCACCGCAAAGCTGCGGTTCTCCTTAGCCATGATATCATCCCCTTGGCCCGTGTGGCCGGCGTCCTGCGCCTTTTACGCCCCAAAACGCCCAAGCAACAGCCCGGTTCCTCTCGACGGCGGGGCAGACACGGCGCTATGAGAAGCAAAACGCTGCACGAGGGACCAACCATGTCAGATCGCCTTCCCCACGAAAAAGGCTTCCACGTCTCCTGGGACCAGATCCACCGCGACAGCCGGGCGCTGGCCTGGCGGCTCGACGGCAAGGGCCCGGACGCCGGCGCATGGCGCGCCGTGGTGGCCATCACCCGCGGCGGCATGGCGCCGGCGATGATCGTGGCCCGCGAACTCGACATCCGCACCGTCGATACCATCTCGGTCAAGAGCTACGACCACCAGGACCGCGCCGAGGCCAAGGTGCTGAAGGCCCCCGACGCGGCGATGATGGGCGACGGCGAGGGCATCCTCGTGGTCGATGACCTGGTGGATACCGGCAAGACGCTCGAACTGGTGCGCCAGCTCTACCCAAAGGCCCATTTCGCCACCGTCTACGCCAAGCCGCAGGGCGAACCGATGGTCGACACCTTCATCACCGGCGTCAGCCAGGACACCTGGATCTTCTTCCCCTGGGACATGGCGCTGCAATACGTCCAGC
>CAYVQK010000163.1:0-8455 GCA_964454145.1 uncultured Oceanicola sp. | reverse complement strand
GCATCCGCTCCACCCTGATGGATTTCCTCGTGGTGAAGGTCATGCGCGACGCCGGGTTCGAGGCCTTCGACAACATCGCCGGCGGCGAGACCGCGGGCATCCCCTTCGCCGCCCTGGTGGCCGACCGCATGGCCCTGCCCATGACCTACGTCCGCAAGAAGCCCAAGGGCTACGGCCGCAACGCCCGGATCGAGGGCGCGATGACCGAAGGTGACCGGGTGCTGCTGGTGGAGGATCTCACCACCGACGGCGGCTCCAAGATCTCATTCGTCGATGCCATCCGCGAGACCGGCGCCACCTGCGCCCATACCGCGGTCGTCTTCTACTACGGCATCTTCCCCGAGACCGAGAAGACGCTCGGCGACCACGGCGTCACCCTGCACCACCTCTGCACCTGGTGGGACGTGCTGGCAGTGGCCCGCGAGCGCGGCAGCTTCGACGCCGAAACCCTCGACGGAGTCGAGACCTTCCTGAATGATCCGGCCAAGTGGCGGGAACTCCACGCAAATTAATTTCAGGGGATAAAAGCGGGAAAACCGCTGAGTCGCGCGCCCTGCTCCTCACCAGATCTGGAGAGACCCTCGCGGAATCTCGCCAGATGTGGTAGGCACGGCGCAACACGCCCAGTGCCTCACAGGGTTTGGCCCGGCTTATCCACAGGATTTTCCAGATACCCTCCGGGGCCCGAAATGGCGTATCACCTGCCTCCACAGGGGGACCGAGCAGAATGAACGAGATCACCGCTTTCCGGCCGGAAGGTCCGTCGGAAGCGCAGGAGACTGCGCCGCACAACATCGAGGCAGAGCAGCAGCTGCTCGGCGCCATTCTCACCAACAACGACGTCTTCGACCGCGTCGCCATGGTGGTTGGCGCCGAGCACTTCTACGACCCGCTCCATGCCCGCATCTTCGAGGTCGCCGCCGCCCGCATCGCCAAGAACCTCGCCGCCACCCCGGTGTCGCTCAAGTCCTACCTCGAGGACGAGCCCGGCCTGCGCGAGCTGGGCGGCCCCGCCTATCTCGCCAAGCTCGCCGGCGTCGCCGTGGCCAGCTTCGCCGCCCGCGACTACGCCCAGATCGTCTACGATCTCGCCATCCGCCGCGAGCTCATGGGGCTCGGCCGCGACATCGCCGCCAAGGCCGCCGACATCAACGTGGCCTCCGAGCCGAAGGACCAGATCGTCGAGGCGGAGCAGGCGCTCTACAAGCTCTCCGAGCAGGGCCGCACCGAGAGCGGCTTCCAGAGCTTCCTGAAGGCCGTCACCGACGCGGTGAACGTCGCCAACGCCGCCTACCAGCGCGAGGGCGGGCTCGCGGGCATCTCCACCGGCCTCATCGACATGGACCGCAAGCTCGGCGGCCTGCACCCCTCCGACCTGCTGATCCTCGCGGGCCGCCCCTCGATGGGCAAGACCTCGCTCGCCACCAACATCGCCTTCAACATCGCCAAGGCCTACAAGCGCGGCGAGCGGCCCGACGGCACCGAAGGTGCGGTGAACGGCGGCGTGGTGGGCTTCTTCTCGCTCGAGATGAGCGCCGAGCAGCTCGCCTCGCGGATCCTCTCCGAGGCCGCCGAGATCAGCTCCCACAAGATCCGCCAGGGCGACATGGACGAGACCGAGTTCCGCCGCTTCGTCGAGGCCGCCAAGGCGCTCGAGGCCTGCCCGCTCTTCATCGACGACACCCCCGCCCTGCCGATCTCCCAGGTCGCCGCCCGCGCCCGGCGGCTCAAGCGCACCCAGGGGCTCGACGTGATCATCGTCGACTATCTCCAGCTCCTGCGCGGCACCGCCGACAACCGGGTGCAGGAGATCGCCGAGATCTCCATGGGCCTGAAGGCCATCGCCAAGGAGCTGAACATCCCCGTCATCGCGCTCTCCCAGCTCTCCCGCCAGGTCGAGAGCCGCGACGACAAGCGCCCCCAGCTCTCCGACCTGCGGGAATCGGGCTCCATCGAGCAGGACGCCGACGTGGTGATGTTCGTCTTCCGCGAGGAATACTACGCCGAGCGCGAGAAGCCCTCCGACGACCAGCTCGACAAGATGGCCGAATGGCAGGAGCGCATGGCGCGTCTGCACGGCAAGGCCGAGGTGATCATCGGCAAGCAGCGCCACGGCCCCATCGGCACGGTGGAACTGAGCTTCGAGAGCCAGTTCACCCGCTTCGGCAACCTTGTCCAACCCTGGCAGCAGGGCGGCGGACAGATCGACCAATTCTAGGCAGGCAAGAAGCAACCCACCCCGTGGTTCGCCACGGGGTGGGATAATCGCCCGCTCCTTGAGCCACCCGCGCCATTTCCCGTGCGCCCGCCCCGACGCCATCCGGCCCCCCGATCACAACCGCGCGACCCCCTTCCCCAGAATCACCCGCTCCCGCATGATCCTCCTCATGCGCGCTTTTCTCCTCGCCCTCGCCCTCGCCACGCCCGCCGCCGCCCAGCCCATCGAGGTCGATGTCGAGCTGGCCCTCATGGTCGACGTCTCCCGCTCGATGACCCCAAACGAGGTCGAGATCCAGCGGCGCGGCTATGCCGAGGCGATCCTGTCGAACGAGGTGATGACGGCGGTGCAATCCGGCCTGCTCGGTTCCATCGCCGTCACCTACGTCGAATGGGCCGGAAGCTACACCCAGCGCGAGATCGTCCCCTGGACGGTGATCCAGACCCCGGAGGATGCCCGCGCCTTTGCCGAGGCCCTGTCGCAGACCTTCGCCGGCGGGATGCGCCGCACCTCCATCTCGGGCGCGATCGAATATGCCACCGATTCCCTCGAGGCCAACGCCTTTACCGGGCTGCGCCAGGTGATCGACGTCTCCGGCGACGGCCCCAACAACCAGGGCAGCCACGTCGAGCGCGCCCGCAACGCGGCCCTCGACAAGGGCATCACCATCAACGGCCTGCCGCTGATGACCAACGAGGGCCTCACCGGCAACTGGGACATCGGCGCCCTCGACCTCTACTACCGCGACTGCGTGATCGGCGGCCCCGGCGCCTTCGTCATCCCGGTCCACGAGTGGAACGAATTCGCCCAGGCCGTCCGCCGCAAGCTGGTGCTCGAGATCGCCGGCCTCCCGCCCCCCGCGCAGATCATCAAGGCCCAGGCCCCCGTCGACTGCCTCATCGGCGAGAAGATGTGGGAAGAGCGCCGCCGCTACTGGGACGAACCCTGACAGGCGGCACCGCCGCCGATTCCGCACCGCGGCAACCTTTCCGCCTTGACCTCGCCCCCCGCCAAACGCACAACCCTTTCCCATGGGAACCGGGCAGTTAACGATTGATCTCGACGCCATCGCGGCCAACTGGTCCGCGCTCGACAAGGCGTCCGGCAGCGGCACCGAAACAGGGGCCGTGGTGAAGGCCAACGGCTACGGCCTCGGCGCCGGACGGGTGGCGCGCGCGCTCGCCCATGCCGGCGCCCGGCGCTTCTTCGTCGCCCACGCCGAGGAAGGCGCGGCGATCCGCAACGCCCTCGGCCGCGGCCCCGAGATCTACGTGTTCTCCGGGCACATGCGCGGCGACACCGACATGCTGAACGATCTCGACCTGATCCCCATGATCAACTCGATCGACCAGCTCACCCGCCACATCGAGGCCCTGCCCGACGCGCCCTTCGGCATCCAGCTCGACACCGGGATGAACCGCCTCGGCATGGAGCCCGGCGAGTGGATGGCGCTGCGCGACATCGCCGTGCCCCGCGGACCGCGGCTCATCATGTCGCACCTCGCCTCCGCCGACGAGCCCGACAGCCCCCAGAACGCCGCCCAGCTCCGGCTCTTCCGCGAGCTGACGGCGGGCTGCGGCATCCCACGCAGCTTCGCCAACACCGGCGGCATCCTGCTGGGCCCCGAGTATCACTTCGAGCTCACCCGCCCCGGCATCGGCCTCTACGGCGGCCGCCCCTTCGCCGAGGCCCGCCAGGTAGTGCAACTCGACCTGCCGGTGATCCAGACCGCGACGGTTCTGCAAGGCGAGCTGGTGGGCTACAACGCCACCTGGGAAGCCCCCGAAGACACCGCCACCGCCACCGTGCTCGGCGGCTACGCCGACGGCATCACCCGCGCGCTCACCAATGTGGGCAGCCTCTGGGCCGACGGGGTGGAATGCCCGATCCTGGGCCGCGTCTCGATGGATCTCATCACCGCCGACATCTCCAGGCTCGATCGCGTGCCGCAGCACCTCTCGCTGCTCTGCCCCGAGCAGGGCGTCGATGCGGTGGCCGACGCCGCCGGCACCATCGGCTACGAGATCCTCACCTCGCTCGGCCCCCGCTACACCCGCCGCTACGCCGGCCGCGCGGGCTGACCGCGCCTTGCAGGCCCTCCTCACCCCGCTCGCGCTGATCGGCCGCAACACCCTTGCGGCGCTCGCTGCCATCGGCCGCGTGGCGATGTTCCTCTTCTCCACGCTCAGCCACATGGCCCGCCCGCCCTTCTACCTGAAGGAACTCTGGCATGCCGTTCTGAACGTTGGATATTTCTCGCTGCCTGTGGTCGGCCTCACCGCCATCTTCACCGGCGGCGCCCTGGCCCTGCAGATCTACTCCGGCGGCTCCCGGTTCAACGCAGAGGCGGTGGTGCCCCAGATCGTCGCCATCGGCATGGTGCGCGAGCTCGGCCCGGTGCTGGTCGGCCTGATGATCGCCGCCCGCGTCACCTCCTCCGTGGCCGCCGAGATCGCCACCATGAAGGTCACCGAGCAGATCGACGCGCTGGTGACCCTGTCCACCCACCCGATGAAATACCTCACCGTCCCCCGCGTCCTCGCCGCCCTCATCACCGTGCCTGCGCTGGTGGCCGTGGGCGACGTGATCGGCGTCATGGGCGGCTACATCGTCGCGACGGAACGGCTCGGCTTCAACGCCGCCGCCTACCTGCAGAACACCTGGGACTTCCTCGAGGCGCTCGACATCATCTCCTCGCTGGTCAAGGGCGCCGCCTTCGGCTTCATCGCCGCCCTCATGGGCTGCTACTACGGCATGAACTCCGGACGCGGCGCCCAGGGCGTTGGCCGCGCCACCAAGTCTTCCGTCGTCGCCGCCGCCGTCCTCATCCTCGCCGCCAACTTCCTCCTCACGCAGGCCTTCTTCTCCGTATGATCGAGCTGCAAAACGTCCATAAGTCCTTCGGAAACAAGGACGTGCTGCGCGGAGTTGATCTTTCCGTCGGCAAGGGCCGTTCCATGGTCATCATCGGCGGCTCGGGCACCGGCAAGTCCGTCACCCTCAAGTGCATTCTCGGCCTCGTCACCCCTGACAAGGGCCAGATCACCGTCGACGGCACCCCCGTCACCGAGGCCCGCTCCGCGAAGGCGCGCGAGGCCTTCCTCGCCCGCTTCGGAATGCTTTTCCAGGGCGGCGCCCTCTTCGACTCGCTCCCCGTCTGGCAGAACGTCGCCTTCCGCCTCCTCCGCGGCGCCCTGAAGCGCCCAAAGGCCGAGGCCCGCGAGATCGCCATCGAAAAGCTCCGCCGCGTCGGCCTCGGTGCCGAGACCGCCGACCTCTTCCCCGCCGAGCTCTCGGGCGGCATGCAGAAGCGCGTCGGCCTGGCCCGCGCCATCGCCGCCGAGCCCCAGATCATCTTCTTCGACGAGCCCACCACCGGCCTCGACCCGATCATGGCCGGCGTCATCAACGAGCTGATCCGCGAGATCGTGGTCGAGATGGGCGCCACCGCCGTGACCATCACCCATGACATGACCTCGGTGCGCGCCATCGCCGATGACGTCGCCATGCTCCACGCCGGCAAGATCCGCTGGACCGGCCCGGTGGCCGAAATGGACGCCGCGACAGACCCTTACCTGACCCAGTTCATCCACGGCAGCGCCGAAGGCCCGATCGAAACCCTGCGCTGAGGGCCGCCGGCGCCGCCGTCCGGCGCGGCAAATCCCGCCCCCGGGGTTCCGCCCAGGCGCCCCACCGCCTACATGAAGGCCACACGCAACCGCCCAAAGGCCCGCCCCGTGCAGCTCGCCCTCAAGCTCGCCAACCTCTCGCTGCTGCTGCTCTTCCCGGTCGCCTGGTTCGCGCCGCTCCTGCGCGCGGGGCTGCTTCCGCTCTTCGGCCTGTCGGAAATCTCCGTCATCTCCGGCCTGCAGGAACTCTGGAGCGCCGATGTCTTCCTCGCGCTCCTCGTCACCGGCTTCGCCCTCTTCGCCCCCTACCTGAAAACCATCGGCCTCGCGCTCATCCACTTCCGCCTGATGCACCGGAAGGTGCTGCCGGTGCTCCACATCCTCGGCAAGCTGGCCATGGCCGACATCTTCCTGATCGCGCTCTACATCGTGGTCGCCAAGGGCATCGGGGTGGGCCGCGTCGAGGTCGCCTGGGGCCTCTACCTCTTCACCGCCTGCATCCTCGCCTCGCTGGCAATCTCCTTCTTCACCGAGAGGGCGCGCAGGCAGGCCGCCCTGCCCGCGCCGGGCACCCCTCTGGACCCCGCGACCGAACCCGCGGAAGCGCTCCGCCCCACGGCCGACTAGCGCAGCCCGGCCTTCTCCAGCAACGCCGCGCTCTCCGGGTCGAACCGCGCCCCGCCCAGGTCGTCCTTGCCGCTCCGCGGCCTCTTCCAGTCGGTCGACAGCCGCTCGCAATGGAAGAACCGCACGCCCTTCACCTTCACCAGATCGTTGAGAAGATAGCCCCCGATCCCGTGCACATCCCACCCCATCCAGCCAAGCGGCCCGCCGGGGACCACCGCCCATTTCTCCTTGCTCTCCCGCTCCGGCGACCAGGCAAAGACGTGGCCGCCATGTCGCGCCGGTCCGGTCTCGGGGGTCTCCGCATTGCGCCAGAGCGCCCGCGCGGTCGCATAGCCGAGCCGCCCGGTCTCCGCCGCTTCGTGCAGCCCGGGCGCGCCCGCGTCGCTCAAGGCAATCTCGTCGATGTCGCACTGCAACACCGACCGCGCCCGCGCCAGCGCCCCCTGCCGCGCGAGGTTCAGCAGCCCGCTCTGCAGAAATTTCGCCAGACCACGCGGCGGCTTCTTTCCCAGCGGCCCGTAGCGGCAGGGCACCGACACCACCCGCGCCGCCTGCAGCCCCTCGATCCCGCGCAGCCGCTCGAGAATCTCGTCCGGACGGTAGATCGTCGAGAGGTTGTCGTGAAACAGCACCGCCTCGCTGCCCTGGTGGCGCACATGGTGGGCCACCCAATCCTCGATCCACTCCAGCTCGTTGTCCTTCGAGGTCGTCACCAGGCAGCGCTTTCCGGCAAACGCGCCGTCCTGCCGCTGCACCGGGCAGGACAGCTGCAACCCCTCGTGGTCGAACACCAGCCGCTCGGCGGAAACCTCGCCCGAGAGCCACACCTCGTCATGCCGGCGGAACGGCCGGATCCACCTGAGCTTCAGCGGCGCCCCGCCACAGGTGAACCGGCCCGCCCTCACCAGTGCCTTGAAGTTCAGAAGTTTCGGGCACACCAGCACCAGCCCGCCGGGCACGCGCGCCGCGCCATAGGCCAGGGTCCACCAGTCGTATCTCTCGGCAAAGGTCTCCCGCTGCGCGCTCGCCCGGATCGCCGGACGCCGCCGGAGCCCTGCCTCATCCGGCAAGACCATCGGCTCCAGATCCACCACCTCGAACATCGCGCACCCCTGCTCCTCATTGCTCCCCCAAATATCCTCGCCGAAGGCGGAAAGTCACTGGCACGCCAGCAGATTTCCCGAACCTGGCAGGATTGGACGCCCCCGATGGCGCCATGCACCCTTTCCAATGCCATGCGCCTCAGGCAAAACCGCCCCCATGGCCAAAGCCCTCGCCTTCACCTGCACCGCCTGCGGCGCCTCCCACTCCAAGTGGTCGGGGCAATGTGATGCCTGCGGCGCCTGGAACACCATCCACGAGGAAGCCCCGCTCTCCGCCGGGCCCAAGGGCAAGGGCCTCGGCGCCCGGAAGGGCGCCACCATCCCGCTGGCCGATCTCGCCTCGCCCGAGGCGCCTCCGCCCCGCACCACCTCCGGCCTCGACGAGTTCGACCGGGTGCTGGGCGGCGGCCTCGTGCCCGCCTCCGCCACACTGGTCGGCGGCGATCCCGGCATCGGCAAGTCCACCCTGCTCCTCCAGGCCGCCGCCCGCTTCGCGCTGGCCGGGCAGAAAACCATCTACATCTCCGGCGAGGAGGCCTCGGCCCAGGTCCGCATGCGCGCCCGCCGCCTCGGTCTGGCCGAGGCCCCGGTGAAGCTCGCCACCGAAACCTCGCTGCGCGACATCCTCACCACGCTCGACGCCGAGCGCCCCGACCTCTGCATCATCGATTCGATCCAGACCATGTGGTCCGACACCGTCGAGGCCGCCCCCGGCTCCGTCTCCCAGGTCCGCGCCGCCGCCCACGAGCTGACGCAATTCGCCAAGCGGCGGGGAACCGCCGTCATCCTCGTCGGCCATGTCACCAAGGAAGGCCAGATCGCGGGCCCCCGCGTGGTCGAGCACATGGTCGACACGGTGCTCTATTTCGAGGGCGAGC
>CAYVQK010000162.1:0-8492 GCA_964454145.1 uncultured Oceanicola sp. | reverse complement strand
TCATCAACCTCGACTTCGCCGACGTCCGCGCGGTGATGGACGAGATGGGCAAGGCGATGATGGGCACCGGCGAGGCCGACGGCGAGGACCGCGCCAAGGTCGCCGCCCAGAAGGCCATCGCCAACCCGCTGCTCGACGAGATCAGCCTGAACGGCGCCAAGGGCGTGCTGATCAACATCACCGGCGGCCATGACCTGACCCTCTTCGAGCTCGACGAGGCCGCCAACGAGATCCGCGAGAAGGTGGACAGCGACGCCAACATCATCGTCGGCTCCACCCTCGACACCAACATGGAAGGCCGGATGCGCGTGTCCGTCGTCGCCACCGGCATCGACGTGATGGACGAAGAGCGCGAAATGCCGGTGCCGCGCCGCTCGATGGCCGCCCCGCTGGCCCACCAGCCCGCACCGCAGCCCGAGGCCGCGCCCGCGCCTGCCCCGATGCAGGAAGTTGCCGCCGCGCCGATGGCCGCCCCCGCGCTGCCCGAGCCGCAGCTCGAGGCCGAAGAGCCCTCGCTCTTCCCCGCCTTCCGCCCCTCGGCCCGTGACGAGGTGGAAACCGCCGCGTCCGACGACCTGCCGCCGCCGGCCTATCGCCCGGCTGCCGAGGCCGAGCCGCTCGAGGCCGCCGAGCCCGAGTACCAGCCGCAGCCGGCCCCGCGCCCCGCGCCCGGCACGCCCTCGGCCGAGGCCCTGGCCCGGCTCCAGCAGGCGGTGCGCAAGGTGCCCGGCGCCCAGTCCGCCGAGCCGCAGCCCCGCGCCGCGGCGCCCGCACCCCAGCCGCAGCAGCCCGCCGCCTCGGCCGATCACAAGGCCCGCTTCGGCATCGGTTCTCTGATCACCCGGATGGCCGGCCACGGCGCCGAGGGCGCCCAGCCCGCCGCGCCGGTGCACCGCGAACCGCCGATGAGCTCGGCCGCCGCGCAGGGCCGCCCGGCCTACCGCCAGCCCCAGCTGGAGCAGGACGACGAGATCGATCCCGAGCAGGAGCGCATCGAGATCCCGGCCTTCCTGCGCCGCCAGGCGAACTGATCCGGGTCACGAATACCGACAGAAAGAGGGCCGGGAGACCGGCCCTTTTTTCGTTTGGGGGCAGGGGGTTGGGGCGCGTCTTTCATGCCCTCGGCATGGTCTTGCCACAGACCTCCCCCCGAGTGTTACAGACCGTTGCAAAGATTGAGTTGTCGGTTAACGCCTGCCCGCCTATCTCGGAGGACAACCGGGCGATCTGCGTCCGGAGACAGGACTGAGGCAGTCTCAGAGAGGCACGTGGTGCAAACGACGCTGAACAAATCCGTGACGCTTTCGGGCGTGGGCCTGCATTCGGGCCGCCCGGCGCGGATCACGCTGAAGCCGGCAATGGCCGACCAGGGCATCTGGTTTCGGCGCACCGATGCCGTGCGCGGCGACGCCTTTCTGCCCGCCCGCTGGGACGCGGTGGTGGAAAGCCCGCTCTGCACCCTTCTGACCAACGATGACGGCGTGAGCCTCTCCACGGTAGAACACGTGATGGCGGCGCTTGCCGGCTGCGGCGTGCACAATGCGCTGATCGAGGTGTCCGGCCCCGAAGTGCCGATCCTCGACGGCTCCGCCGCGCCCTTCGTCGGCGCGATCCTCAAGGCCGGCATCCGCGAATTGGATGCGCCCGTCCGCGCGATCCGGGTGCTGAAGCCCGTCGAGGTGCGCCGCGGCGAGGCCGTGGCCAGGCTGGAGCCCGCGGGAGACAGCCTACACATCGACTTCGGGATCGACTTCGAGGATGCCGCCATCGGCGCGCAGGAAAAGTCGATGAACATGGCCAACGGCGCCTTCGTCCGTGAACTCTGCGACAGCCGCACCTTCTGCCGCGCCGCCGATGTCGAGGCGATGCGGGCCGAGGGCAAGGCGCTTGGCGGTACCTTCGAGAATGCCGTGGTGGTCGAGGGCGACCGGGTGCTTTCCCCCGGCGGCTTGCGCCACGAGGACGAACCGGTGCGCCACAAGATGCTCGACGCCCTGGGCGACCTCGCCCTGGCCGGCCATCCGCTCTTCGCCCGCTACACCGGTCGCCGCGCCGGCCATGCGCTGACCAACGCGCTGCTGCATGCGCTCTTTGCCGATCCTTCGGCCTACGAGGTCGTCACCTGCGACGCCGGCATGGTGCGCCAGCTGCCCGGCACCGGCCTCAAGAGCCGCGATCTCCGGCTCGTCGCCTGAGCCCGGTGCGCCGCAGTTGCACCTCGGCCCCGCTCGGGCATTTGAACATCCGATGTGCGCCAAAGCCATTTTGCCCCGCAATTTCTTGTGCTACACCGCATCTGATCACCGCTGCCCGAGGGCCATGCGGTCAATAAAGTCACGGGGTTAGGCAAGAATGGTGGCGCAGAAAGGTCGGGCAGGGCTGGCAGGGATCATGGCGCTTTCGCTCCTGCTGTCGGGCTGCGGCCTGTTCCGGGCGGAGCCCGAGGTCACCTTCGAGAGCCAGACCCCCGAGCAGATCTACAGCCAGGGCGAGTACGAGCTGGAGAACGGCAAGGCCGATGACGCCGCCGAGATCTTCTCCGAGGTCGAGCGGCTCTATCCCTATTCCGTCTGGGCCAAGCGCGCGCTGATCATGCAGGCCTTCGCCTATCACCGCGCCCGCGACTACGAGAACAGCCGCGCCACCGCGCAGCGCTACATCGATTTCTACCCCGCCGAGGAAGATGCGGCCTATGCCCAGTATCTCCTCGCGCTCTCCTACTACGACCAGATCGACGAGGTCGGCCGCGACCAGGGCCTCACCTTCCAGGCGCTCCAGGCCCTGCGCGAGGTGATCGAGAAGTATCCCGACAGCGAATATGCCGGCTCCGCGATCCTGAAGTTCGACCTCGCCTTCGACCATCTCGCGGCGAAGGAGATGGAGATCGGGCGCTACTACCTGCGGCGCGGGCATTTCGTTGCCGCGATCAACCGCTTCCGGGTGGTGGTGGAGGAGTTCCAGACCACGACGCAGACCCCCGAGGCGCTGCACCGCCTGGTCGAGGCCTACCTGTCGCTCGGCCTCTATGCCGAGGCGCAGACGGCAGGGGCGATCCTGGCGCACAACTACCGCTCCTCGCAGTGGTACGATGACACCTACACGCTGCTCGCGCGCCGCAACCTGCAGGCCCAGGCCAAGGGCGACAGCTGGCTGCGGCAGATCTACCGCCAGATGATCCGGGGCGAGTGGTTGTAACGGCAATGGTGGGTTGCACCCACCCCACAGGCGGTTGATAGGTGGCCCATGCTGCGCGGGCTCGACATCAGGGACATGCTCATCATCGACCGGCTCGAACTCAGCTTCGCGCCGGGGCTGAACGTGCTGACCGGCGAGACCGGGGCGGGCAAATCCATCCTTCTTGATGCGCTGGGGTTCGTGCTGGGCTGGCGCGGCCGGGCCGAGCTGGTGCGCGCGGGGGCGGAGCAGGGCGAGGTCACGGCGGAGTTCTCGCTGGAAGACGGCCACCCCGCCCATGCGGTGCTGGAGGAGGCGGGCATCCCCGCCTCGGAGGAGCTGATCCTGCGCCGGGTGAACTCAGCCGATGGCCGCAAGACCGCCTGGGTCAACGACCGCCGCGTTTCGGGCGAGGTGCTGCGCGCCCTGTCGGACGTGCTGGTGGAACTGCACGGGCAGCAGGATGACCGGGGCCTGTTGAACCCCCGCGGCCACCGCGCCCTGCTCGACGATTTCGCCGGGCTTGACCTTGCCCCCGCCCGCGCCGCCTGGCGGGCGCGCCGCGAGGCCGCGCAGGCGCTGGAGAAGGCCCGCGCGGCGCAGGCGGCGCTGGCCGCCGAGGAGGAGTTCCTCCGCCATGCCGCGGGCGAGCTTTCGGCGCTCGATCCGCAGCCCGGCGAGGAGGCCGAGCTGGATGCCCGGCGCCGGCTGATGCAGGCCGCGAGCCGGATCCGCGAGGACGTGCAGCGCGCGCTTCAGGCGCTTGGCCCGGACGGGGCGGAGGGGATGCTGTCGGATGCCTCCCGCTGGCTCGATGGCGCCGCCGAGGCCGCCGAGGGGCGGCTCGATGCGCCTCTGGAGGCGCTCTCCCGCGCCATCGACGCGCTGGGGGAGGCGGAGCAGGGGGTGGGCGACGCGCTCGACGCCCTCAGCCACGATCCGCGCGAGCTGGAGGCCACCGAGGAGCGGCTCTTCGCCATCCGCGGGCTTGCCCGCAAGCATGGCGTGGCGCCTGACGAGCTTGCCGCGCTCACCGCCGACCTCACCGCCAAGCTCGAGACGCTGGACGCGGGCGAGGGCGGCATCGCGAAGCTCGAGAAGGCCGCGCGAGAGGCCGATGCGGCCTATGTCGAGGCCGCGGCCAGGCTCACCGAGGCGCGCCGGAAGGCCGCCGCGAAGCTCGACAAGGCGATGGGGGCGGAACTTGCCCCGCTGAAGATGGAACGAGCCGTCTTCTCGACCGAAATCACCGAGGGCGAGCCCGGCCCGGAGGGTGCCGATGTGGTCACCTTCACCGTGGCCACCAACCCCGGCGCGCCGGCGGGCCCCCTGAACAGGATCGCCTCGGGCGGCGAACTCAGCCGCTTCCTGCTGGCGCTGAAGGTCTGCCTCACCCGGCACACCACCGGGCTCACGATGATCTTCGACGAGATCGACCGCGGGGTGGGCGGGGCAACCGCCGATGCGGTCGGGCGCAGGCTGGCGGGGCTCGCAGCCTCGGGGCAGGTGCTTGTCGTCACCCACAGTCCGCAGGTCGCCGCGATGGGCGCGCATCACTGGCGGGTGGAGAAACGGGTGGCGAAGGGGCAGACGCTCTCCACCGTCACACCGCTCGACGCGCCAAGCCGTGTGGACGAGCTGGCGCGGATGCTGGCCGGGGAGACGGTGACGGAAGAGGCCCGCGCGGCGGCACGGGCCCTGCTGGCAGGCTAGGCGGCGGGCTTACCGGCGGCGGTAGTTGGCCAGCGCCTCGCGGGTGCGCATCCGCAGCTTGTCGGCATTGCCCACGGCGGACATGTCGGCGCAGACATAGCGCGCGGCGGCCTTCGCCTCTTCCTGGGTCACGTCGTAGTTGGCCTGGATGCTGCTCACGAACATCTCGCTCGGGCCGTTGATCAGCGAGACCTTCGGCAACGGGCCGCGGTCGCAGGAGATGACGACGCCGGCGGCGCTTGCGGACACGGCGCTGAGGGCCAGGGCGAGGGCGGCAGTCGGAAGGATATGGCGCTTCATGACAGGCTCCGTAGGGTTCACGGGATCGAAACAGAAAGGAAGCGGAGCCATTGCAGCCCCGCTTCCCTCAAACTGTCATCAAACTTTGCCAAAATTGCGCCGAATTCGGGGTCTCTTGGCAGCAGTGGCAGGGGCTTTCGAGGCCCCCTCGGCTCACTGGCGGCGCTGGTAGCCCTCGGTCGCCTCGTAGGTGAGATCCACCAGGTAGTCGAGGTCGCCCACGGCGCCCATGTTGCCGCAGACCTCGCGGGCCACGCGTGTGGCCTCCTGCTCGGTCATCACGAAATTCTCCATCAGGCTGGCGACGAAATTCTCGTAGTGGCCGTTGATCATCGGGTTCGACGGGATCGGCCCGCGGTTGCAATGAATGACGAGCCGCGCGTCGGCGGCAGTCGGGGTCAGAAAGGTGCTGGCCGACAGCGCGAGGGCAGCGGTGAGTGCTTTGAAAGTCATGTCTATCCCATCCCAGGTTAATGAGCGGATTTATACTCAAATGCCCCGGGGGAATCCACTGAGTCGCTTAACCATTGGTGAACGTTTTCGAGGGGATGGCACGCGGCAGCCCGATCAGCCGATGCCGCCGCGCCGCACCACCTTGCCTGGGTTCAGGATGTCCTCAGGATCGAGCGCGGCCTTCAGCTCGGCCATCAACTCCCAGGCCGGCCCGTGCTCGGCGTCCATCATGTGCAGCTTGCCCATGCCCACCCCATGCTCGCCGGTGATGGTGCCCCCGAAAGCCAGCGCGCGCTCGGCCATGGTGTCGGCGATGTGCTTGGCCCGGGCCTTCTCCTGCGCGTCGTCGGGGTCGATCAGCAGGATGGCGTGGAAGTTGCCATCGCCCACATGGCCGAGGATCGGGCCCTCGAGCCCGGCGGCGGCGATGTCCTGCGCGGTGGCCTCCACCGCCTCCGCGAGCCGGCTGATCGGCACGCACATGTCGGTGACGATCGCCCGTGCGCCCTTCCGGCTGGCGAGGATCGCCCAATAGGCGTGGTGGCGCATCTGCCAGAGCGCGGTGCGGTCCTCCGCCTTCTCGGCCCAGCGGAAGGCCTGACCGTTCATGTCGCTCACCAGCTCGCCGAAGAAGCGCGCATCGGCGGCGACCGAGCTCTCCGAGCCGTGGAACTCCACCAGCAGGTGCGGCATCTCGGGGAAGTCGGCGCCCGAGTAGGCGTTCACCGCCGCCACCGTGGGCCCGTCGACGAACTCGATCCGCGCCATCGGCAGCCCGGCCTGGATCGTGGCGATCACGCAATCCACCGCGTCGCCCATCGCCGGAAAGGCGCAGGTGGCTGCCGCCACGGCCTCGGGCTGGCCCTGGAGCTTGAGCGTCAGCTCGGTGATGAGCCCCAGCGTGCCTTCCGAGCCCACCATCAGGCGGGTGAGGTCATAGCCGTTCGAGGCCTTGCGCGCGCCCGAGCCGGTGCGGATCACCGTGCCGTCGGCCAGCACCACCTCGAGGGCCAGCACGTTCTCGGCCATGGTGCCGTAGCGCACGGCCGTCGTGCCGGAGGCGCGGGTGGCGGCCATGCCGCCCAGGGTGGCATTGGCACCTGGATCGACCGGGAAGAACAGGCCGGTGGCGCGCAGCTCGTGGTTCAGCGCCTCGCGTGTGACGCCGGGCTGGACCACCGCCACCATGTCCTCGGGGCGCACCTCGAGCACCCGGTCCATCCGGGCGAAATCCACCACGAGGCCGCCCTGCACCGCCAGCCCGTGGCCCTCGAGCGAGGTGCCCGCGCCCCAGCCCACCACCGGGCAGCGCGCTGCGGCGCAGAGCCGGACGATCTCGGCCACCTCCGCCGTGCTCTCGGGCCAGGCCACCGCATCGGGCGGGGTGAGGGGAAAATGCGTCTCGCTCCGGCCGTGCAGATCCAGATCGCTCTTGGACCGGGTGATCCGATCGCCTAGAACGGCCTCCAGGCCGGTTCGCGCCTCAGGGAAAGGCATCACTCCTCCTCACGTTTCGCCACGCGCCACCCTAGGCGATGCGCGTCCTGCGGGGAAGACCGGCCCTGACACGCACGGCGCAGGGCGGGGGAGACCGGGTGAGCGAAGGCGAGGGGCAGGGGGCAGAGACGGCAGGGCCGATCCGGCAGCGCCTCTCGGAGCTGCGCGAGCAGGGCCAGACCCTCATGCGGGTGCTGCGCCAGCGCGGGCCCAGCCAGGTGCAGTTCTGGTTCATCGCGCTGGCGCTCGGTGTGGCCGCGGGCTACGCGGCCTGCTTCTTCCGCCTCGGGATCGACCTGCTGCAGGGCCTGCTCTACGGCACCGACGACACCCGGATGATCCACAGCTTCGCCGCCGGCCTGCCCTGGTGGTGGGTGCTGGTGCTGCCGATCCTCGGCGGGCTGGCGGTGGGGCTGATCCTCGACCGCTTCGCTCCGGGCGCCCGGGTGCGCTCGGTGGCCGACGTGATCCACGGCGCGGCGCTGAACCGCGGCCGGGTGGAGCTGAAGGCGGGGCTCGCCTCGGCGCTGTCGTCGCTCATCACCCTGTCGTCGGGCGGCTCCACCGGCCGGGAGGGCCCGGTGGTGCACCTGGCCGCCGTGATCTCCTCCTGGGTCTCCGAGCGGATCAACGCCAACGGCCTCACCGGGCGCGACCTGATGGGCTGTGCCGTGGCCGCCGCCGTCTCCGCCTCGTTCAACGCGCCCATCGCGGGCGCGCTCTTCGCCCTCGAGGTGGTTCTGCGGCACTTCGCGGTGCATGCCTTCGCGCCCATCGTCATCGCCTCCGTCGCGGGCACGGTGGTGTCGCGCTCGTTCTTCGGCGACGTGGCCGAGTTCACCCTGGGCGGCGACGGGGTGC
The DNA here is from genome assembly GCA_964454145.1 of uncultured Oceanicola sp. GTDB lineage: Bacteria > Pseudomonadota > Alphaproteobacteria > Rhodobacterales > Rhodobacteraceae > Vannielia. Next base: position 494 of record CAYVQK010000162.1, on the reverse strand, counting down.
TGAGCTTCTACGTCGAGCTGCCCGCCTTCCTTCTGCTCGGCATTACCTGCGGGCTGGTGGCTGTGGTGCTGATGCGGGCGGTGTTCTGGGCCGACAGCCTGGGCAACACGGTGATGCAGCTGAGCCGCCTGCCGCGCTTCCTGCGGCCCGCCATGGCGGGCGCCCTGCTGGGGGCCATCGCCATAGTCTATCCGCACATCATCGGCGTGGGCTACGAGACCACCTCGGCCGCGCTGACCGGGGCGCTGCTGTTCCGCGAGGCGGTGATCTTCGTGGTGGTGAAGGTGGCCGCCGTCGCCATCACCATGGCGGGGCGGATGGGGGGCGGCATGTTCTCGCCCTCGCTGATGGTGGGGGCCCTCACCGGCCTCGCCTTCGGGATCTTCGCCACCGGCCTCTTTCCCGAGGTCTCCGGCACGGCGACTCTCTACGCGCTGGCCGGCATGGGCGCGGGGGCGGCGGCGGTGCTCGGCGCGCCGATGTCCACCACCCGC
>CAYVQK010000161.1:0-8556 GCA_964454145.1 uncultured Oceanicola sp. | reverse complement strand
AGAGAGGTCTTGCCCACGCCCGGCGGGCCGACGAGGCAGAGGATCGGCCCCTTGAGCTTCTTCGAACGCTGCTGCACCGCGAGATACTCCACGATCCGCTCCTTGACCTTCTCCAGGCCATAGTGATCGTCGTCGAGGATCTTCTCGGCACGGGCTAGATCCTTCTTCACGCGGCTCTTCACGCCCCACGGGATGCTCAGCATCCAGTCGAGGTAGTTGCGCACCACCGTCGCCTCGGCGCTCATCGGGCTCATGTTCTTGAGCTTCTTCAGCTCGCCCTCGGCCTTTTCGCGCGCTTCCTTGCTCAGCTTGGTCTGTTCGATGCGCTCTTCCAGCTCGGCGATCTCGCCTTCGCCGTCCTCGCCATCGCCCAGCTCCTTCTGAATGGCCTTCATCTGCTCATTCAGGTAGTACTCGCGCTGGGTGCGCTCCATCTGGCTCTTCACGCGGGTCTTGATCTTCTTCTCGACCTGCAGAACGCTCATCTCGCCCTGCATCAGGCCATAGACCTTCTCGAGCCGCTCGCCCACGTCGAGGGTTTCCAGGAGCTCCTGCTTCTGGTGCACCTCCACGCCGAGATGGCCCGAAACCAGGTCGGCCAGCTTGTCGGCGGCCTCGGCCTCGGCCACGGCGGCCAGGGCCTCCTCGGGGATGTTCTTCTTCACCTTGGCATAGCGCTCGAACTCCTCGGCCACCGAGCCGGTGAGGGCGCGCACGGTCTCCTCGTCGCCGGGCATCTCGGTGAGCGCGGCGGCGCGGGCCTCGAAGTAATCTTCGTTCTCGAGGTATTCCTCGATCCGCACCCGCCGACGGCCTTCAACAAGCACCTTCACGGTGCCGTCGGGCAGCTTCAGCAGTTGCAGGACATTCGCCAGAACCCCGGCCTTGTAGATGCCGTCCGTCGTCGGCTCATCGACGCTGGGGTCGATCTGGCTGGCAAGCAGGATCTGCTTGTCATCGCCCATCACCTCTTCCAGCGCCCGCACCGACTTCTCCCGGCCCACGAAGAGCGGGACGATCATGTGCGGAAACACCACGATGTCGCGCAGCGGAAGCACAGGGTAGGATTGGCTCAATTGCTCGTGCATGTTCGTTCCTTGTTATTGGCAAGGAGGCACCGGCCCCAGCCCTTTCTCGGGCGTTTCGCGGCAGCCACGGCCCCCTCCGGTCTGCACCATCAAGTGGGGCCTCCTGCCCGCATTTCAAGCACAACCGTTCCAGCCTCTCCATCCTGCCTGCCCCGCGCGGGGGGCACAAGCGCCGATCGCCGGGGATTTGAGCCAAAACGCCCGGCCCGGGCCACGGTCGCGGCGGTTCAAACCTCCGTCATATCTGCCGCTCCCGCATGTCGGATCCGGGCCAAGCGGTGGCACGCAGCGCAACGCGGCTGCGAACAATCCCGCGCTTCTTGCACCGACTGTCGCCATGCCGGGGTCGATTTACCACCAGATCTGACCGCTCTCGCCCCTTCTCCGCCGCAATCTGCCGCCATCTTCGGGCTGACAGACAAACCTGCGGGTCAAACCATGTTCCCAGTTCTCTCCGCCCAGCGCCGTCGAATTGCCTATTTCTCGGTGACCATGTCCATCGGCCTGCTGCTGATCGGGCTTCTGCCGGGCCTTGTGTGGTACACCAAGGCCATCTCCTTCCTCTTCGCCCCCCTCGTCATGGCCGGCGTCGCGGCGGCCGTGCTCGCCTGGGCCCCCTCGAAGCGGGGCTGGCTCGAATGCATCGGCACCGGCGTCCTCCTGGGCGGCGGGCTCGGCGCGCTCACCCGCTTCGACGGGCTCATCGGCCTGCCGCTGGCCATCGCCATCGCGGCGGCGCTGGTGATGGTCCTGCACGAGGACTGGGCCGACAGGCTGCCGCTCAAGCTAACCTTCGTCTCCTCCGCTGCCGGCCACGTCCGCGCCGACGGCGCCGAGCTCTGGGCCGCCGTGGTGCCCGGTGCGGGCAAGGGGCTGGTGTCGGAGCGCCTGATCGACATCGAGGCCGATCCGAACGACCGCGACCGCAACACCTTCTATTGCGCGCTGATGGCCTGCGGCGAGCTGGCCGAGGAGGCCACTCTGACCTTGCTGGAGCAGAGCAGCTCCGGCACCGCCCGCATCCACATCGAGGGCGAGGATGCGATGGGCGTGATGTCGTCCGGCGTGCTCACCCTGAAGATCACCGAGATGGACCCGGACACCTCCCACATCGAGATGGACGAGATCCGCGAAGGGATGAAGGCCGGAGAGGTCATCGAACGCTGGTTCGACGACGTGCTGGCAGGCGAGCTGCGCCACCTCCAGTCCCACTTCCTCGCGCTCAACCCGCCCGAGCCCGCCGACCGCAGTGCCGAGGCGGCCGCCGGCCTGCCCGGCGGCAAGGCGCAGGCGAAGGCCGCCGAGGAGGAGGCGCCGAAGCTGCTGGCCGACCACAGCGGAAAGGCGGGCCCGACGCCACGCCACATGAAGAACCTCGCCCGCCTGCCCGACGACCACCTCACGCTGGCGGCGGTCCGGAAAGCCGTCGGCGAGTGAGTCACGCCACCCCTGCATTCGGCCCCTCCTCCACCCTAGAGGATCTGCCCGAACCGGGGCCCGGCGCCCGCCTGCTGGCGCGCTTCATCCGCCTTCGGCACAGCCGCGGGCGCCTGTTCTACGCCATCCTCCTCGCCGCGCTCACCGGCCTGGTGCTGAACGGTCCGCTCGAGGTGTTCCTCGGCGTGCTCTGGTTTCTCTCGGAGGGGGTCTCCGCCGCGCCGGAGGCAATCCACCCGGCCGTGGTCGCCCTTGCCTTCACCGTGGTCGTGGGCGGGCTCTATACGGGCCTTTGGGCCGTGACGATGCTCCTTGTGCTGCCCCTGCGCGCGCTCACTGAATGGGCGGCGACGATCGTCTTCATCGGCGCCATCCTGCATCGCTACGCGCCGGGCTTCGTCGAGGCCATGCCCAACTGGGCTTTCCTCCTGGCCCTCGCAAGCTGGGGGCTGAGCCTCCTCCTGCGCAAGACCGGGCTCGCCTTCAGGCCCCTGCCCGGCCTCACCCGCCGCCACCGCGCCCGCTTCACCCTGCCCATGCCGCCCGACGAGGCCTACCGTCGCCTGCGCGCCCACCCCGACCGCCCGCATTGGGATGCCGGCTGGGCCGAGATCACCGAGGTCACCCCGGGCGACGACAGCCACCTCAAGGTCGAGGTGCGCCGCCGTGTGGGCGACATGACGATGTGGCTGCACTACACCGGCGAGCAGCCCGGTCGGCAGTTCACCGTTCGAGCCACCGACCGGCCCGACGCCCCGCCACCGCGCCCCGCCGCCGAGGGCGAAACCCTCCGCTTCTCGCCCCACGGCGCCGGTGGGACACTGGTGGAGGTGCACACCCTCGAGCCTCACAACCTCCACACCCTCAGCAGCGACCCGATGGAAGACCGGATCGCCGACTACTGGGCCCATGTCGCCGCACAGCTCTCCGGCCGCGCCGATGGCACCTTCACGGCAGCGATCTTCCGTCCGACCCGCAAACCCGTCTGAACCGGCGCCAAGCCCTCAGGATCACTGCATTTTCCTCCCCCACGATTGAACGGACATTCAATTCCCGGCAGGCCCGGCGCAACAAGCGGGCACATCGCAGGACCGCGGGCAGTGATCTGACGCATCGGAACGATCACGCTCCTTTCCCTGCTCGGCCTGATCTTTTCCTTCGGCATCTACGAGACGCTGGACGACGCTCCGCACCTGGGGTGGCTCAGGGAATTGAACTCTCGTTCAGAAAAGAGTCGAGGCCTCCGGCGGGGATACTTGAAGCAGGAAAATGAGGCCTGTCAGGCGCGTCTGGCGGCGACGCCCTGCACCGCGTGGGCCAATTCCTCCCAGGCGGTCCCGGCCATGGAGCGGAAGGTGTAGAGCCAGAAGCCCTCCTCCGTCCGCAAGAGCGCCAGCGGCATGTGGTTCAGCAGGCTCCGCGCCACCTCGCCCTCGGCCATGGTCTCAAGGTCCAGCGGCACCAGCCTGGCCAATGCGTCCCCAGCGTCCTCGCCCGCAAGCTCGAAGCCCACCCAGGCATCCGACTGACCCACCAGCACGGCGCCGCTCACGGCCGCCGTCTCCGCCCCGAGCAGCATCGCCTGCCCCGCACCCCACCAGCAGAGCCGCGCCGCGCCGCTCGCGGTGCTCTCACCGGGCGCCGGAAAGGCCATGCGCCCCGCCTTCACCCTGGCTCCGCCCAGGGGCAGCACCGCCGTCATCGGCTGGTGCGGCAGCACCGAAAGCCGCAGCCCGCCGGCCTCCAGCGGCTCCACCTCCAGCGGATCCGAAGCCTCCAGCGCAGGCGCCGAAAACGCCCCTTCCGCCTCCACCTCGCCACGCATCCGCGCGCCCTCCTGGTCGAAGAAGACCGGGTCGCAGACCTCCACCAGGGCGCGCACATCGCGCAGGTGATCGACGAACTGCAACCGCTCGCCATGCCGCGCGCGCCCGTTCTTCAAAAAGCCCAGCGCCAACCCGCTCTCCAGCGTGGGCGACCAGCAGGCCGAGGTGGTGTAGCCCTGCGCCGTCTCGCGCCTCACCTCCGCCCCCTCCTCGAAGAGGAAGGCCCCGGCCGAAAGCGCCTTCACCGCACCCACCGGCTTCAGCCCCACAAGCTGCTCGCGGTGCGGCCCGTCGGCCAGCCCCTCGCGCGCGCTCATCACCTTGCCGATGCAGTCCTTCGCCGGGCTCACCATGCCGCCCAGCCCCACGTCGCCCGCGGTCACCCGCCCGTGGATCTCGGCATGGGTGACAAAGCCCTTCTCGATCCGGAGCACGTTCAGCGCCTCCATCCCGTACGGCCCGCCGCCCTCCGCCTCCGCTGCACGCACCAACGCCGCCCAGAGTGCCGCACCATAGCGCGCAGGCACGGCCAGCTCCCAGCCTGCCTCGCCCGAAAAGCTGATCCGGAAGAGCCGCCCGGACACGCCCGCCACCTCAACGCCCGCGCAGCCCATGAACGGCAGCTCCGGCACCGCCTCGATCACTGCACCCAGCACAGCCCGCGCCCTCGGCCCCGCCACGGCGAACTGCGCCCATTGCTCGGTCACCGAGATCATCTGCACGTCGAGCCGCGGCGCCAGCACCTGTGCCGCAAAGTCGAGATGCCGTATCACCGGCCCCGCCGCCCCCGTGGTCGTGGTGATGAGGTAATGCTCGGGCCCAAGCCACGCCACCGTGCCATCATCCATCACGTGGCCGTCCTCGCGCAGCATCAGCCCGTAACGGGTGCGCCCCTCCTTCAGGGTCGACATCTTGCCGGTGTAGACGAGATCCAGCAGCTCTGCCGCCCCCGGCCCCTGCACATCCACCTTGCCCAGCGTGGACACGTCGCAGACGCCCACCGCCTCGCGCACCATCCGCACCTCGCGGTCGCAGGCCTCGCGCCAGGTCGTCTCGCCCGGCTTCGGGAAATAGCTCGCCCGATACCACAGCCCCGCCTCCACCATCGGCGCACCCGCAGCCACCGCGGCGGCATGGCTCGTGGTCTTGCGAACGGGGGCAAATCCCTTGCCCCGCGCGCCCGCGCCCATCACCCCGATGCTCACCGGCGCGGCCGGCGGGCGGTGCGTCGTCAGCCCGGTCTCCGCCAATGTCCGCCCCGTGGCCTCCGCCAGCACCGCCATCGCCGCCTCGCCCGAAACCCGCCCCTGGTCGGGCGCCATTCCCTGCGTCGTGTAGCGCTTGGTGTGCTCGGCGCGGTGAAAGCCCTCCTTCGCCGCCAGCCGGATGTCCTTCACCGTCACGTCGTTCGCCATGTCGAGGAAGGCCCGTCCCTTCAGATCGACGAAATGCGGCGCCTCCTCGCGCGGCCCGTCCTCCGCCTCGGGCAACTCCGGCACGGCGTCCAGCCCCAGCGCCCGCATCGCCGCCTCCGCGCCCGACCGCAACGCCCCATGGGTGCCCGCAATTCCCGCCGCGGCCCCGGCCACCACCATCCCCTGCACCGCCCCCTCGGGCGCCAGAAACATCCCGTCCCGCCAGACCGGCTTCGCGCCCAGATGCGTCGCCAGCTGGATCTGCGGCGTCCATCCACCGCAGACCGCCAGCACGTCGGCCCCGATCTTCTCCCGCTTGCCGCCCGCCTGCACGGTCACCGAGGTCAGCCCCGCGCGCCCGAGCGTGCCGACCACCTGCGCCCCGCTGAAGAACGGCGCCTCCACCGGTGCCTCGCCGCCCGGCCGCGCGTCGATCACCGCCACCGGCGGCAGCCCCACCGCAGCCAGGTCGCGCGCCGTCCGCGCCACCGCCGCGCCGCCGCCAAAGACCGCCACGCGCGGCCCCGCGAGCACGCCCCAGCGCTCGAGATAGGCCCGCACCGCACCACCCGCCATCACGCCCGGCCGGTCGTTGCCCGGAAAGGCGATCATCCGCTCCACCGCGCCGCTCGCCAGAACCGAAGCCCCCGCCACGATCCGCCAGAAACAGCTCGCCGGAAGCCCCTCCGCGGGCTTTGCCAGATGCTCGCCCACCCGCTCCACCGCGGCGAAGGTGCCGTGGTCATAGACCCCTGTCACCACCGTCCGCGCCATCACCCGCACGTTCGGCATGGCCCTGAGTTCATCCGCCACACCCGCCGCCCAGGCATGCCCCGGCACGCCGCCCACCGCCTCGCGCTCGCCCAGCAGCCGTCCACCCAAGGCGCTCTGCTCGTCGCATAGGATTACCCGCTTGCCCGCCCGGCCCGCCACCAATGCGGCCATCAGCCCCGCAGGCCCGCCGCCGATCACCAGAAGATCGCAGAAGGCAAAGGCCTTCTCATGCGGCGTGTCGTCATGCGCCTCCGAGAGCGCCCCGATCCCCGCCGCCCGCCGGATGAAGGGCTCGTAGAGCTTCAGCCAGGCCTTCGGCGGCCACATGAAGGTCTTGTAGTAGAAGCCCGCGCCCAGCCAGGGGTGCAGCAGGTCGTTCATCCCGAGCACATCGAAGCCGAGCGACGGCCAGCGGTTCTGGCTCGTCGCGCACAGCCCCGGATAGAGCTCTGCCATGGTTGCCCGCACGTTCGGCACCGGCCCCCAATGGCCCTTCACCGTCACCAGCCCGTTCGGCTCCTCCGGCCCTGCGGTATAGAGCCCCCGCGGCCGGTGATACTTGAACGACCGCGCCACCACCCGCACGTCGTTGGCCAGCAAGGCCGAGGCCAGCGTATCGCCCGGATGCCCGTGCAGCATCTCGCCGTCGAACGAAAACGGCAGCGTCCGCCCCCGGTCCAGCGCATGTCCCCGCCCCTGGATCCTCATGCGCGCCACCCGCAGGTCGGGACTCGTCCCGACTTCTCACCCCGACTCACCCCGTCCCCTCCCGCGCCAGGGTCACCAAAATCACCTCATGCGTCGCCGTATTCCGCCCCACCACCAGCCAGCTCGCACAGCCGCCGCCGTGATACCACAGCTCCCGGCTCGGCCCGCAGGCATTGGCCCGGTTGTGCAGGTAATCGTCCCACGCCTCCGCCCCGGCTCCGGGCGCAGGCCGGTCCACCAGCTCCGCCCCGCCGACCGGCGTGAACTCTCGGCTGTCGCGCAGGCCACAGAGCGGACAGGCAATCCTCATTGCGCGCAGACCTCGTCCGTCACCCGCGCCAGCCGGAACCGCGTCAGCACATGCCGGTTCGGATCGCCACCGACGAAATCGGCCAGGACCGCCCGCCCGCCGCAACCCTCACCCTCGCCCTCCAGCGCCACCCCCTCGGTGCGGATCACCAGCTCATCCGCACCGACCTTCTCGACCATGAAGAACCCGCCGTCGCACTCCGCGTTGCAGATCACCGAGCCGGTGCGCACCCAATCGCCCATCTCCCACTCCGCCGGCTTCACCCGGCAGATCAGGAAGGCCGAATAGGTGCCGCCCGCCGTCCCCTCGGCCCGGGTCAGCTCGCTGTCGGCCATCACCGCCGTCACCCCGGCCACCCCGATCTCGCCCTCCACATCGCCGCCCATCCGCTCGAAGTCGATCCGCACCGAGGCGACCCCCTGCTCGGGATATTTCGCCAGGTGGTCCGCCGAATACTCCCGCGCGTAGCACTCGCCGCCGAACTCCTGCGCCTGCACCGGCAGTGCCGCCAGCAGGCTAATGAAGATTATGCTGCGCACCCGTCCCCTCCTCGTCCATGAGCCCCACGCCGGTGCGGAACCGGTCCAGCCGGAAGCCCGCCGCATCCGGGTGCGGCCTGTCCTGCGCGATCAGATGCGCCAACGCAAAGCCAGAGCCCGGCACCGCCTTGAACCCGCCGTAACACCAGCCGCAATCCAGATAGAGCCCCTCCACCGGGCTCTTGTCGATGATCGGCGACCCATCGGGCGTCATGTCCATGATGCCGCCCCAGTTCCGCAGCACCTTCGCCTTGCCGATCATCGGCATCAGCGTCATCCCCGCCTCCATCACGTGCTCGGCCATGGGCAGGTTGCCCCGCTGTGCATAGCTCGGGTAGAAATCCAGGTCGCCGCCAAACACCAACCCGCCCTTGTCGGACTGGCTGATGTAGAAGTGCCCCATCCCGAAGCTGATCACATGGTCGATCACCGGCTTCAGCCCTTCGGTGACGAAGGCCT
>CAYVQK010000160.1:0-8585 GCA_964454145.1 uncultured Oceanicola sp. | reverse complement strand
GTGATGAACCCGCAGATCCGCTTCGGCGAAGACCTGATGAGCCGGGTCTCCTACGCGATGATGAACCCCGGCGGCGACAAGGAAATGACGGCCGCCGTCCGCACCGCGCTCGCCGACCTGGCGAAGGCCTGCGCGGAGGAAGCCAGGGTCGACCCGGCCACGATCTTCGAGGTCACGCTGGTCTGCAACCCGGTGATGCACCACCTCGCGCTAGGGATCGACCCGGTGGAACTGGGCCAGGCCCCCTTTGCGCTGGCAACCTCCGACGCGCTGGAACTGCCCGCCACAACCCTCCTGCCCGGCGCGCTGCACCCGCAGGCCCGCGCCTTCGTGCTGCCCTGCATCGCGGGCCACGTGGGGGCCGACGCCGCCGCCGTTGCGCTCTCGGAGGCGCCGCACAAGGCCGAGGAGCTCACGCTAATCGTGGACGTCGGCACCAACGCCGAGATCCTCCTGGGCGACAAGCGCCGCGTGCTCGCCTGCTCCTCCCCCACCGGCCCGGCCTTCGAGGGCGCGCAGATCTCCTCCGGCCAGCGCGCTGCCCCCGGCGCCATCGAGCGCATCGAGATCGACGCCGAGACCAGGGAGCCCCGCTTCAAGGTCATCGGCTGCGATCTGTGGAACACCGAGGACGGCTTCGATCTGGCCACCGCCACCACCGGCGTCACCGGCATCTGCGGCTCGGGCATCATCGAGGCGGTGGCCGAGATGCGCATGGCGGGCCTGCTCGACCGCTCCGGCCTGATCGGCTCGGCCGAGGCCACCGGCACCACGCGGATCACGCCGCAGGGCCGCACCTTCGAATACCTCATCCACGACGGCACCGCCGAGGGCGGGCCGCGCATCACCGTCACCCAGGGCGACATCCGCGCAATCCAGCTCGCCAAGTCGGCGCTCTACGCGGGCGCCCGGCTGCTGATGGACGAACTCGGCGTCGACACGGTCGACCGCATCGTGCTCGCCGGGGCCTTCGGCGCGCATATCTCGCCGAAGCACGCCATGGTGCTCGGCATGATCCCCGACGCGCCGCTCGAGAAGGTCACCAGTGCGGGCAATGCCGCGGGCACCGGCGCGCGGATCGCGCTTCTGAACCGTGCCGCGCGTGCGGAGGTCCAGCAGATCGTCCGCGAGATCACCAAGGTCGAAACCGCGATCGAGCCGCGCTTCCAGGAGCACTTCGTCGCCGCCAACGGCATCCCCCATGCCAGCGCGCCCTTCCCCGAGCTTTCCAAGGTGGCGACCCTGCCGGAACCCTCCTTCAACACCGGCGGCAGTGGCACGGCGGGTGGACGCAGGCGCCGCGGCAGGGGCTGACTCCCCTCGAATTTGCCGTGGCGCGCAGCATGACAGGCTTTGTCATTGGTAAAGCCCGGGCCGATGCCCCATATCTGTTCCATCACCGCAGGACAGCGGAAGATGAAAACAGTTTCAAGGAGTTACGCCATGGTCAAGCTGGGCCAGACGCCTCTCGCCCTGACCCTCGCGGCCGCCGCGATGGCCTCGGCCACCGCCGGTTCGAATAGCGGCACCCAGGCGCCGCGCCTCTAGCGCGCAGACACGATTTCTCCCTCCGGCGGCTGACCGGCCGCATCCCCTGTCATCCTCCCCTAGTGGTCCGCCGTCTCCGCGGGCCGGGGGGATGCGCCCGGCGCCGGACCTTGCGGGGTGGAGCGCGGCAGGTCAGGCCCTGCCCCTCCGCCCCGCCTCTTTTTCAGCACCTTGACGGCGGGCCGCGCGGGCCGTATCTCAGCCTTCGCGGCGGGTATGATGTAATGGTAGCCTGTCAGCTTCCCAAGCTGAACGCGCGGGTTCGATTCCCGCTACCCGCTCCAGAATCTCCACACAGTCGTTTGACATGATGGACCTTGAGTTGCACCCTACGGGCGCGGCCTTTCGCGCGGCACAGGTAGGGTGGGCAATCTGCCCACCAACGCCTCACCGCCGCTGGCGAATGTAATCCACCAGCATCCGCGTGCTGTCATCCTTGTCCTTGCCGTCGGCCTCCCCGGCCACCACCGGCTGCAGTGCGAGGGCGAGTTCCTTGCCCAGCTCCACGCCCCACTGGTCGAAGCTGTTGATCCCGAGGATCACACCTTCCACGAACACCCGGTGCTCGTAGAGCGCGATGATCATGCCCAGCACCTCGGGCGTCAGCTCGGGGTAGAGCAGCATGGTCGAGGGCCGCGAGCCGGGGAACACCCGGTGCCGGGCCTGCCGCTCCAGCTCGGCCCCGGTGAAACCCTTCTTCTCCATCAGCGCCGTCGCTTCCTTCAGCGAGCGGCCGTTCATCAACGCCTCGGCCTGGGCGAGGCAGTTGGCGATCAGCAGCTCGTGCTGGTGCGCCAGCTCGCTCTCGTGCCCGCGCGCGGCCACCATGAACTCGCAGGGCACCACGCCGGTGCCCTGATGGATGAGCTGGTAGAAGGCATGCTGCCCGTTGGTGCCAGGCTCGCCCCAGACGACCGGCCCGGAGGGCACCGTCAGCTTCTCGCCGTCCATCCGCACCCGCTTGCCGTTGCTCTCCATCTCGAGTTGCTGGAGATAGGCCGGCAGGCGCGAGAGCCGCTGGTCATAGGGCAGCACCGCGCGGGTTGGGTAGCCGCAGAGCTGGTGGTGCCAGATCCCGACGAGGGCGAGAAGAACCGGCAGGTTGTCCTTGAACTCCGCGGCGCGGAAGTGCCTGTCCATCGCCTGGGCGCCACGCAGGAAGGCCTTGAAGGCCGCGGGCCCGATCGCAAGCATCAGCGACAGCCCGATCGGCCCCCAGACGGAGTAACGCCCGCCGACCCAATCCTCGAAGCCGAAGACCCGCTCGGCCGGGATGCCGAAGGCCGAGGTCTTCTCGAGGTTGGTCGAGAGCGCGACGAACTGCGCCTTTGGGTCGCCGCCGCCCTCGCTCATCCACGCCTTGGCGGTGGCGGCGTTGGTCATCGTCTCGATGGTAGTGAAGGTCTTGGAGGCGACGATCACCAGCGTATGCTTCGGGTCCAGCCCCACGAGCTTGTCATGCACGTCGGCACCGTCGACGTTGCTGACGAAATGGGTGCGCGGCCCGTCATGGTAGGGTGCGAGCGCGAGGCAGCACATCGCCGGGCCCAGGTCGGAGCCGCCGATGCCGATGTTCACCACGTCGGTGATCTTGCCGCCCGCACCGCCGAAGCGGCCTTCGCGCACATCGTCCGAGAAGGCCTCCATCCGGGCGAGGACTTCCTTCACCCCCGGCATCACGTCCTTGCCGTCCACCATCACTGGGCCACCGTCGAGGTTGCGCAGCGCGGTGTGCAGCACCGCGCGGCCCTCGGTGTCGTTGATCGTGGCGCCGCTGAACATCGCCTCGCGCTTGGCGGCGACACCGGCCTTCTCGGCCAGCTGCATCAGCAGCCAGAGCGCCTCGGTGTCGATGGTGGTCTTGGAGTAGTCGAAGAGCATGTCGCCCATCCGCGCCGAGAAGATCCTGGCCCGGTTGGGTGTGGCGAAGAGCTTGGAAATGGGTCGGCGGGCGTGTTCGGCGTGATAGGCCCTCAACTTGTCCCACATGGGTGGCATCCTTTCGTCAATCCGCCTTGCGGCCTCTATTGGGCCAAATAAGTGCAGGAAGGCTTAACACCCGCCCGCGGCTGGGCTCACGGGGCCCAATGCACCGTCGCCTCGCCCAGCACCGCCTTCACCGGGGCCTCCTGCGCGCTCAACCCGCGAGCGCGGTGCAGCGCGGCGAGCTTGGCCTCGCCGGTGATGAGGATATGGGTCGAGAGCGCGCCCTGCAGCACCGGGGCCGAGAGCGTGATGCGCGGTTCATCCGCCGCCTCGGCCCGCATCGGAAGCAGGATCGGCGCATCGGCCGAAAGTGCCTCCTCCAGCCGGTCTGCGCCCGGAAAGAGCGAAGCCGTGTGCATGTCGGCACCCATGCCGAGGAGCAGCACGGAGATCGGCAGATGCGGCGCGATGCCCTCGGCCAGCGCCTCCATCGCATCCTCCGGGCGCGCGGCCTCGGCGTAGAGCGGCACGTAATTGGCAACCGCCGCCGGGCCGGTCAGCAGCCGCTGTCGGATCAGCCGTGTGTTCGAACGCGGGCTGTCCTCGGGCACCCAGCGCTCGTCGTTCAGAAACACCGTGACCCTGCTCCAGTCGAGCGACTTGCGACCCGAGAGCAGGTCGAAGATCGGGCCGGGCGTGGTGCCGCCGGGCACGCAGAAGCTGGCCGTCTCGTGGGTTTCCAGCGCCATGGTGAGCTCCGACGAGATCTGGTCGGCCAAATCCATCATCATCATCTCGGCGTCGGGATACTCGCGCAGGTTCATGCCTTGATGTCCCGCCATTTGCGGCCGTCGCGGTGCATCAGCGCCAGCGCATCGTCGGGGCCGGAACTGCCCGGATCATAGGGCTTGGGCACCTCGCTCCGCGAGATCCAGCCGTCGATGATCGGGTCGGTCCAGGCCCATGCGGCCTCCACCTCGTCGCCGCGCATGAAGAGCGTCTGGTTGCCGCGGATCACATCCATGATGAGCCGTTCGTAGGCGTCTGGCACGTCCTCGGCCTCGGGCCCCAGCGCATCGGCGAAGCTCATGTCGAGCGGCACGTCCATCAGGCGCATGCCGCCCGGGCCGGGCTCCTTGATCGTCACCCCCAGTTCCATGCCCTCGTTGGGCTGGAGCCGGATGGTGAGGATGTTGCGGTGCAGCCCGGCCTCCGGCCCGAAGATGCTGTGCGGCGTGTCCTTGAACACCACCGCGATCTCGCTCGCACGCGCCCTGAGCCGCTTGCCGGTGCGCAGGTAGAAGGGCGTGCCCGCCCATCGCCAGTTGGAGATATGCACCTTCATCGCCACGTAGCTCTCGGTGCGGGTGCGCGGGTCTTCAACGTCTTCTCGGTAGCCCGGGCCGTCGGGCCCCTTGTCGTACTGGCCGCGGACGATGTGATGGGGGTCCACCGGATCCAGCGCGCGGATCACCTTGAGCTTCTCGTCTCGCACCGCATCCGGGTCGAACTTGGCCGGCGGCTCCATGGCGATGAGGCAGAGAAGCTGCATGATGTGGTTCTGCACCATGTCCCGCATCGCGCCCGACTTGTCGTAATAGGAGCCTCTGCCCCCCACGCCCACGGTCTCGGCCACGGTGATCTGGATGTGGTCGACATACTGGCTGTTCCACAGCGGCTCGAAGAGCATGTTGCCGAAGCGGACGGCCATCAGGTTCTGCACCGTCTCCTTGCCGAGGTAATGGTCGATCCGGTAGATCTGGTGCTCGTCGAAATGGGCGTCGAGCGCGGCGTTCAGCGCCTTGGCCGAGCCGAGGTCATGGCCGAAGGGCTTTTCCACCACGATCCGGGCATCGTCCCCGGCGATGCCGTGGCTCTTCAGCCGCTCGGCGAGATCGCCGAAGAGACTGGGGCCCACCGAGAAGTAGAAGGCCTTCACCACGCCGTCGCGCATCAGCGCCTTCAGCTCCTTCCAGCCACCCTCGCCCTTGGCGTCGATCGCCACGTAGTCGAGCCGTTCGAGGAAATCGCTGATCCCGGCCACGTCGCTCCTGTGCTTGGGGTCGCCGAACTCCTCGATCGCCTCCTTCACCATCTGCTGGTAGCCCGCGCGGTCGAGCTCGGAGCGGGCCGCGCCGATGATCCGGGCCTCGGGCGGCATCTGCCCCGAGGCCATGCGGCGATAGAGCCCCGGCAGGATCTTGCGGCGAGCGAGATCCCCGGTGCCGCCGAAGATCACCAGGTCGAACGGGTCGACGGGAATGACGCGTGAAACCATCTTGTCTCCATGCGGCTCGGCGCCTCTCCGCGGGCGACGTTAGCGCTAACGGCTCCCGTTTACCCGCAAGCCTTCTCCGAGTCTAGCACCCCTCAAGCCCCGGGCAACCCGCGAGGTGACGGTGATTGTCATGCAGGCACCGTTGACCACGAGACGGGCAATGCACAGATTGTTCGAACCGGCCGCAGAGATTGTGCCCCGCCGGTGTCATTCGAGAAACCTGCATTCCGGGGCAAGTGCCCTACAGCTTCCGAGGATTGCCCATGCCCTTGCGCCCGCTCGCCCTCGCCGCCCTGCTGCTTCTGCCCCATGCCGCACAGGCCGCTACAACCCCTGCGACCCTGCCGGAGAACGTCGCCACCGTGGTGCGGGCCCTCGGCTACCGGATGGAGGTGAGCGCCATGGCGCCGGACGCCGACACCGGTGACGGGATCACCTATCAGATCAGCGCCGAAGGCTTCTACTACCTCGCCACCTTCTACAACTGCCTGCCCGAAGAGGGCTGCGCGGCGCTGCGGTTTCTGACCGTGATGGACAACCCCGCACACCTCGGCGCCGCCGAGCTGGAAGCCGTGCTGGCAGAGGAGCGTGCGACCCATCTCGCCGTCCTGCCCTTCGACACATGGTTCGAGCCCTACCCCAGCGGGACCCAGTACATGGGCGAACTGGTGGCTTCCGCCGAAACCGACACGGCGGCGGTGGAACGGACCATCGCGGGCTTCATCGCCTCAGCCTCGCGCCTCCGCACAGAGCTGGCCGGGGCCGCCCCCCTGCTGGACGAACAGGCCGAGGAGATCACCATCCGCATCGAAGATGTGGCCGCGGCCCTGCAACGGCTGGGATACCGGATGGAGCCCTTCCGCGTCGGCAGCGCCACTTCCGTGACCAGCCACC
Source organism: uncultured Oceanicola sp. (assembly GCA_964454145.1). GTDB lineage: Bacteria > Pseudomonadota > Alphaproteobacteria > Rhodobacterales > Rhodobacteraceae > Vannielia. The sequence goes on along the minus strand of CAYVQK010000160.1, from coordinate 1,939 downwards.
AGCGCTTCACCGTCGCCGACGGGCCCGTGGTCTACGACCTCCAGTTCGACGGCTGTGTCGAGAGCGCCTGCCTCACCCTCGACCTGCTCTCGCGCATCGGCAATGCACGAAAGATGGACGGTGATGCCTTCCGCACGGCCTATGCCTCTGGCCGGTTCGACTTTCTGACAGAGGCCGGAATCTCTCCGCGCATCCGCCCGACCGACAGCGAGGTGCGGCTGAGCGCCGAACTGCCCGCCGCCGCCGGGCAGAGCCCCGCACGCCTCGCCGGCGACCTCGCAGCCTGGCACCGCTTCCTGCGCACCGTGGCCGACATGGCGGGCGGACTTGCCGCCGCCGGCAGCGACGGCCCGGTCGACGGGCTCGCCCGCACGCCCGAGCAACTGGCAGACATGCTGGAGCGGATGGGCCAGGAGGCGCGTCTCGCCGAGGAACAGCGCGGCGCGGTGATCTACACCGGCAGCCCCGAGGGCCCCCTCACCCTGCAGTTCCACGGCTGCCTCGCCGAGATCGCCTGCACGACAGTGACCATCACGCGCCGCGACACGCCCCAAAGCCCGCCCGACCCCGCGGCGCTGAACCGCTTCAACGGCCAGTCCGCCTGCTGCAAGGCCTGGTGGGATGAGGGCGCCGGCCGGATTTCACTCTCGATCTCCCTGCCGCTTCGGGAGGGCCTGCGCAGCGAGGTGCTGAAAGACGCATTCTCCCTGCTGGCCGAGGAGACCCGCAGCTTCCGCCAGGTCTTCGACATTGTCGACGGGCCATGACTCTCGCCCCAAACCCCTGAAGATGAACGCATTTGTCACGCGGTCAGCGTTGCCCCGATGCCCCCTCATGCCCATACTTCCAGGGAGCATTTCCATCACCCGATCACAGGAGCCCCCGACATGACCCCCGCTCTCCGCCGCCTCACCCGCGCCAGCCTCCTCAGCCTTGCCCTTGCTTCGCCTGCGCTCGCCCAGACGGCTCCCACGATGATCGACCAGGCCAACCCGGCGCATGTCGCGGAGATCACCGGTGCGCTCACGCGCATGGGTTTCCAGGTCTCGCCGATCGAGCAGAACGGCCCCTGGGCCTTCCTCGCCGAATACCAGGGCACCAAGATGGTGATCCGTCCCGAGGGCTGCACCGCGGGCCAGGGCTGCCGCTTTCTCACCATCGAGACGCGCTACACCTTCCCCGCCGCCTTCGACGCCGCGGACATCGAGGGATTCAACCGAAGCTCCTTCTGCTGCAAGATGGTGCAGCCCGAGCCCGGCAAGATCTTCATGTCGATGACCCTGCCCTTCGGCAAGGCGATGAGCGATGCCTATTTCGTCGAGAGCGTCGCCACCGTCTACGCCATGCACGGGCAGGCCTTCCAGATGATGACCGAATGGTACGAGCGCGGTTCGCAGGGCGCCTCGGCCACCCCTGCCCCCACACAGCCAGCCCCCGCACCCAAGACTCCGGGCCTCGGCATCAGCAAGGCCGAGATCGACGCCTCCGCGCCCAGGAACCCGCCCTCGCTCGGCGTGGGCGTCGGCAGCTTCTCCCTCGAGGAACTGATGCGCTGAACCGCCCGCCCGGGCGGCGCTTGCAGCATCGGCTGGCGGCCCTCAGGCCTCCAGCTCGGCATCCCAGTAGAGGAAATCCATCCAGCTGTCGTGCAGGTAGTTGGGCGGAAAGCGGCGGCCCATGTTCATGAGCTCGCCCGCGCTCGGCGGCCGCGGCGGCTTGCGCAGGTTCATCCCGGTCTGCGCCAGCTGGCGCGAGCCCTTGCGGAGGTTGCAGGGCGCGCAGGCGGCCACCACGTTCTCCCAGCTCGTCCGCCCGCCCCGGGCGCGCGGCACCACGTGATCGAAGGTCAGATCGCCCTTCGCGCCGCAGTACTGGCAGCGGAACTCGTCCCTCAGAAAAAGATTAAAGCGCGTGAAGGCCACGCGCTTTTGAGGTTTTA
>CAYVQK010000159.1:0-8736 GCA_964454145.1 uncultured Oceanicola sp. | reverse complement strand
AGAATTCGCTTTGATTTGGCGCGTCGGCTTGTACGTCCGGCCGATTTTCCCACCGTTGCGTCATTGCATGCCCAGCCCAGCCTGACGCCGAACGACACACTTGCTGCACGCGGATTGCCCCTGAGCGGCATCGTGAGGCTCCTGGCGTGAAGTGCACGAGTACGCAGATGCTGAAGAGCGAGCCAATCGCCTGATCGCGGTGTCGGGTGACAGGTCGCCGCGCCCAGCATCGCCGAGGCGCCGGTCGCCTTCGGATGCGAGCGCTACCTCTCCATCGCCGTAGGCTCCGCCCGCTGGCAGGGCGAGGTACGCCCGAGGAGTCCTCAGCCCCCTGCAGCAACGCGCCGCGAGCCGATCAGCTCTACCGAACCCAGGAGAGAGGAATCTATAACGCAGGCTTATGGCCGCGATCCGCATTTCCAATTTTTCCTGATACGCGCGGCCTGTTAATGTCAAATCACACGGGAGGAATCGCCCGCGCCACACGGTGCCGGCGCCTTCCCTCACGCCACATCCAGCTACAGGAGCGCCCGATGGACGGAGCCGAACTCTCAAACGTCAACAAATGCCCGGTGATGCATACCTTCGGGGCACGCGGCAACCGCGACTGGTGGCCGAACCAGCTCAACCTGAAGATCCTTAACCAGAACGCCCCCGGCACCTCGCCGCTGGCGCGCGACTTCGATTACGCCGAGGCCTTCAAGAAGCTCGACCTCGACGCCGTGAAGGCCGACCTCCACGCGCTGATGACCGACAGCCAGGAGTGGTGGCCCGCCGACTTCGGCCACTATGGCCCGTTCTTCATCCGCATGGCCTGGCACTCCGCCGGCACCTACCGCACCGCCGATGGCCGCGGCGGCGCCCGCTCCGGCTCGCAGCGCTTCGCGCCGCTCAACAGCTGGCCCGACAACGTGAACCTCGACAAGGCCCGCCGCCTGCTCTGGCCGATCAAGGCCAAGTACGGCAACGCGATCTCCTGGGCCGACCTGATGATCCTCACCGGCAACGTCGCGCTGGAGTCGATGGGCTTCAAGACCTTCGGTTTTGCCGGCGGCCGGGCCGACGTGTTCGAACCCGAGGAAGACATCTACTGGGGCTCCGAGAACGAGTGGCTGGCCGACAGCAAGGCGCCCAACTCGCGCTACTCCGGCGACCGCGACCTCGAAAACCCGCTCGCCGCCGTGCAGATGGGCCTCATCTACGTCAACCCCGAGGGCCCCGACGGCAACCCCGACCCGCTCGCCGCCGCCAAGGACATCCGCGAGACCTTCGGCCGGATGGCAATGAACGACGAAGAGACCGTCGCCCTGATCGCCGGCGGCCACACCTTCGGCAAGACCCACGGCGCCGCCGATGCCGCCAACGTCGGCGTCGAGCCCGAGGCCGAGGGCCTCGCCGCCCAAGGCTTCGGCTGGACCTCGAAATACGGCTCCGGCATGGGCAATGACACAATCTCCTCGGGCCTCGAGGTGATCTGGACAGAGACCCCCACGCAGTGGTCGAACAATTTCTTCGACAACCTCTTCGGTTACGAGTGGGAGCTCACCAAGTCGCCCGCCGGCGCGCACCAGTGGCAGCCCAAGGGCGGCCACGGCGAGGGCAAGGCCCCTGCCGCCCACGGCGGCGGCCGCGCCCCGGTGAACATGCTCACCACCGACCTCTCGCTGCGCTTCGACCCGATCTACGGACCGATCTCCAAGCGCTTCCACGAGAACCCGGAAGAGTTCGCCGATGCCTTCGCCCGCGCCTGGTTCAAGCTGACCCACCGCGACATGGGCCCCAAGGCCTGCTACCTCGGCAAGGAAGTCCCCGCCGAAGACCTGATCTGGCAGGATCCGATCCCCGCCGTCGATCACCCGCTGGTCGATGCCGGTGACATCAAGGCGCTGAAGGAAAAGCTCCTCGCCGCGCTGCCGGTCTCCGACCTGGTGAAAACCGCCTGGGCCTCCGCCTCCACCTTCCGCGGCTCCGACAACCGGGGCGGCGCCAACGGCGCCCGCATCCGGCTCGCGCCGCAGAAGGACTGGGCGGTCAACGAGCCCGCCGAGCTGGCCCGCGTTCTGGGCGTGCTCGAGGGCATCAAGGCCCAATTCGACGCCCAGGGCGCCAAGAAGATCTCGCTGGCCGACCTGATCGTGCTCGGTGGCTCCGCCGCCGTCGAGAAGGCCGCTGCCGATGCCGGTTCACCGACCGAGGTGCCCTTCACCCCGGGCCGGATGGACGCCAGCGCCGAGCAGACTGACGCCGAGGCCTTCGAGCCGCTCGAGCCCCGTGCCGACGGCTTCCGCAACTACATGGGTGGCAACTTCGCCATCTCCGCCGAGGAGATGCTCGTCGACCGGGCCCAGCTCCTCACCCTCACCGCACCCGAGATGACGGTGCTGGTGGGCGGCCTGCGGGTGCTCGGCGCCAACCATGGGGGCTCCAAGGCCGGTGTCTTCACCGACCGTGAAGGCCAGCTCACGAACGACTTCTTCGTCAACCTGCTGTCGATGGACACCAAGTGGGAAGATGCGGGCGACGAGAAGGTCTTCGTCGGCAAGGATCGCAAGACCGGCGAGAAGCGCTATGACGCCACCCGCGTCGACCTCGTCTTCGGCTCCAACAGCCAGCTCCGCGCCATCGCCGAGATCTACGGCCAGTCCGACGCGAAGCACGCCTTCGTCGAAGACTTCATCTCGGCCTGGGTCAAGGTGATGGACGCCGACCGCTTCGACGTCTGACACAGGCTACACCACCACGAAGAAGGGCGCCGGGTTTCCCCCGGCGCCCTTTTTCATGCCTCCACCAACGAGAAGCGCCGCCGGAGCAGTGTCCGGCGGCGCCATGTGTCCGAGCTGTCGGAGGGATCAGTTCGTCAGGATGTAGTAGCTGTTGCGGATCCGGCCCTGGTTGCGGACGCCGATGAAGAAGTAGCCATCCCAGCGCGGGGTCCAGGAGCAGTAGAGCTTGTCGCTGTAGCTGCGGTCGAGGCAGATCACGTTGCCGCCCTCGTCGGTCACCACGAGGTCGAGGTTTGCGTCGCCGTCACCGACGATTGCCAGCTCGGCCAGGCGGCCGCCGTAGAACGGCACCTTGAACACGTCGGTCTTGCCGGCGGGCAAGCGCGACAGGGTCCGCGAGGCGCCGCCGATGCGGCCACGGGAGCCCTCGGCCTTGATGTCGGCGATCATGCTCTTCAGAGCCTCGTCCTCGCCGGCCAGTTCCTCGGCCTCGGCGAGCATCTCCTCGGGGGTGGTGGGCATGTCCACGCCTTCACCTTCCTCGGCACCCTCGTAGCCCTCGATGTCCGAGGTCTCCTTCTCGCGCTCCACGTCCTCGGCCTCGATCGCCATGGCGATCTTCGCGGCGGTCACGATCGCCAGCGCGTCCTTGTTGGCCGAGCCGTAGGCGTAGAGATCCTGCGCCATGGCCATCTGCGCCACTGCGCCGGCCTCGCCGTCGCCGCCACCGTCCGCGGCGTTGGGGCCTTCCTGGTCCTGTGCCCAGGCGGCGCTGCCCAGGGCGACCACCGCAGTCGTCGCCAGCACGGCGCTGAGGGTCTTGAAGTTCTGCATCATTGCCTTTCGTCCTTCCCTTCTCATGGATGGCAACTGCCGGTATGGCCGTGCCGGGATGATGTGCAGACACTGGCAAATGCCGCGGCGTAAGGGAAGACGGTATTTGGTGACAAATCCTGTTAGCCCTGCATTCCCAACAGGTTAGCTGCGCTGCAACACGTCATCTGACGTCATTCGGCGCTGCGCAGCACCCGCGCAGGTGGCATGCCCAGCGGCCTCAGCGCAAAGCCGAGCCCGGCCAGCAGCGTGGCCAGCACCCCGCCCGTCACGATCGCCACCGCAGAGACCGGCTCGAAGGTGTAGTCGCCCTCCATCACGAAGGTCGTCACGCCCCAGCCGGCGAGCCCGCCGGCGAAGATCGCCACAACCCCGGCGGCCAGCCCCAGCAGCGCCGCCCGCAGCACCAGATAGGAGAGCACACGCCCCCGCACCGCGCCCAGCGTCTTCAGCACCGCCGCCTCGAACTCCCGCGCAGGCTGCCCTGCCGCCGCCGCGCCGATCAGCACCACGCCACCCGTGACCAGCGAGGCCAGCGCCCCGTAGGTGATCGCCGCCGCGATCCCCTCCAGCAGCCCCGCCACGCGGGAAATCGCCTCGCGCACCCCGATCCCGGTGATGTTGGGCCAGGTCTGAGACACCTCCCGCAGGATCGCCGGCTCCGCGTCGGCCTCGGCATAGACCGTGGCGATGTGGCTGTGCGGCGCGCCCTGCAGCGCGGCGGCGTTGAACGACATCACGAAGTTGATCCCCATGGTCGAGAAGTCGACTTCGCGGAAGCTGGCGATGGTGGCGGTGATCTCGCGGCCCAGCACGTTCACCGTGATCTCGTCACCGATCCTCAGCCCGATCTCGGCGGCCTCCTCTGCGGCAAAGCTCATCAGCGGCGGGCCCTGGTAATCTTCGGGCCACCACTCGCCCTCCACCACCCGCACCCTGTCGGGCTGAGCGGCGGAATAGGTCAGCCCCCGGTCACCCCGCACCACCCAGTGGTCGGGCGCCACCTCGGTGGCAGGCGTCCCGTTGATCCGGGTTACCACGCCGCGCAGCATCGGCGCCGTGTCCACCCGCGTCACAGCCGGGTCGCCGTTCAGCCGCGCCAAGAGCGGGTCGATCTGGTCGGGCTGGATGTCGATGAAGAAGAAGCTCGGCGCGATCTCAGGCAGATCGCCCTCGATCGCCGCCCGCATGTTCGAGCTCACCTGCCCCACAGCCGCCAGCACCGAAAGCCCCAGGCCCAGCGAGAGCACCACCGCCGAGGCTTCTTGCCCCGGCCCGCCCACCGAGCCCAGCGCCAGCCGCAGCGCGGGCCAGCCCCGCACCCAGCGGGCACGGGAGAGCCTGCGCGAAAGCCGCCGGATGCCCGCCGCCGCCAGCAGCAGCAGGAACAGCGCAAAGCACACCCCAACCGCCGCCCAGAGCGTCAGCACCCAGAGGCCCGAGAAATAGGCCGCCGCCGCCACGAGCACCGCCGCCAGCGCCACGGTCAGCGCGATGATCGGCGGGCGCGGCAGGTGGCGTCCGGTGTCCGAGAGCGCGCGGAACAGCTGCGCCGGGCGGATCTCTTCGGCCCGGCTCACCGGCCAGAGGGTGAAGATCAGCGCCGTCAACGCGCCGTAGAGAGCCGCTTCCGCCAACGGGCCGGGGTAGACCGTGAACTCCGTTGGCAGCGGCAGCCGCGCCTCCAGCACCGGCGCCAGCGCCAGCACCGCCAGCGCGCCCAGCCCGAGGCCCACCACGATCCCCAGCGCAGAGAGCGCGCCGATCTGGATGAGATAGGCCCAGAGGATCGTCCGCCGCGACGCGCCCAGCGTCTTCAGCGTGGCGATCACCGGTGTCTTCCGCTCCAGGTAGGCGCGCACCGCCGCGCTTACCCCCACGCCGCCAACGGCGAGCCCGGCAAGGCCCACCAGCACCAGGAAGGCGCTGATCCGGTCGACGAAGCGGTTCAGCCCCGGCGCGCCGTTCCGGCTGTCGCGCCACCGCGCGCCACTGTCGGAAAACCGCTCCAGCGCCTCCTCGCGCATCGCCGCAAGGTCTGTGCCCGCGGGCAGCGCCAGCCTGTAGTTCGTCTCGAAGAGCGTCCCCTCCGCCAGCAGCCCCGAACCTTCCAGGTCGTCCCGGTAGAGCAGGGTCCGCGGCCCGAGCGAAAAGCCCGAGCCCGCCGCATCCGGCTCCAGCGTCAGTGCGGCGGCAAGATAGTAGCTCGCCGTGCCAAGCTGAAAGCGGTCGCCCACCTCCAGCTCCAGCTGCGCCATCAGCGAAGGGTCCATCACCGCGCCGGGCAGCCCCTCGGCCCCGGCCAGCGCTTCCTCCAGCGACATCGCCGGCTCCAGCCGGATCTCGCCGTAGAGCGGATAGATGTCATCCACCCCCTTCACCTGCGTCAGCGCGGTGTTGTCGCCAGCCCGCGCCATCGAGCGAAAATCGACCACCTCCGACACCCGGTTGGCCCGCTCGGCCATCCAGCCCTGCTCGGCCTCGCCCGCCTCGCGGTAGGTAAAGCGCAGTTCGGCATCGCCCCCGAGCATCGTCGCGCCTTCGCGCATCAACCCGCCCGAAAGGCTCTCCCGCACCAGCCCCACGGCGGCAATCGCCGCCACGCCAAGCGCCAGGCAGGCCAGGAACACGCGAAAGCCGCGCAGGCCTCCGCGCAGCTCGCGGCGGGCGATGCGGGCCGACTGGGCAAGGCTCATTCGGCGGCCTCGGCCTTGAACTCGGGCGAAATCAGCCCGTCCGCCAGCCGGATCACCCGGCCGCAGCGGGCGGCAAGCTCGCGCGAGTGCGTCACCAGCACCAGCGTCGCGCCATGTTTCTCCGACAGGTCGAACAGCAGCTCCGTCACCGCGTCGCCCGTGGCCGCATCGAGGTTGCCCGTGGGCTCGTCGGCCAGCAGGATGTCGGGCCGCGGCGCCAGTGCCCGCGCCAGCGCCACCCGCTGCTGCTCCCCGCCCGACATCTGGCTGGGGTAGTGATGCGCCCGGTCGTGCAGGCCAACGGCATCCAGCTCCGCCTCGGCCCGGTCATAGGCATCTGACAATCCCGCGAGCTCAAGCGGAGTCGCCACGTTTTCGAGCGCCGTCATCGTGCCGATGAGGTGGAAGGACTGGAAGACCACCCCCATATGTTCAAGGCGGAAGCGGGCCAGCGCGTCCTCCCCCATCGCCGTCAGATCGTGCCCGAGCGCGGTGACGGTGCCGGAGGTCGCGGTATCGAGCCCGCCCATGAGCATGAGGAGAGAGCTTTTGCCGGAGCCAGACGGACCGATCAGCCCCAGCGTTTCGCCCTTCGCGACGTCGAGGCTTATGCCCTTGAGGATGTTGACCTTTCCGGCATTGCCGTCGAGCGTGAAGGTGACATCTTTCAGGGACAGGATCGGATCTATCATGCGCGCTCTTTCTGTTTCATTCCGATATGGGGCCAAGCTGCTGGCGCTCAAGGCTTTAACGCTATTTTTGCTGGTTTCCGTCGCAACCGCGCAACCGGTCGTCGTCGCCGCGCTGGGAGACAGCCTGACCGCGGGCTACGGCCTGCCGCAGGAAGAGGGCTTCGTGCCGGTGCTGGAAGACTGGCTGGAAGGGCAGGGCGCCGAGGTCGAGCTGCGCAACGCGGGCGTCAGCGGCGACACCACCGCAGGCGGCCTCTCCCGCATCGACTGGACCCTCACCGATGATGTCGATGCCCTCATCGTCGGGCTCGGCGGCAACGACATGCTCCGCGGGGTCGATCCCGCCACAAGCCGCGAGAATCTCGATGGAATCCTCGCCGCGGCACAGGAAAGGGGCCTCCCCGTCCTGCTCATGGGGCTCACCGGGTCCGGCAACTTCGGCCCCGAGTACAAGGCTGCCTTCGACGCGATGTATCCCGAGCTCGCCGCGCAGTACGACGCCGTGCTCTACCCCGATTTCTTCGCCGCCCTCACCACGCTCGAAGACCAGGCCGCCGCCCGGCGCGACCACATGCAGGGCGATGGCATCCACCCCTCCGCCAGCGGCGTTCAACTCATCGTGGAAGACATCGGCCCAAGCGTGCTCGAGCTGCTGGAAAGGGTGGAGTAGGGCGCCCTACTTCCAGTCGAAGAAGTCGTCCGTCGCCTGCGACAGCAGCTCCGCCGCCAGGTCCGCGCCCATCGCGGCCGCATCCGAGGCAGCCCCCGAGCGTTCGCCCGAAATGACCTCCGACCCGTCGGTCCGCAGGATCTCGCCCTTCAGCACCAGCACGCCGCCGTCGAGCGTGGCGAGCCCCGCAATGGGTGTCTCGCAGGAGCCGTCGAGCCCTGCGAGGAGTGACCGTTCCGCTGCCACCCGCACGTGGGTCTCCTCGTGCCGCAGCGGCGCCAGCAGCCGGTCGGCCTCGGCATCATCCGCCCGCCGCTCGATCCCGATCACCCCCTGCGCGATTGCCGGCAGCATGTCCGAGGGCTCCACCGCCCGGCAGGAGATATCCTTCGCGTTCAGCCGGTTGAGCCCCGCCATCGCCAGAAAGGTCGCCTCCGCCACCCCGTCGGCCAGCTTGCGCATCCGGGTCTGAACGTTGCCGCGAAACTCCACCACCGTCACATCCGGCCGCCGCGCCAGAAGCTGCGCCCGGCGGCGCAGCGAGGAGGTGCCCACCACGGCCCCCTGCGGCAACTCGCCAAAGCCCTTGCCGTCCAGCGTCACGAAGGCATCGCGCGGGTCTTCCCGCTCGAGAAAGCAATCCAGCACCAGCCCCTTGGGCTGTTCCACCGGCATGTCCTTCGAGGAATGCACGGCGATGTCGATCTCGCCCGACAGCATCGCCTCCTCGATCTCCTTGGTGAACAGCCCCTTGCCGCCGATCTCCCGCAGCGCGCGGTTCTGCACCCGGTCGCCCGTGGTCGAAATGATCACGATTTCAAAGGCTTCCTCGGGCAGCCCATGGGCGGCCATCAGCCGGGCGCGGGTTTCGTGCGCCTGGGCGAGGGCCAGCGGGCTGCCGCGGGTGCCGATCTTGAGCGTCTTTTCCATGTCTGCGGGATAGCGCGGGCGCCCCAGCGTGACAATGCGGCACTTGACACTTCGCCCCCGGACGGCGACCAACATCGCCAGCGAGGAGATAGTGCATGGCCGAAAACAAGAGCGTTCTCAAAGTCTTGGCTGGCGAGACGGTCAGTCCCCCGCCGATCTGGATGATGCGGCCGGCCGGGCGCTACCTGCCC
>CAYVQK010000158.1:0-8825 GCA_964454145.1 uncultured Oceanicola sp. | reverse complement strand
GGGCTGGCGATACATCGCGTTGCCGTCGAAGCCCAGTTTGGCGTCCAGCACCTTCAGCTCGCCGTTGGGCATCAGGATCAGCGGGTTGATCTCCAGCATCTCCATGTCCTTCTCCATGAAGGCCTTGAAGAGAATGCCCATCAGCTTCACGCATTGCTTCACCGCGCTCCCCTTGAGACCCAGGGCAAAGGCCACCCGGCGGCCGTGAAACGGCTGGTACCCGGTCGCCGGATCGACGGTGAAGCTCAGGATCTTCTCGGGCGTGGAGGCGGCCACCTCCTCGATGTCCATCCCGCCCTCGGTGGAGCAGACGAAGGACACGCGGCTGGAGGCACGATCGACCAGCAGCGCGAGATAGAACTCCTTCTCGATGTCCGAGCCGTCCTCGATGTAGATGCGGTTCACCGTCTTGCCGGCCGGGCCGGTCTGGTGGGTCACCAGCGTCTTGCCGAGCATCTTCTTGGCTTCCTCGGCGGCCTCCTCGACCGACTTGGCCAGGCGCACGCCGCCCTTCTCGCCGGCGCCGGCTTCCTTGAAGTGGCCCTTGCCGCGGCCGCCCGCGTGGATCTGCGCCTTCACCACCCAGAGCGGGCCGTCGAGTGCACCTGCGGCGGTCTTGGCCTCGTCGGCCTTCAGAACGGCGCGGCCGTCCGAGACCGGGGCGCCGTAGGAGCGAAGCAGGGCCTTCGCCTGATACTCATGGATGTTCATGACGCTGTTCCTCAAGCTGCGGTTCGACCCGTCCTTGGCACAGCCCGCCGGCAAGGCAAACAAAAATCGCCTTCAATTGCAGGGGCAAGGCAGGATTAATGCGATTTGTGATCACAGCAAATAATAGTGTGATCACAAGTTAACCGAGTGCTAACGCTACCATGAGAATCACCATCACGGCGCATTGCCGGGGCTGGCAAGTCGAGCGCCGGAACGCTATGGATTGCGCCATGAGCGACACCACCGATCAGGGCGCCAAGCCCACTTGGGCCGTCGTGGCCACCGTCCGTGAACCGGCCGAACTGGTGCTCGCATTCGTCGCGCACCACCTCGAACTCGGCGCCTTCAAGGTCTTCATTTACCTCGACGATCCCGAAGATCCCCTGCTCCCGATCCTGCGCGCGACGCCCAACGTCAACGTGTTCGCCTGCGACGCGCAGTATTGGGAGCGGGCCAACAAGGGCCGTGGCCGGCCGGACAACCAGAATGCCCGCCAGGCGATCAACGCGACGCGCACCTACAGGAAGACCCGCGCCGATTACCTGCTGCACCTCGACGCCGACGAGTTCCTCCACATGGCCCGCCCCTTCGAGGAAGAGGTCGCCCGGCTCGAGGAGGGCGACGTCTGGCTGCGAGTACCCGCGGTCGAACGCTGCTGGCTCTCGGGCGACAGCTCCGAGCACATCTTCTCCGGCGTCTTCCGCCACCCGATCAAGCAGGCCCCGCTGATCGCCACGCGGATCTACGGCGAAGAGGTCGCGCCCTTCCTCGCCAACGGTCTTGCCGGTTCGTCGCACGGCAAGCCGCTTGTTCGCACCGGCCACAAGGTGCAGGTGCAGGTCCACGCCGCCAAGCTGCCCGGCAAGAACGCCGGTTGGGCCCCGCACAAGAAGGCGACCGGCCTGCACGTGCTGCATTTCGACGGGCTCACGCCGCTGCACTGGGCCGCAAAGACCCTCCGCTACGCCGAGCAGGGCGACGAGACCCTCGAAAAGCTCCTCCACGAGGAGCGCGCCCGCCAGGTCCGTGAGGTGCGCGACAACATCTCCTCGATGCCCGAACTGCTCCGCTTCTTCCGCAAGATCACCGGCCTCACGCCGGAGCAGTCCCGCGCGCTCACCGAGCACGGCCGCCTCAGCGCGATGAAGATCGACCCGGAAGCCGCCATGCGCCGCCGCTTTCCGGAGGTGGAAGCCGATTTCTCCTTCCGCGCCTTCGACCTCAAGCTCGGCACCGAGAATGCCCGTCGCCTGATGAAGAAGATCGCCGCCAACCAGACCAGCGACGCCTGAGGCAACCTCGCCAAATGAAAAGGCCCCGCACGTGGCGAGGCCTTTCCGGATGTTTCAGGTCTCGGCGATCAGGTCAGCGAGCTGTCGATGCCCTTGCAGGCCTCGACGAGGCCCTTCACGGCCTCGACCGACTTGTCGAACATCGCCTGCTCGTCCTTGGTGAGCTTGATGTCCACCACCTTCTCGATGCCGCCGGCGCCGATCACGGTGGGCACGCCCACGTACATGTCCTTCACGCCGATCTCGCCGTCGCAATAGGCCGCGCAGGGCAGAACCCGCTTCTGGTCCTTCAGGTAGGCCTCGGCCATCTCGATTGCGGAGGTCGCGGGGGCGTAATAGGCGGAGCCGGTCTTCAGCAGGCCCACGATCTCGGCGCCGCCGTCGCGGGTGCGCTGGATGATCGCGTCGAGCTTTTCCTGGGTGGTCCAGCCCATCTCCACGAGGTCGGGCAGCGGGATGCCGGCGACGGTGGAGTAGCGGGTCGAGGGCACCATGGTGTCGCCGTGGCCGCCGAGCACGAAGGCGGTGACGTCCTTCATCGACACGTCGAATTCCACCGACAGGAAGTGGCGGAAGCGTGCCGAGTCGAGCACGCCGGCCATGCCGCAGACCTTGTGCGCGGGCAGGCCCGAGAACTTCTGCAGCGCCCAGACCATCGCGTCGAGCGGGTTGGTGATGCAGATCACGAAGGCATCGGGCGCATGGGCGGCAATGCCCTCGCCGACCGACTTCATCACCTTGAGGTTGATGCCCAGCAGGTCGTCGCGGCTCATGCCCGGCTTGCGCGGCACGCCGGCGGTGACGATGCAAACGTCGGCACCGGCGATCGCGGCGTAGTCTGTTGTGCCGGAGAGCGCGGCATCGAAACCCTCGGAGGGGCCGGATTCGGCGATGTCGAGGGCCTTGCCCTGCGGAACGCCGTCAGCGATGTCGAAAAGCACGACGTCACCGAGTTCCTTCATGGCGGCGAGGTGGGCGAGAGTGCCGCCGATCTGCCCCGAACCGATGAGCGCAATCTTGGGTCTGGCCATTGTGGGTGTCCCTTGAGTGGTGATTTATCGCGCAACGCCTAGCCAATGGCATTCCGGCGTGCAAGGCTGCATTGCAGCACGAATGCCGCAGGTGCACAGGCGGCAGCGGGGGAAAGGGCAGGAGATGCAAGGAGTTGGCTGCCATGTGGCCTGACCCTTGGGTGATGGCCGTGGCGGTGCCCGCGGTGATCTTCGCGGGCGTGTCCAAGGGCGGCTTCGGCTCCGGTGCGGCCTTCGCCGCGGCCCCGATTCTCGCCCTCGCGATCGACCCGCGCATGGCCGTGGGCCTCCTGTTGCCCCTGCTCATGCTGATCGACGTCTTCACGCTGAAGAGCTTCTGGAAACAGTGGCACGGCCCCTCCGCCCTGGCGCTCGCGCTGGGTTCGCTGCCCGGCATCGCGCTGGCGATCTGGCTCTTCCAGGTCGCCGACGCCGACACCTTCCGCCTGCTGATCGGTGCCATCGCCATCCTCTTCGTGGTCTACCAGCTCGCCCGCAGCCGGGGCTGGCTGACAATCCCCGACCGTCCCTACAACCCCGTCACCGGCGGGGTGGCGGGGGCGGTGGCCGGCTTCACCAGCTTCATCAGCCACGCCGGCGGTCCGCCGGTGGCGGTGTTCCTGCTGGCCCAGGGCATGGGCAAGACGATGTACCAGGCCACCAGCGTCATCGTCTTCTGGGCGATCAACCTCTTAAAGTTCGTCCCCTACGCCGCGCTCGGCATCTTCACCCGAGAAACCGTGGTGCTCGATCTCTGGCTCGCGCCCGCCGCGATCTTCGGCGCCTGGCTCGGGGTGAAGGCGCATCACGTGGTGCCCGAAAGGCCCTTCTTCGCGCTCACCTACGTGCTCCTGCTCCTCACCGGCACCAAGCTGATCTGGGACGCGCTCACCTGAGCGGCGCGGCCCCCGCCGGGCCGGCGCCGCACAGAGGCACGCCTCAGGCGTCCTGCTCGCCGGTCGGCACCAGCGCCTCTTCCACCAGTTCGAAGGCCTTGCCCGAGGCCACAAGGCAGGTGAGCCCGTTCGGCATGGTCACCGTCACCGTCCAGGTGCCGCTCTCGAGGTTGGCGAAGGTCTCCACCACCTGGTTGTTGGCGCCGAGCCCGATGGCCTGCCGGCTCTCGCCGTAGCCGTCGGCGAGGCGGGCCACCACCTTGGCCCGGTCGGCGCAGTTGCGGTTCTGGGCCTCGGCCCCGGAGGCGGCGAGGCAGGCAAAGCCCGCGGCGAAGAAGAGAAGTTCTTTCATGGTCCAAACCCTTTCTGACAGCATGGTCCCATGTCGGGCGTGCCCGGCTGTGCCGGTGGCATGGGTGGCGCATTCGGCGCCGGTCATTCCAAGGTCGGACTGATTATTGCCGCGTCCCTCGGCAGCCCTGCCAAGAACGGCCCTCCAGTCGCCCGACTCACAGGTGATGCTGCGCCGGGATTGGTGTGCATCCCGTTAACGCTCCTTTACGGTGCCGCAGGCACGATTTCACCAAGACCGAAAATTGCCGCCGCACGCATATTTCAGAAATGATCTTGCGCGGCGGCGCAGCATTTGGTCTTTCTGCACCTGCATCAGCCCGGAGAGAATCAATGCCCGCCACGCGCCCCTACCGCTCGCTGCTCTACATCCCCGGCTCCAAGCCCCGTGCGCTGGAGAAGGCGGCGACGCTGCCCTGCGACGCGATCATCTTCGACCTCGAGGATGCGGTGACGGCCGAGGCGAAGGACGAGGCGCGTGCCCTTCTGGCCGAAACCCTGCCCACCGCCAGCTACGGTGGCCGCGCCCGGATCGTCCGCGTGAACGGTGCCGACACCCCATGGGGCGCCGCCGACCTCGACGCCATCTGCCCCATCGCGCCCGACGCCATCCTCCTGCCCAAGGTCGGCCACGCCGACGAGATCGCGGCGGTGAAGGCCAGGCTCGACGCTGCCGGGGCCAAGGCCACGCAGATCTGGGCGATGATGGAGACCCCGATGGGCATCTTCAACGCCCTCTCCATCGCCCAGGCGCCCGGCATGGGCGGTTTCGTCATGGGCACAAACGACCTCGCCAAGGAACTCGGCTGCCGCAGCCGGGAAGACCGCCTGCCGATGATGTTCGCCCTCCAGCAGTGCCTCATGGCCGCCCGCGCCGCCGGCATCGTCGCCATCGACGGAGTCTACAACGCCTTCAAGGATGACGACGGGCTGAAGGCCGAGTGCCAGCAGGGCCGCGACCTCGGCTTCGACGGCAAGACACTGATCCACCCGGCCCAGCTCGAGATCACCAACGCCGCCTTCGCCCCCTCCGAAAGCGAGATCGACCTCGCCCGCCGCCAGATCGCGGCCTTCGAGGAGGTCGAGGCGAGCGGGCAGGGGGTCGCCGTGGTCGACGGGCGCATCGTCGAGAACCTCCACATCGAAACCGCCCGCGCGACGCTGGCCAAGGCCGAGGCCATTGCGGCCATGGCCGGATGAAGGCAGGGTGAACCCGACGGTTCACTTTGAGAGGATACCCCGATGGCATTCCCGCTCACCCTCCTGATTGCCGGCATCGCGCTCTGGTGGCTGGCCCACCTCTTCAAGCGCCTCGCGCCCGAGCGTCGCGCTGCCATGGGCGACAAGGGCAAGGGCCCCGTCGCCCTGGCGCTGCTCCTCGCCGTGGTCCTGATGATCGTCGGTTTCCGCATGTCCGACGCCTCGCCCGACATCTGGTATCCGCCCTATTGGCTCCGGCACCTGAACAACCTGCTGGTGCTCTTCGCCATCTACCTCATGTCCCCGGGCCCGGCGAAGGGCGCGCTGTTCTACCGGATGCGCCACCCCATGCTCACCGGCTTCTCGCTCTGGGCCTTCGCCCACCTCCTCGTCAACGGCGACCTCGCCAGCATCCTTCTCTTCGGCGCGCTGCTCGCCTGGGCCCTCATCGAGATGGTCGTCATCAACCGCGCCGAACCGGCATGGACCCCGCCGCCGAAAGGCTCCATCGCCAAGGATGCCATGTTCCTCGCCGCCTCCGTCCTCCTCCTCGGCCTCATCGGCTGGATCCACGGCCTGCTCGGCTACCCCGTATTTGGATAACCCCATGAAACTCTACCGCTTCCTCACCGAAGACGACACATCCGCCTTCTGCCACAAGGTCACCGCCGCGCTGAACAAGGGCTGGGCGCTGCACGGCGATCCGCAATACAGCTTCGACGCCTCCAACGGCGTCATGCGCTGCGGACAGGCCGTGGTGAAGGAGGTCGAAGGCACCTACACCCCCGACACCAAGCTGGGGCAGCACTGATGTCGAAGACCAACGCGGGCCGCTTCTTCGAAGACTACAAGCTGGGCGAGGTCATCCGCCACGCCGTGCCGCGCACCGTGGCCGAGGGCGAACGGGCGCTCTACCACGCCCTCTACCCGGCCCGCCACGCGCTCCACTCCTCCGATGCCTTCGCCGCCGACTGCGGCCTCGAAGGCTCTCCGCTCGACGATCTGATCACCTTCCACACCGTCTTCGGCAAGACTGTGCCCGACATCTCGCTCAACGCCGTCGCCAACCTGGGATACGCCGAAGGCCGCTGGCTGAAGCCGGTCTATGCGGGCGATACCCTTGCCTCCGAGTCCGAGGTCATCGGCCTGAAGCAGAACTCCAACGGCACCTCCGGCGTGGTCTACGTCCGCACCACCGGCCGCAACCAGCTTGGCGAGCCGGTGCTGGACTATGTCCGCTGGGTCATGGTCCGCAAAGGCAACCTCGACGCCCCCGCGCCGGAAACGGTGATCCCCGAACTGTCCAAGGTGGTGGCCCCCGAGGATCTCGTGATCCCCGAGGGCCTTACCTTCGCCGACTACGATTTCACCGCCGCCGGCGAGCCGCACCGCTGGGGCGACTATGCCAAGGGCGAGGTGATCGACCATGTCGACGGCGTCACCATCGAGGAGGCCGAGCACATGCTGGCCACCCGGCTGTGGCAGAACACCGCCAAGGTCCACTTCGACGCCAC
Source organism: uncultured Oceanicola sp. (assembly GCA_964454145.1). Taxonomy (GTDB): domain Bacteria; phylum Pseudomonadota; class Alphaproteobacteria; order Rhodobacterales; family Rhodobacteraceae; genus Vannielia. The sequence goes on along the minus strand of CAYVQK010000158.1, from coordinate 1,830 downwards.
CTTCCGCGAAGACGGCAAGCGCCTGATCTACGGCGGCCACGTCATCTCCATGGCGCGCGCCCTGTCGTTCAACGGGCTCGCCAACGCGCAGATCCTAGTGGCGATCAACGGCGGCGCCCATGCCAACCCCTGCTTCGCCGGCGATACCGTCCGGGCCTGGACAGAGGTGCTCGATACCGCGCCGCTCACCGAGGATATCGGCGCCCTCCGCCTCCGCCTCGTCGCCGTGAAGGGGCCGGAAACCCTGGCAGGAGACCTCAAGGGCGAGGATGGCAAATACCTGCCCCACGTCCTGCTCGACCTCGACTATTGGGCCCTGATCCCGCGGTAGAACACTGCCCGGCCGGGGCCATGTCGCGCTCGACGAACGCGAGGTGCCACAGAAGGTTAATTTGTGATCACAAGCCAGAAAAGCGTGATCACAACACCGAAAAAACCGCCTGTTAGCGCCCGAACTCGCGGCCCTTTTCATCGGTTTAGCCCGTGACTCGCCCTTCGAAAAATGCCAATTGGGAGGCGCAGCACGCCTGCGCGACCCTCTCGCGCGGCACGCCACCCAATGCGCCGAGCCCCGGCCCGTCTGCCGGGCGCCGCGCCCAACAGGAGAGCGTTCATGGCAGATATGAACCGGGATCGCCCGCTTTCGCCCTTCATGATCGGCCCGTACTACCGGCCCCAGATGACCTCGATCTCCTCGATCATGGTCCGCATCACCGGCATCGCCTCCTTCGGCACCGCCTGCCTCGTGGTCGGCTGGCTGCTCGCGGCCGCCTTCTCCGAGAGCGCCTTCGAGCGGCTGAACTGGCTGATGACGAGCTTCGTCGGCGATGTCGTCATGTTCCTCGCCTCCTGGGCCATCTGGTATCACATGCTCGGTCGCCTGCGGCATGTCATCTGGGATTTCGGCTACTGGCTCGAGGTGCCGATCTCCGAGAAGATGGGCTGGGCCATGTTCATCGGCGCCACCATCCTGGCGCTCTTCACGGCCCTCGTGGTGTAAGGGAGACAGACGATGCGATACGTTACCGACCGCAAACGCGCCACCGGCCTCGGCTCCGGCTCCGAGGGCACCCATCACCACTGGAAGATGATGGCCAGCTCGCTCAGCCTCGTCCTCCTCGTGCCGCTCTTCGTCTTCACCTTCGGCTCCGCGCTGGGCCGCAGCTATGCCGATGTGCAGGCCTTCGTGTCCAACCCCTTCGTCGCCCTCGTCCTCGCGATCGGCCTGACCGTCGGCCTCCTCCACATCAAGATGGAAATCGACGAGGCGGTGGAAGACTACGTGCACGGCCTCGCGGGCAAGCTCCTGCTGATCGCCGTCAGTGCCGCCACCTGGGTGCTGATCGCCGCCGGCCTGCTGGCCCTGCTCAAGCTGGCGCTCTGACGGGCCCGGCCACCGAACCCCGCGCGAAGGCCTTGGCCTTCCGCCACACCAACTGACGCGAGAGCGCCCAAGCCAGACGCAAGGGACGAACGAGACCATGGCAGCTTACGAATACGAGACCCATACCTATGACGTGGTGGTTGTCGGGGCAGGGGGCTCGGGCCTCCGCGCCACGCTGGGGATGGCCGAGCAGGGCCTGAAGACGGCCTGCGTCACCAAGGTCTTCCCGACCCGCTCGCACACCGTGGCGGCCCAGGGCGGCATCGCCGCCTCGCTCTCCAACATGGGCCCCGACCACTGGCAGTGGCACATGTACGACACCGTCAAGGGCTCCGACTGGCTCGGCGACACCGACGCGATGGAATATCTCGCCCGCGAGGCGCCCAAGGCCGTCTACGAGCTCGAGCACTACGGCGTGCCCTTCTCGCGCACCGAGGAAGGCAAGA
>CAYVQK010000157.1:0-8893 GCA_964454145.1 uncultured Oceanicola sp. | reverse complement strand
GCCGTCTCCTTGTACTTCTCGCTCATGTCCTGCCCGGTCTCCAGCAGCGTCTTGATGCAGGCATCCAGCGGCACCAGGTGCGAGCCATCCCCCCTCAACGACAAGCTCGCCGCAGACACCGCCTTGATCGCCCCCAGCCCGTTGCGCTCGATGCAGGGCACCTGCACCAGCCCCCTCACGGGATCACACGTCATCCCCAGGTGATGCTCCAGCGCGATCTCGGCGGCGTTCTCCACCTGCTCCGGCGTGCCGCCCATCACGGCACATAGCCCCGCCGCCGCCATGGCCGCCGCCGAGCCCACCTCCGCCTGGCATCCCGCCTCGGCCCCACTGATCGACGCGTTGTGCTTGATCAGCCCGCCCACCGCCGCCGCCGTAAGAAGGAACTCCCCCACCCGCGACGCCCCAGCCCCCGGCACATGGTCCAGCCAGTACCGGATCACCGCAGGCACAACCCCCGCAGCCCCGTTCGTCGGCGCCGTCACCACCTGGCCGCCCGCCGCGTTCTCCTCGTTCACCGCCATGGCGTAGCAGCTCATCCAGTCGTTGATCACATGCGGCGCGGTCAGGTTCATCCCCCGCTCGGCCTGCAACGCCCGCCAGATCCCCGCCGCCCGCCGCTTCACGCGCAACCCGCCAGGCAGCACGCCCTCCTCCTCGAGCCCGCGTGACAGGCAGCCGTTCATCACCTCCCAGATCCGCGCCAGCCCGGCGTCGATCTCCGCCGCACTCCGCCGGGTCCGCTCGTTCGCCATCTTCATCGCGGCGATGCTCAGCCCGCTCTCCGCGGCCATGTCGAGCATCTCCTGCGCCGACTTGAACGCAAAGGGCACCGGCGCGCCCTGCGCCGTGTCCTTCCCCGCCGCCAGCTCCTTCTCCGACAGCACGAAGCCCCCGCCGACCGAGTAATAGACCTCCCGGTCGATCACGTCGCCCTGCGCGTCCAGCGCCTCGAAGGCGAGCCCGTTCGGGTGGCCGGGCAGGGGGGCGTCATAGTCGAAGATCAGGTCGTTCGCCGGGGCGAAGCGCAATTCGCCCAGCCCCTCGGGCGCGATCACGCCCCGCGCCTTCACATCGGCCAGCGCCGCCTCGCCCTTCTCGGCCTCGTAGGTCTCGGGCACCAGCCCGGCCAGGCCCAAAATCACCGCCCGGTCGGTCGCATGCCCGACCCCGGTGAAGGCGAGCGAGCCATGCAGCCGCGCCCGCACCCCCGAGACCGCAAAGGGCAATCCCCGCAGCCGGTCGAGATAGCGCGCGGCGGCCACCATCGGCCCCATGGTGTGAGACGACGACGGGCCGATGCCCACCTTGAACATTTCGAAGACGGAGACGAACATGGCCGCCACCATGGCACCGCACCGCCCCGCGGCAAGCCTGAAAACGACGCTTTCCACGCCGACCCGGACGATGCTCACGACCGACCGCCTCCACCTGCGCCCCTTCACAGCCGCCGATCTCGCCCCCTTCGCCGCGATGAACGCCGACCCGGAGGTGATGCGCTTCTTCCCCGCGCCGAAGACCGAGGCCGAAACCGCCGAGATGCTCGCCCGCTGCACCGAGAAGTGGCAGACCGAGGGCATGGCCTTCTCCGCCGTCACTGACCGCGACGGCACCTTCCTCGGCATGTGCGGCCTCAACCGCCCCGCGGGCATCCCCATCGCCCCCTGCGTCGAGATCGGCTGGCGGCTCATCCCCTCCGCCTGGGGCAGGGGGCTGGCCTCCGAGGCGGCCCGCGCCTGGCTCGCCTGGGGCTGGAGTCAGGGGCTATCCGAGATCCTCGCCTACACGCCCCGGCTCAACACGCCCTCCCGCGCGGTGATGACCCGGATCGGGATGGAGGAGGCGCCGGACCTCGCCTTCGATCACCCCGACATCGCCGAGGGTCACCCGCTCCGCCCGATGCACGTCACCCGCATCCGCCGCCCGGCCTGAGCCCCGTCAAGCCCCTCCGTGCGCTGCGGTAACGCCTCGCCGTCCTGCAAATCTGCATGTGCATGGGCTGTGCATCAGCTGTGCATCAGTTGTGCATGGGGTGTTGCTCTCGAAAATCGGGGGTTAACGCCCCTCCCGCACCCCCGCAGGCGCATTGACGCATTGCCCCCGTCGCGCCCCGCGTTAGGCTCCGCCCATGCCGCATGACCACGCCCACCACCACCACGTCGACCCCGAGATGGGTGACCGCCGCCTTGCCCTCGCCGTGGTGGTCAACCTCGGCCTGACCGTCGCCCAGATCGTCGGCGGCATCCTTTCAGGCTCGCTCGCGCTCATCGCCGACGCGCTCCACAACCTCTCCGACGCCGCCTCGCTCGTCATCGCCTTCGCCGCCCGCCGCATCGCCCGCCGCCCGGCCGATGCAGGCATGACCTTCGGCTACGGCCGGGCCGAGATGGTGGCGGCCCTGATCAACTATACCACGTTGATATTGCTCGCGATCTACCTCGCCTGGGAGGGCATCCTGCGGCTCTTCGCACCCGAGCCGGTGGAGGGCTGGACGGTGGTCATCATCGCCGTGATCGCGCTTGTCATCGACGCCGCCACGGCGCTTCTGACCTTCACCATGTCGAAGACCTCCGCCAATATCCGCGCCGCCTTTCTCCACAACCTGGCCGATGCGCTGGGCTCCGTCGCCGTCATCGTCGCGGGCACCCTGATCCTGCTCTACGACTGGCGCCTGGCCGACCCGCTGGTGACGCTGCTGATCGCCGCCTACATCCTCTGGCACGCCGCCGTCGAGATCGGCCCGGTGATCCGCACCCTGATGCTCGCCGCCCCGCCCGGGCTGGAAATTTCCAAGGTTCATCAAGCCCTTGCCGCGGTTCCCGGCGTCTCCTCCCTGCACCACCTGCACCTCTGGCAGATGCAGGAGCACGAGGCCGCGCTCGAGGCCCATGTGGTGATCGAGCAAGGCCGCTGGCACGAGGCCGACACCATCAAGGCAGCCCTCAAGGAGCTGCTCGACGACCGCTTCCACATCCACCACTCCACGCTGGAGCTCGAATGCGCCGCCCACGCCTGCCCCGAACCCCGGCTCATCGGCCATGGCTGAGGCCGTTTTGCCCTCGCGCCCTGCGCCCCGAGCCCGTATAACCGGGCCCGGACGGCCACCAGGGGGAGACCGCAGATGACTGACCTTTCGCCGATCGACAAGGCCAAGTTCGTCGCCGCCAAACGCGCGGTGGACTACGTGCAGGACGGCATGCGCGTCGGCCTCGGTACCGGCTCCACCGCGGCCTGGATGGTGCGCTGCCTGGCCGAGAAGATGCAGGCCGAAAACCTTGAAATCGTTGGCGTTCCCACCTCCACCCGCACCGCCGACCTGGCCCGCGAGCTGGGCATCCCGGTGATCTCGCTCGACGAGGCCAAGTGGCTCGACCTCACCATCGACGGCGCAGACGAATTCGACCGCGAGCTGAACCTGATCAAGGGCGGCGGCGGGGCACTCCTGCAGGAAAAGATCGTCGCCACCGCCTCCGACCGGATGGTGGTGATCGCCGATGCCGCCAAGGACGTGGCCGCGCTGGGCGCCTTCCCCCTGCCCATCGAGGTGATCCCCTTCGGCTGGCAGACCACCAAGGCGCTGGTCGAGGAAACCCTTATAAACATGGACGTTCTCGGCCGCGACACCTCGCTCCGGATGAACGACGACAGGCCCTATGTCACCGACGAGGGCAACTACATCATCGACCTGCACCTACGCCGCATCGGCAACGCGCGGCAACTCAGCCTCGTGCTCAACCAGGTGCCGGGCGTGGTTGAAAACGGTCTCTTCATTGATATCTGCGACGTTGTGATCATCGGTCACGGTGACGGTCGCGTCCAGGTGCGCGACATCAACGAAGGCACCGAGGAGGAAGAGAAGATCGACCTTCTCGAGGGAGACAACATCTTCGCCGACCTCTGAGGAGGAGGGGGAGCGGCGGCAGGGCAGAGGCAGAGCAGACATGGACTTCGACTACGACCTCTTCGTCATCGGTGGCGGCTCCGGCGGCGTGCGCGCCGCGCGGCTGGCCAGTTCCGAGGCGGGTGCCAAGGTGGGCCTCGCGGAAGAGTATCGCATGGGCGGCACCTGCGTGATCCGCGGCTGCGTGCCCAAGAAGCTGATGGTCTACGCCTCTCATTTCCCTGAAGAAATCAAGCTCGCCCAGGCCTATGGCTGGACGGTCCACGCCGGCGGGTTCGACTGGGGCAGGTTCCGCCACCACCTCCACGCCGAGCTCGACCGGCTCGAGCAGATCTACACCACCAACCTCGAGAAGGCCGGGGTGGAAATCTTCAAGCAGCGCGCCGTTCTGAAGGATCCGCACACCGTCGCCCTGGCCGACGGCACCGAGTTCAAATGCCGCCACATCCTCCTCGCCACCGGCGGCGCCCCCAGCTTCCCGCCGCTCGAAGGCGCCGCAGAGCTGGGCATCAGCTCCAACGACATCTTCCTGATGGATGAGCTGCCCGAGAGCATCCTGATCATCGGCGGCGGCTTCATCGCCTGCGAAATGGCCTGCATTCTCAACGGTTTGGGAGTCAAGACAACGATCTTCCTGCGCGGCGCCCAGATCCTGCGCGGCTTCGACGACGAGGCCCGCGGCCACCTGGCCGACCACATGGCCAGCCTCGGCATCGAGATCCACACCGGCACCTCGATCACCGAGATGATCAAGGTCGATAGCGGCGTGAACGTCCGCACCACCACCGGTCACGAGGGCACCTACGACAAGATCCTCTTCGCCACCGGCCGCGACCCCAACACCCGGGGCCTCGGGCTGGAGGAAGCCGGCGTGAAGCTCGGCCGGATGGGCGAGATCCTCGTCAACGAGTACAGCCAGACCGACGTGCCCTCGATCTACGCCATCGGCGACGTGACGGGCCGGGTCGAGCTGACGCCGGTGGCGATCCGCGAGGGCGTGGCCTTCGTGAACACCGTCTTCCACGGCAAGCCCACCCCGGTGGATCACGAGCTCATCCCGTCGGCCGTCTACACCCAGCCCGAGCTGGGCACGGTGGGGATGACCGAGAACGAGGCCGAGCGCGCGATGGAGGCCGGCGGCGAGCCTTTCGAGGTCTACGCCACCTCCTTCCGCCCGATGAAGACCGCCTTCGCCCACACCGAGGACCGGGTGATGATGAAGCTCATCGTCGGCAAGGAGAGCCGCAAGGTGCTGGGCTGCCACATCGTCGCGCCCGAGGCGGGCGAGATGATCCAGCTCGCCGGCATCGCCATCAAGATGGGCGCCACCAAGGAAGACTTCGACCGCACCTGCGCGGTGCACCCGACCATGGCCGAGGAGCTGGTGACGATGAAGTCACCGGTCCGTTAGGGCCTGCGACTTGCGGGCGCGGTTGAATTTGGCGCTCCCGTAACCACTTGTGCTACAAACCCGACAAGACGCCGCCGAAACGGGCGGCACGGCAAGGAAAAGAGGAAAGAGACACATATGGCTGGCAACAACGGCGGCCCCTGGGGCGGCGGATCGTCGGGAGGAGGCTCCGGCGGCTCCGGCGGAGGAAATGGCGACGACCGTGATCGTTCCAACCGTCCGGGCGGCGGGCGCAGACCCGGCGAAGGCTCGGGCATTCCCGAGATCGACCAGATCATGAAGAAGGGCCAGGAGCAGCTGAAGGTGCTCATGGGCGGGCGCGGCGGTGGCAACGGCCAGCGGCCCGGCGGCCGCGGCCCCGGCGGCGGCGGTGGTGCCCCCTGGCTCACCCGCGGCACGGTGCTGATCGGCGTCGGCGCGGCGGCGCTGCTCTGGGCTTTCTCCAGCTTCTACACCGTCCGCCCCGAACAGCAGTCCGTCGAGCTGTTTCTCGGCGAGTTCTCCAACATCGGCACCGAGGGCCTCAACTTCGCGCCCTGGCCGCTGGTGACCGCCGAGGTAATCGACGTCACCACCAACCGCACCGAGGATATCGGCGTGCGCCGCGGCACCTCGGGCAACGACGGCCTGATGCTCACCACCGACGAGAACATCGTCGATATCGACTTCCAGGTGGTGTGGAACGTGAAGAACGCGGCCGATTTCCTGTTCTCGCTCCAGGCGCCCGAGCTCACCGTGCGCTCGGTGGCCGAATCCGCCATGCGCGAAGTGATCGCCCAGTCCGAACTGGCGCCGATCCTCAACCGCGACCGCGCCGAGATCGAAGCCCGGGTGGATCAGCTGATCCAGCAGATCCTCGACCAGCAGCAGACCGGCATCAACGTGGTCCGCGTCAACTTCAACAAGGTGGACCCGCCGTCGCAGCAGGTCAGCGTGACCGACATCAACGGCCAGACCAAGACCACCTCGGTGATCGACGCCTTCCGCGACGTGCAGGCCGCCGAGCAGGAGCGCGACCAGGTCGAACGCCAGGCCGACGCCTACGCCAACGGTCGCCTCGCCGCCGCCCGCGGTCAGGGCGCCCGTATCCTCGAGGAGAGCGAGGCCTATCGCTCCCGCGTGGTGAACGACGCCACCGGTGAAAGCTCGCGCTTCCTGTCGGTGCTCGAAGAGTATCGCGCCGCGCCGCAGGTCACCCGCAAGCGCCTCTATCTCGAAACCATGGAGAAGGTGCTGGGTGACGTCGACAAGATCATCCTCGAAAACCAGACCGGCGAAGCCGGCGGCCAGGGCGTCGTGCCCTACCTGCCGCTGAACGAGCTGCGCCGATCCACCACCTCCAGCACCGGAGGGAGCAACTGATGAGCCGCGCGTCCTACATCATTCCCGTCCTCGCGATCGTCCTGGCAGCGCTGCTGTCGTCGATCTTCATCGTCGATGAGCGCGAGAAGGCCCTTGTCCTGCGCTTCGGCCAGATCCAGCAGGTCCGTACCGAGCCGGGCTGGTACCTCAAGATGCCGCTGCTCGACGACGTGGTCAGCTACGAGGATCGGATCCTCTCCATCGAGACCCCGCTGATCGAGGTCACCCCCGCCGACGATCGGCGCCTCGTGGTCGACGCCTTCGTGCTCTGGCGCATCGAAGACATCGTGCAGTTCCGCCAGGCCCTCGGTGCCGGTGACGAACGGGCCGGCGAGCAGCAGCTGAGCGACATTCTCGACGGTCAGATTCGGGCCGTGCTCGGCGATGACGGCGTGACTTCCAACACCATCCTCTCGCCCGAGCGGACCCTTCTGATGGACGAGATCGAGAACCGGGTGAACGACCGTGCCGATGCCCTGGGCATCGAGGTGGTCGACGTGCGGCTGCGGCAGACCAACCTGCCCGAGCAGAACTTCGACGCCACGCTGCAACGGATGATCGCCGAGCGCGAACGCGAGGCCATCGACGAGCGTGCCCGCGGCCAGGAAGCCGCGCAGCGGGTCCGCGCCTCCGCCGACCGGACCTACGAGGAAATCCTCGCAGAGGCGCGCCGGGACGCCCGGATCATCCAGGGTCAGGCCGACGCCGAGCGGAACCGGATCTTCGCCGAGGCCTACGGGCAGGACCAGGAGTTCTTCGAGTTCTACCGCTCGCTGACCGCCTACGAGAACGCGCTGAAGGGCGCCAACTCGTCGATGGTGATGAGCCCAGACTCGGAGTTCTTCAACTACCTGCGGAGTGACGGCTCCTCCGCCGGCGCGGCGCCCGCACCGGTCGACGAGGCCGCCGCCGCGGCGGCGCGCGAGGCCAATGCGGCAGCCATTCGCGCCGCCGAGGAATCGGCCGCCGAGACGGCGAGCGAGGCCGAGGCCGTGACCGAAGGCATGCCCGAGGCGGTTGAAATCCCCTCCGAAGAGGACACCCTCGAGGTGCCCACCGAACCGGCCGGCGAAACCGATGCTTCCACCGACGCCCCGGTGCCTGCCGAGCAGGCCCCCGCCGAAGAGGCCGCCCCTGCGGAGGACGCGCCAGCCGAGGAGGCCCCCGCCGAAGACACGACGGGGAACTGACCCATGGCCATGGCGCTCTACGCGCTGGGCATCGTCTGCATCGTGGAGGGGCTGGTGCTTGCACTGGCCCCTTCGCTTTACGAGGACATCCTGCGCTGGCTGGTCTCGCAGACACTGGAGGCCCGCCGCACGATCGGCTTTCTGGCCCTCACGGCCGGAGCGCTTTCGCTCTGGGCCGCGGCCTGGATCGGCGGATGACAGGAGTTTTCACGCGGCTCGGCCAAGCTGCCCCTTGCGCCATGGCCGCCCGGCTGAGACACTCCGCGCCGAAGACTGACGCGAGCCTCACGTCCAAGTGACGCGCCGCGATAGGCATTGAGTTGCGCTGCCGCCTCCCTATCTGGGAATAAGTCGACAGCAGAGAAGGGACGTCTGACCGGCGCCGCCCAGCGGATCGCCGGCCTCCCGCCCCGAAGATCAAGGGAGACCAATCAGTGACATCACAGGCAATCGCAACACCTTTGGCGCAGGACCGCCGCGTCGGGATCGCCCTGCGCGGGCTCTTCGCCCTCCTCCTCGGTCTCGCGCTGATGGCGGCCCAGGCGGTGAACGCGCAGTCGCGCACCATCCCCGGCAGCTTCGCCGACCTCGCCGAAAAGATCAGCCCCTCGGTGGTGAATATCACCACCTCCACCACCGTCTCGCGCCGCGCCGGCCCCACGCCGCAGGTGCCCGAGGGATCGCCCTTCGAGGATTTCTTCCGTGATTTCCTCGACCGCGAGGGCAACCCCGACCGTCCGCGCCGCAGCTCGGCGCTGGGTTCGGGCTTCGTCATCTCCGAAGACGGCTATATCGTGACGAACAACCACGTCATCGAGGGTGCCGACGAGATCACCATCGAGTTCTTCTCCGGCCAGGAGCTTGTGGCCGAGGTCGTGGGCACCGACGCCAACACCGACATCGCCCTGCTGAAGGTCGAGCCCGAGGAGGCGCTGCCCTACGTGCCCTTCGGCGACAGCAACACCGCCCGCGTCGGCGACTGGGTGATCGCCATGGGCAACCCGCTGGGCCAGGGCTTCTCGGTCTCGG
>CAYVQK010000156.1:0-8922 GCA_964454145.1 uncultured Oceanicola sp. | reverse complement strand
GATGGTCTTCGCATAGCAGCCGCCCTCGAGGTTGAAGGTGCCGCGATCCGACCAGCCGTGCTCGTCATCCCCGATCAGCGTGCGGTTGGGGTCGGCCGAGAGGGTCGTCTTGCCGGTGCCGGAGAGACCGAAGAACACGGCCGCATCCACCGGGTTGCCCTGCGCGTGGTTGGCCGAGCAGTGCATCGGCATGATGCCGCGCTCGGGCAGAAGGTAGTTGAGCAGCGTGAACACGGATTTCTTGTTCTCGCCCGCGTATTCCGTGCCGCCGATCAGGATCAGCTTCTTGTCGAGGTTCAGCGCAATCACCGTCTCGGAGCGGCAGTCGTGCTTGGCCGGATCGGCTTGGAAGCTCGGGCAGTTGATGATCGTGTACTCGGGCTCGAAGGTATCGAGCTCCTCGCGCGACGGGCGGCGCAGCATGTGGCGGATGAAGAGCGAGTGCCAGGCCAGCTCGGTGACCATGCGCACGTCCAGCCGCTGGGCCGGATCGGCGCCGCCGAAGAGGTCCTGCACGAAGTAGTCGCGGCCCTTCATGTGCTCGAGCATGTCGGCGTAGAGCGCGTCGAACCCAGCTTCCGACATCGGCGCGTTGTTGTCCCACCAGATGGTCTGCTCCGTCGCCGCCGAGCGGACCACGTGCTTGTCCTTGGGCGACCGGCCGGTGAACTTGCCGGTGGAGCACAGAAACGCGCCGCCGATCCCCAGTTCACCCTCTCCGCGCTTGATGGCCTCTTCGATGATGGCCGGCTCGATGAGGTTGTAATAGACGTTCCCCAGGCCATTTATCCCTTGATCTTCCAAGCGTTTGGCGGGGTTGACGCGTCCGATGGTCATCGTTGTCTCTTGCTCCTGAGGCAGGCTCTGATCTGGCAGTCCGTCCCGGTCCGTGATGGCCCGGAACCTCTCCCCAAACTGGGGGAAGTGCCGCCCCTATAACATGACATTTTTGCAAAGGAACCGGCGCAGGCGCGGCGTTAGCGCAACCAGCGGCAGTTTAACGCAAACATCCGCCGAGGGGTACGAAATGCGGCGCTCAGGTGATGCAAATTAGCCATTCGTTCTCACTTTTGCGGTTCATTGGAGGCCGCAAGTGCCTGTGATTCGCACTTAGTTGTTGATTCCAAAGGTTCGATTCGGGATGTTGAGGCAAAACAAGGCTACGAGCACAAACAATAAGGAATGCAGGCATGTCGAGAATTGCCCTCGTCGATGACGATCGGAATATCCTTACATCCGTCTCGATGACTCTGGAGGCCGAAGGCTTCGAGGTCGAGACCTACAATGACGGGCAGACGGCGCTGGACGCCTTCAACAAGAAGCTCCCCGACATGGCGGTGCTCGACATCAAGATGCCGCGGATGGACGGGATGGACCTGCTCCAGCGCCTCCGTGCCAAGACGACCATGCCGGTGATCTTCCTGACCTCCAAGGACGACGAGATCGACGAGGTTTTGGGCCTTCGCATGGGGGCCGACGACTACGTGAAGAAGCCCTTCTCCCAGCGCCTGCTTGTCGAGCGCATCCGCGCCCTTCTGCGTCGCCAGGAGGTGATCGCCGGCGACGGTCCGACCGAGGCCGAGACAGCGCAGGTCATGGTGCGCGGCGAACTGGTGATGGATCCGCTCCGCCACGCCGTGAGCTGGAAGGGGATGGACGTGTCGCTGACCGTCACCGAGGTCCTTCTGCTCCAGGCCCGCGCCCAGCGCCCCGGCTTCGTCAAGAGCCGCGACCAGCTGATGGACGTGGCCTATGATGATCAGGTCTACGTGGATGACCGCACCATCGACAGCCACATCAAGCGCCTGCGCAAGAAGATGCGGTCGGTGGATGATGAGTTCTCGGCGATCGAGACCCTCTATGGTATCGGCTATCGCTACAACGAGGAATAGGGCGGCGCGGGCAGGAGGTGGCCCCCGTGCGGGACACAAGCCGGACATATGAAGCGGATGTCGTCCTCGGCGAAGACTGGGAAAGCCCCCAGAGCGCCGACTTCGCCATGCGTGAAAATCGTGCGCGTCGGGGCTTCCTGACGCTCAACCGCTCTCCGCTCGCCCGCAAGATCATCACCTTCAACCTTCTGGGCCTGCTGCTGCTGGTGGCAGGCGTCTTCTACCTCAACCCGTTCCGCGACAGTCTTGCGCTGCAGCGCGAGGCCGGGCTTCAGGCCGAGGCGCAACTCATCGCAGATGTGTTCGAGGTGCAGCTCGGCGGCGATCCGGTGGCGCTCGACGCCAGTGGCGTCGACATTCAGGCCGTGGTCGACGGGCTGGACCTTTCTTCGGGCGTAGAGGTGTTCGTCTTCGGCTCGGAAGACACCATCCTCGGCTCCACCATCGGAAGCAAATCCGCCAGCGCCGTGACCCAGGCGCAGAAAGAGCGCAGAACGGTCATCACCGACTTCCTGAACGCGATCTGGGAAGGCATGTCGTCGATCTTCTCCTCGCAACACACCGATGTTCCTGACGTCGATGCCGAAGGGCTCGCCCGTGCGATGGTCGACGATGCCGCCACGGGCCGCACTACGGTGCGCACCGGCTCGAATGCCGCAGGGGGCACGATCTTCTCGGTCGCGACCCCGGTAATCGCCGGCAACCAGGTGGTCGGCGTGGTCGCCATCACCTCGGCACAGGGCGAGATTGACACGCTCGTTCGCTCCGAGCGCGAGCAGGTGCTGCAGATGTTCGTCATCGCCATCCTCGTTTCCATCGGCCTCTCGCTGCTGCTCGCCTCCACCATCGCCAACCCCATCGCCGACCTCGCCTCTGCCGCCGAGATCGGGCGCGAGAACGGCGGCCACAAGATGAGCCCGACCCGCGTCCGCATCCCCGATCTCACAGGTCGCCCGGATGAGATCGGCCGGCTGTCGGGTGCGCTGCGCGGCATGGTTGCCGCGCTCTACGACCGGATCGACGCGAACGAGCAGTTCGCGGCCGATGTCAGTCACGAGATCAAGAACCCCCTTGCTTCGCTCCGCAGTGCCGTGAGTTCCCTCCGCGTTGCAAAGCGGGACGACCAGCGCAGCAAGCTGCTCGACGTCATCGAACATGACGTGCGCCGCCTTGATCGGCTCGTATCGGACATTTCCAACGCCTCCCGGCTCGACAGCGAGTTGGTCAAGGAAGAGGAAGAGAGCTTCGACCTTCTGCACATGCTGTGCAACCTCACCGAGTACCTCGGTGGCGAGGCGCAGCGGAAGGGCGTGGAGTTCATCACCGATGTTCCCAAGCAGCCGATCCGGATCACCGGCCTAGAGGCCCGTCTTGCGCAGGTCTTCGTGAATCTCATCACCAACGCGCTGTCGTTCTGCGAGGAGGGCGATGCCGTGCGCGTCTGGGTCCGGCGCCGCGAGAACAGGGTGCTCGTCGTGGTCGAGGATACCGGCCCGGGCATCCCCGAGCAGGCGCTGACAAAGGTGTTCAACCGTTTCTACTCCGAGCGGCCCGAGGGGCAGTTCGGCGACCACTCCGGCCTCGGCCTTGCGATCTCCAAGCAGATCGTCGAAGCCCATGGCGGGGTGATCTGGGCCGAAAACATCCGGCCTACCGAGGATGACATCACCTCCGAGCCGCTCGGCGCCCGTTTCGTGGTCGGCCTGCCGGTGTGACGCCACGCCGCAAGCGCCCCGCCCGCGCGGAGGCAACCGGAGGACACGCCAGCCGATGGCCGGGCAGGACAAGACCCACGACGATTTCTTCCATGCGACGGCGGTGGCTTTCGGTGGCCGCGGCGTGCTGATCCTCGGGCCTTCGGGCGCAGGCAAGTCGGCGCTGGCAGTGGAGCTGATCTCCCGCGGCGCCGCCCTCGTAGGCGACGACCGTGTGATGCTCTCGGGCGATGGTGGTATCCTGACGGCGCGGCCCCGTCCTGGCTTCGAAGGGCGGATCGAATGCCGCGGCGTGGGCCTGCTCACGGTTCCGTCCATCTCTCATGCAGAAATCGCCCTCGTGATAGACGCTGGCCGCGAAGAGCGTGACAGGCTGCCTCCACCGCGCGAGATTCTGCTCTTCGGATGCAGTCTGCCCTTGCTTCACCGTGCGGCAGGGGCGCAATTTCCGGCAGCCGTGGTGCTCCTGATGACAAGCGCCAGCCGACAGCACCCCAACGACCCGACGCATGACTGACGACATTCAAACTCTGCCTGACGACCCCGCATTGCCACACGGCGTGGCGGTGCAAAGGCTGGTCCTCGTGACCGGGCCGGCGGGCGCAGGACGCAGTTCGGCGGTGCGGGTGCTGGAAGACCTCGGATACGAGGCGATCGACAACCTGCCGATTTCGCTGATCCCCCGGCTCCTCGAAGGCCAGCCGCGGGGCGGTGCTCTGGCCCTCGGGATCGACAGCCGCAACCGCGAGTTCGATCCGCCTCACCTGCTGGACCTCATGGCGCAGCTCGATGCGCGCCCTGATGTTGCCCACGAGGTGCTCTATCTCGACTGCAAGCCCGAGGTGCTGCTGCGCCGCTATTCCGAGACCCGCCGCCGACACCCGTTGGCCCCTTCGGAGAGCCCGGAGGAGGGGATACGCCGCGATTTCGACCTGCTCGCCGGCATCCGCGATCGTGCCGACGTGCTGATCGACACATCCGATCTGTCCATTCATGATCTCCGCGAAGAGCTCGCCCGCCTGTTCGCACTCGAGGCGACCGCGCGGCTGGGTGTCTCGCTACAGAGCTTCTCGTACAAGCGCGGGCTGCCCCACGGGCTCGACATGGTGTTCGACTGTCGCTTTCTAAACAATCCGCACTGGGAGCCGGAGTTGCGACCGCTGGATGGCCGCGATGCGGCTGTCGTGGCCCATGTCGAGGCGGATCCGCGGTTCGAGGAGTTTCACAACCGCGTGCGCGGTCTTGTGGAAATGCTCCTGCCCGCCTTTGTAGAGGAAGGAAAATCCCATCTGTCGATCGGCTTCGGCTGCACCGGCGGAAAACACCGTTCCGTTGCCCTCACGGAACGCTTCGGGAAAGAGCTTGCAGGTGCCGGATGGCGCGTGTCTATTCGGCATCGGGAAATCGAACGGCGGGCTGGGGCACGGGCGGCGGAGCCGTCCGCCGCGGCTTTGGGGAATAAGGCTTGATCGGGATCGTGATTGTGGCGCATGGCGGGCTGGCAAGGGAGTACCTCGCCGCCGTGGAGCATGTTGTGGGCCGGCAGGACGGCATCCGTGCCATCACCATAGCGGCGGATTGTGACAGGTCGAAGAAGCAGACAGAGATTTGCGAGGCCGCCGATGCGGTGGATGACGGCTCGGGCGTCGTCGTCGTTACCGACATGTTCGGCGGCTCCCCGTCCAACCTTTCCCTGCTGGCCTGTCGCCCGGATGACCGGAAGATTCTCTACGGGGCCAACCTTCCCATGCTGGTGAAGCTTGCGAAATCCCGCCACCTGAAGGTGGAGGATGCGGTGAATTGTGCAATGGCCGCTGGACGCAAGTACATAAACAGCTATGACGGCGGTGTCGTCTGACGCGGAGTGGGGATGCCGGTGCAACGTCTGGAAATCGTGAACGAAAAAGGGCTGCACGCCCGCGCGTCGGCGAAGTTCGTCGAAATGGTCGAACAGTTCGACGCCGAGGCCGAAGTGTCAAAGGACGGGCTGAGCGCCGGTGGCGACAGCATCATGGGGCTTTTGATGTTGGCAGCGTCCAAGGGAAGCTTTATTGAGGTCGAAACCCGCGGCGCCCAGGCCGAAGAGCTGGCGACCGCCCTTGCAGAGCTGGTGGCCGACAAGTTCGGCGAAGGCATCTGAGAGACGAGAGCAGGGAGGCACGGCCCTCTTGGTGGAAAGTTACCAGGCCAAGACGATGAACCTGCGACGCCCGCGTCGTGGCCTTGACTTGCCTATCGGCGCGCCGGCGACGCAGCCGGAGTCGGAGGCGCTGAACGATGTGCCCTACGACCGTCGCCGCCTGAGCTACGCCAACACCTTCCCCAATCCGCTCCAGGCCAATTTCATCCGCGTGATGGAATGGGCCACGGCCAAGTTGCGGCTGCTGCGGCTGATCCGCCGCTTCGAGGCGATGGGCGTGCCGCATGGCCAAGGCTTTTGGGCCCAGGCGCTCGGCGTCATGGGGATCGACCTGGTGACTCCGCAGGAGCAGATCGAAAATATCCCCGAAAGGGGGCCGCTGGTCATCGTGGCCAACCATCCCCACGGGCTGGTCGACGGCATGGTCCTGGCCGAACTCATCGGGCGCCGCCGCACCGACTACAAGATCCTGACCCGCTCGCTCCTCACCGGCGTGGCCGAGATCGACGACTTCATGATCCCCGTGCCGTTCCCACACGAGCCCGACGCGCTGGAGCGGAACCTCGAGATGCGAAAGAAGGCCATGGAGCACCTCAAGCAGGGCGGCTGCGTCGTGCTCTTTCCGGCGGGCGAGGTGGCCTCGGCCAAGACCTGGTTAGGCCCCGCGATCGAGAAGGAGTGGCATGCCTTCACCGCGAAGATGGTACTTCGCTCCGAGGCCCAGGTGCTGCCGATCTATTTCCAAGGGCAGAACAGCCGCTGGTACCAGATCGCCAACAAGCTCTCGGCCGTGCTACGACAGAGCCTGCTGCTCTACGAGGTGCGCCACGCGCTGAACAAGCCGCAGGCGCCGGTCGTTGGAGAGGTCATCGGACGTGATGAGATCGACCCGCGTGCCGACAATCCTCGCGGTTTCATCGCCTGGCTGCGAGCCCGTACTCTCGAGTTGAAGCCGGGCGACTGAGCCCGGGGTCTACCGGGTCGGCACCGGCTCCTCGCCGCGATAATCATAGAAGCCACGCTGGGTCTTGCGGCCGAGCCATCCGGCCTCGACATACTTCGTCAGAAGCGGGCAGGGGCGATACTTGGTGTCAGCCAGCCCGTCGTGCAGCACGTTCATGATGGCCAGGCAGGTGTCGAGACCGATGAAATCGGCCAGTTCCAGCGGCCCCATCGGGTGGTTGGCACCGAGCTTCATCGCCATGTCGATGGACTTTACGTTGCCCACACCCTCGTAGAGCACGTAGACCGCCTCGTTGATCATCGGCATCAGGATGCGGTTGACGATGAAGGCCGGGAAATCCTCGGCCGAGGAGGCCGTCTTGCCCAGCTTCTCCACCACCTTGGCACAGGCCTTGTAGGTCGCGTCATCGGTGGCAATGCCGCGGATCAGCTCCACCAGCTGCATCACCGGGACCGGGTTCATGAAGTGGAACCCCATGAACTTTTCCGGCCGGTCCGTGCGCGAGGCAAGCCGGGTGATCGAGATCGAAGAGGTGTTCGACGACAGGATCGTATGCGGCTTGAGGTGCGGCACGAGGTCTTCGAAGATCGCGGTCTTCACCGTTTCCCGCTCGGTCGCGGCCTCGATGATGAGATCGGAGGGGCCCAGGTCGGTCAGCGTGAGGGTGGAGGATATACGCGCCAGAGCCTCGTCACGTTCGGCGGCGGTGATCTTCTCGCGGCTGACCTGGCGATCCATGTTCTTGCGGATCGTCTCTATCGCCTTGTCGATCGCATCCTGCTTGATATCGTTCAGCTTCACGTCGTAACCGGCGAGGGCGAGCACATGAGCGATGCCGTTGCCCATCTGTCCTGCGCCGACGACGCCGATGGTCTGGATATCCATGAAGTGCACCCCGCTTGGCTTGTTGCGGCGAGATTAGGGGGCAGGTGCAGCCGCAGCAAGGCCCGGTGGCCAAAGAAATATCCCTTCAATTCGAAACTTTAGCGAAATCGAAACGGCCTTCCGCCAGTGTCGCCCGTGGGTGAAGAAAATTTCTGTGAGGTGGTGGTATGACCTTCGATGCATCGGGTCAGAGTGCGCTGGATTATCTGCATTGCCGATACGGCAAATCGCGTCTGCTGTTCCGCGGCCCGCGTCGCAGGCTTGAGGGCAGATACGTGGCCTTCTTCGGCGGCAACGAGACCTATGGCAAATTCGTTGAGCTTCCGTTTCCGGCGCTCGTGGAAGACCTCACGGGCAAGCGCTGCGTCAATTTCGGATGCCTCAACGCCGGCGCCGACCTCTATGTGAACGACCCAACCCTGATCGACGCCGCCTCGCGCGCCACCGTGACAGTGGTGCAGGTGATGGGGGCCCAGAACATGTCCAACCGCTTCTACGCCGTGCATCCGCGCCGGAATGACCGTTTTCTGCGGGCATCCAGCCTGATGAAGACGGTGTTCCGCGAGGTGGATTTCACCGAGTTCAACTTCACTCGGCACATGCTCGCCACCCTCCATCGCGTGAGCGAAGAGAAGTATGATATGGTGGTCGAAGAGCTCAAGGCCGCCTGGGTCGCGCGCATGCAGACCATGCTTGCCAAGATCTCCGGCAAGGTCGTGCTCCTCTGGGTGCGCGACGAGCGGGAGCGCTGCCGCGACGAAGCGCATGACTGCCTTGGCAACGACCCGCTCTTCGTGGACGAGGAGATGGTGGGGCTACTGCACCCACAGCTTACCGATGTAATCGAGGTCACGCCTACGGCCGCCGCTTGGGGCGCGGGGACCGAGGGCATGGTCTACACCGCCATGGAAGCGCCCGTCGCGGCAGAGATGCCTGGACCACCCGTGCATGCGGAAATCGCCGCGGCGCTCTCGCCCGTCATCGCGCAGCTGGCCAGATAATGCAGAAGGCCCGCCGGTTGGGGCGGGCCTTCGTGTTCCGGCGCAGGGCTCGGCTCAGAGCTTTTCGATCAGCTCGGGGACGGCGGTGAAGAGGTCGGCCACCAGCCCGTAGTCGGCCACCTGGAAGATCGGCGCCTCTTCGTCCTTGTTGATTGCCACGATCACCTTGCTGTCCTTCATGCCGGCGAGGTGCTGGATGGCACCCGAGATCCCCACGGCGACGTAGAGCTCGGGCGCCACGACCTTGCCGGTCTGGCCCACTTGCCAGTCGTTCGGCGCGAAGCCCGAGTCGACCGCGGCGCGCGACGCGCCCACGGCAGCGCCG
>CAYVQK010000155.1:0-8964 GCA_964454145.1 uncultured Oceanicola sp. | reverse complement strand
ACAGGGCCAAACCCCCTTGACACAAAGGGCTTTCCACCCGATAAGCCGCGCTCTACCCGCGACCGGGTGGAAAACGGACGTAACAAGGCCCATGTGAAGGGCACGCTGTTCGAGGTGGCCGCAAGGCTGGCAACGCCCCGCTCGGGGGACCGCAGGAACGCGAAAGATGTAAGGAAAGCAACATGTTTGCGGTTATGAAAACCGGCGGCAAGCAGTACAAGGTGACCAGCGGCGACGTGCTGCGGGTCGAGAAGCTGGCCGCGGAGGCGGGTGAGACCGTCCAGTTCAACGAGATTCTCATGGTCGGCTCCACCATCGGTTCCCCGATGGTCGACGGTGCCGCCGTGCAGGCCGAGGTGATCGACCAGATCAAGGGCGAGAAGGTCATCCACTTCGTCAAGCGCCGCCGGAAGCACAGCTCCCAGCGGACCAAGGGCCACCGCCAGCAGCTCACCCTGCTGCGCGTGACCGAGATCCTGGAGAAGGGCGCCGACAAGACCGGCGTGAAGGCCGCCATCGGTGCCGGCTCCGTCTCGGGTGCCGCGATCGCCGCCGCCGTGAAGGAAGCGCCGAAGAAGGCCGCCGCCAAGAAGGAAGAGGCCCCCAAGGCCGAGGAAAAGAAAGCCGCTCCCAAGAAGGCCGCCAAGGCCGAGGGTGGCGATGACCTCAAGCAGCTCTCGGGTGTCGGCCCGGCGCTGGAGAAGAAGCTGCACGAAGCTGGCGTGACCACTTTCGCGCAGATCGCCGCCTGGACCGACGCCGACGTGGCCGAGATGGACGAGAAGCTCTCGTTCAAGGGCCGCATCGAGCGCGAAGGCTGGATCGAACAGGCCAAAGAACTGGCCGCGAAGTAAGGAGAACGACCCATGGCACACAAGAAAGCAGGCGGCTCCTCCCGTAACGGCCGCGACTCCGTTGGCCGTCGCCTCGGCGTGAAGAAGTTCGGTGGCGAAGCCGTCATCCCCGGCAACATCATCGTGCGTCAGCGCGGCACCAAGTGGTGGCCGGGCGAGGGCGTTGGCATCGGCCGCGATCACACCATCTTCGCGACCGAAGAAGGCAACGTGAAGTTCCACAAGGGCCTCAAGGGCCGCACCTTCATTTCGGTTCTCCCGGTGGCGGAGGCCGCTGAGTAAGCCGGACCCGAAGCGAAATCACATTTTCGGGGGGGACGGCAAGGGCCGCTCCCCCCCGTTGCGTTTCAGGGCCATGATTGGCCCGGCGGCGAGGGAGAGGGGGCCCGGACCGCCTGCCGGGAGACCGGCAAACCGGAGGAGTAACGTAGAATGCAACAGGACCGGATTTCCGGGCAGCCCGTCATAGCCGCCGAGCGCGTGACCCTGCGGCCGCTGCAGGCCAGCGACGCGGGTCTGATCACGCTCTATGCCAGCGACGAGCGCGTGGCCCGCGCGACCCGCCACCTTCCGCACCCGCTGCCGCCCGGCACGGCCGAGGCCTTCATCCGCGGCTCCCATGCCGAGGGCCGGCGCGAGGATGTCTGGGCGATCGACGGCACCGCCGCCGGGATGGGCGAGCTGGTGGGCATCGTCGCGCTGGCGCGCATGGAAGGCGAGACCGGCCGCAAGCAGAGCGAGATCCGCTACTGGGTCGCGCCCGCGATGTGGAACACCGGGATCGCCTCCGAGGCCGTGGCGGCCATGATCGAGGCCAATCCGCAGGGTTCCGACACGCTCTTCGCCGAGGTCTTCCAGGACAACCCGGCCTCTGCGCGGGTGCTGACCAATGCGGGTTTCGAGTATCTCGGCGATGCCGAGGCCTATTCCGTCAGCCGTGGCGGCACCGTGCCCACCTGGACCTACCTGAAGAAATTCGGCTGAGCCATGCAGGGCGAGCGGCTCGAGATAGCGACCGAGCGGCTCACCCTTGGCCCGCTGACCAAGGCCGACGCGCCGCGCCTGGCCGAGATCGGCGGCGTGCCCGAGGTGGCGCGGATGATGCTGAGCTTCCAGGCGCCCTGGCCGGTGACCGAGGCGGAACGCTGGATCGCCGCTGCGCGCTACGAGGGCCGCCCGGGATTTCGCCTCGCCATCCGGGAACGTGAGGGGCGCGTGCTGGTGGGTGTGATCGGCCTGTCGGAGCCGCCCGAGACGATGATGTACTTCATCGCTGGCGACCGCGCAGGGCGGGGCTATGCCACCGAGGCCGCCCGCGCCTTCATCGACTGGGCCTTCCCGCGCTTCGGCCTCGCCGCGATCAGTGCCGACCATTTCGACGACAACCCCGCCTCGGGCCGGATCCTGCGCAAGTTGGGCTTCTCCGAAACCGGCCGTGGCACCCATCGCAACCCGCTGAGGCTTGAGCCTGCGCCCGTGACCCTATATCGCCTGAGCCGAAACGCATTCGAGGCCGCACCATGCAATTCCTAGATCTCGCAAAGGTTTACATTCGCTCCGGCGCGGGTGGAAACGGCTGCGTGTCGTTCCGCAAGGAGAAGTTCATCGAGTTCGGGGGGCCGAACGGCGGCGATGGCGGCGACGGCGGCGACGTGATCGCCGAGGCGGTGAACAATCTCAACACGCTGATCGACTTCCGCTACCAGCAGCATTTCTTCGCCAAGAACGGCCAGCCCGGCATGGGCAACCAGCGCACCGGCGCCAACGGCCCGGACATCATTCTCAAGGTGCCGGTGGGGACCGAGATCCTCGAGGAAGACGAGGAGACGGTGATCGCCGACCTCACCGAGGAGGGGCAGCGCGTGGTGCTCGCCAAGGGCGGCAACGGCGGCTTCGGCAACCTGCACTTCAAGAGCTCAACCAACCAGGCGCCGCGCCGCGCCAACCCCGGCCAGCCGGCGGTGGAACGCACGATCTGGCTGCGGCTGAAGCTGATTGCCGATGCGGGCCTGCTGGGCCTGCCCAATGCGGGCAAGAGCACGTTTCTCGCTGCCACCTCAAACGCCCGGCCCAAGATCGCCGATTATCCCTTCACCACGCTGCACCCCAACCTCGGGGTGGTGGGGATCGACGGGCACGAGTTCGTCATGGCCGACATCCCGGGGCTGATCGAGGGCGCGCATGAGGGCAGGGGGATCGGCGACCGCTTCCTCGGCCATGTCGAGCGCTGCGCGGTGCTGCTGCACCTGGTCGATGGCACCTCCGAGGATGTGGCGGGCGACTATCGCACCATCATCCACGAACTCGAGATGTACGGCGGTCACCTGGCCGAGAAGCCGCGGGTGCTGGCGCTGAACAAGGTCGATGCGCTGACGCCCGAGGAGCGCGCCGAGAAGCAGGCGGAGCTGCAGGAAGCCGCTGGCCAGCGGCCGTTCCAGATTTCCGGCGTGGCGGGCGAGGGCATCCCCGAGGTGCTGCGCGCGGTTCACGCGCAGATCCGACGCGCCCGCAAGGCCGAGGCCGCGGAGGACGACGAGGACGCACCGTGGCAACCCTGAGCGCGGCGCGGCGGCTTGTCGTCAAGATCGGGTCGGCCCTGCTGGTCGACCGGACCACGGGCGCATTGCGGCAGGACTGGCTGGTGGCCCTGGCCGAAGATATCGCGGCGCTGCGGGCAAGGGGCTGCGAGGTGCTTCTGGTGTCTTCAGGCTCCATCGCGCTGGGGCGCGGCGTGCTCGGCCTCGGCGTGGCCGAGCTGCCGCTGGAGCAGAGCCAGGCCGCCGCCGCTGTTGGCCAGATCCGGCTGGCGCGGGCCTATGAGGAGGTGCTTGCGCCGCATGGGATGAAGGCCGCGCAGGTTCTGCTGACGCTGGAAGACAGCGCTTCGCGGCGGCGCTACCTCAACACCCGCGCGACGCTGGAGACCCTGCTCTCGCTCGGCGTGCTGCCCATCGTGAACGAGAACGACACCGTGGCGACGGATGAGATCCGTTTCGGCGACAACGACCGCCTCGCCGCCCAGGTGGCGGTGACGGTGGGTGCCGACACCCTGGTGCTCCTGTCGGATGTCGACGGCCTCTACACCGGCAACCCCTCGACCGACCCGCATGCCACCCGCTTCGAGGTGGTGGAAGAGATCACGCCCGAGATCGAGGCGATGGCGGGCGATGCGGGCTCTGGCCTCTCGCGGGGCGGGATGAAGACCAAGCTCATGGCCGCGCGCACGGCGACGCAGGCCGGCTGCGCCATGGCGATCACCCACGGTTTCGCGCTGAACCCGCTGCAACGGTTGGCCGAGGGGGCAAATGCCACCTGGTTCACCGCCCAGACCACCCCGCAGGCCGCCCGCAAGGGCTGGATCGGCTCGATGAAGCCGCGCGGTACGGTGCGGGTGGATGCCGGCGCCGCGAAGGCGCTCCTCGCCGGCAAGTCGCTGCTGCCCGCCGGCGTGCGCGGGGTGGAAGGGGCCTTCCAGCGCGGCGACCCGGTGGAGATCGTGGGGCCCGACGGGCACCTCGGGCAGGGGCTGGTGCGCTACACCGCAACCGAGGCCGGCGTGATCGCCGGGCACCGCTCGGAGGAGATCGAGGCGCTGCTGGGTTATCCGGGGCGCGCGGCGCTGATCCACCGGGACGACATGGCGTTGTAGGGGGCTACCGCTTTCACGCCCTTGCCAGCGCCACCTCAAGGTCGCCATACCCCGTAAACCGCCGCTCGAAGGCCAGCCCTAATGTCTCGGCATGTTTCTTCGCCAACTCCGTCAGCGCCGGATCGTCCGTCTGTGCCTGGTACACGAGTTTGTCGTAGTTGCCGAAGTAGATCTCCTTCAGCTCCGGGTGCACGTCGAACTTCAGCGGCTTCGTCACGAAGGCATCGAACTGCCGCACGAGGAAGTCGGTGAGGTAGAAGGCGGTGATCTCGTCGTCATGGGCGGCGAAGACGGCGTTTCCCTCGAAGAAGCTGTAGCAATGCGGGCCTGGCACCATCTCGACTCCGAGCGCCTTGCAGCGCGCCTCGAGCAGCCCGCCGGTGCCGCAATCGGCATAGACCACGTAGATCCGCTCGAAGGCGTCGCGGTGCCTGTTCACCGCCGCCTCAACCGCATCGGGGATGGCCTCGGGGCGGTTGTGCAGAATCGCGGGCAGGCAGGTGAGCGCCATGTGGGTCCAGCCGTTGGCCTCGATGAGGGCGAGGATCTCGCGCGCCAGCGCCCCGCAGGCGATGAGCAGCAACTCGCCCTTGCCCTCGGGTGCCAGCCCGTCTTCGGTGAGCTTGCGGTCGCTCGGGAGCTTCATGCCGCACCTCGCGCTTTCGAATTGACCGCGGTCAGATTTCGCGCCACCACGACGGCATGACAGAACCCGTCCAACGCCGCGCCCGCGCCACCCGTGCCAACCTGCTTGCCGCCGCCGAGGCCATCGTGGCCCGCGAGGGCTTTTCCGGCCTGCGGGTGGAGCAGGTGGTGAAGGCCGCGGGCGTGGCCAAGGGCACCTTCTTCACCCATTTCGCGGACAAGGACGTGCTGATGGAGCGGCTGGTGGCGTTGCGCATCACCCGCCTGCTCGACGCGCTGCAGACCGCACGGCGACCGGCCAGTGCCAAGGGCCTTGCCACCACACTCGGCCCGCTGATCGAGCTGCTCACCTGCGAGCGCTATGTCTTCGACCTGGTTCAACGTGCCTCCCTTGCCGACGGGCCCATCGCAGATGCCATGGCGCGGCTCGACATCATCCTGACCGGCTGGTTTGGCGGCCTCTTCGGCGCGCCGCCGTTCCGCACGGATCTGCCGCCGAAGGTCATGGCCGAGGGCATCCGCGCGCTCACCATGCAGGCCATGGCCCGCCATGTCGCCCGGCCCGGAAGGAAGACCCACCCGGGCAAGGCGCTGGCCGCGCATGTCGAGGCCTTCCTGATGCCGCCCGGGTAGGGCGGCACCGGCCTTCAGCCCGCCATCTGGTTGTGCTTGCGGGCGATGAACTGCTTGGCCGTTTCCACCGCCACGGCAGCATCGCGGCAATAGGCATCGGCGCCGATCGCCCGGCCGAACTCCTCGTTCAGCGGCGCGCCGCCGACCAGAACGATGTAATCGTCGCGCAGGCCCTGCTCCACCAGCGCGTCGATCACCACCTTCATGTAGGGCATGGTGGTGGTGAGCAGCGCGGACATGCCGAGAATGTCGGCCTCCTCGGCCTTCAGCGCGTCGAGATACTTCTCGACCGGGTTGTTGATGCCGAGGTCGACCACCTCGAATCCGGCGCCTTCCATCATCATGCTGACGAGGTTCTTGCCGATGTCGTGGATGTCGCCCTTCACGGTGCCGATGACCATCTTGCCCATGCGGGGCGCGCCGGTTTCCACCAGCAGCGGCTTCAGAATCGCCATGCCGGCCTTCATAGCGTTGGCGGCCAGGAGCACTTCGGGCACGAAGAGGATGCCGTCGCGGAAGTCGTCGCCCACCACCTTCATCCCCGACACGAGGGCCTTGGTGAGGATGTCGTAAGGAGTCCAGCCGCGCTCCAGCAGGATGTTCACGCCCTCCTCGATCTCCTCCTTGAGGCCATCGTAGAGGTCATCGTGCATCTGGGCGGTCAGATCCTCGTCGGAAAGTTCGGACAGGATGATGTCGTCTTCGTCATCCGCAGACATGGGCGTTTCCTTTGTGTGGCCCGCGCGGGGCCGGTGCGGTTTCTGTACCGAGCCATTGCCAGATTGTCCTGCATGGACTTTCCGATTTCCGACATGGCGCGCGCATTTGCCGACTTATAGCGGTGATTTGCCCGGGTGTGGCGCGAAAAATAGTCATGAACGTCATGTGCTTCTTTCAAATGTTCCCTATATGTTCTATATGTGGACCATCGAGCGAGGTGCGACCATGGGATTTGAAGACGCATCGGCGGCCGGCTGGGCCGTATCTGAACATCGGCGGCGGGGGCGCGCGGCGCTGTCGAACGTGGCCAACCGGTTTGATCCCTACGCGGTGGAGCGGGTGGATGACGGCTGGGAGAGCGGCGCGGAAGCCGAGCTGCCGCCGCTGCGCACCGAGGTTGCGCTGGAAACGCCGCGCCGGATCATCACCCGCAACAGCTCGCCCGACCTGTCGTTCGATCGCTCCATCAATGCCTACCGGGGCTGCGAGCATGGCTGCATCTACTGCTTCGCACGGCCCACCCATGCCTACCTCGGGTTCTCGCCGGGGCTCGATTTCGAGACCCGGCTGGTGGCCAAGCCCGGCGCGCCGGAGCGGCTGGCGGCGGAGCTGGCCAATCCGCGCTACGAGGTGGCGCCCATTGCCATGGGCACCAACACCGACCCATACCAGCCGATCGAGCGCAGCCATCGCATCACCCGCCGGCTGCTCGAGGTGCTGCGCGCCCACAACCACCCCGTCGGCATCGTCACCAAGGGCAGCCTGATCGAGCGCGATCTCGACATCCTGGGCGACATGGGCTGGGAGGGGCTGGCGCGGGTGGGCGTGTCGATCACCACGCTGAACGCCGACCTCGCGCGCAAGATGGAGCCCCGGGTGCCGTCGCCGGCGCGGCGGCTCAAGATGATCGAGCGTCTGGCCGGCGCGGGTGTGCAGGTGCGCGTGATGGCCTCGCCGATGATCCCGGGCCTCACCGACCACGAGATGGAGAAGATCCTGGAGGCTGCCCGCGATGCCGGCGCGGTGGCGGCGAGCTACATCGTGCTGCGCCTGCCGCGCGAGGTATCGCCCCTGTTCCGCGACTGGCTCGAGGCCCATGTGCCCGACCGCGCCGCCCGGGTGATGGCGCGGGTGCGCGAGATGCACGGCGGGCGCGACTACGACCCGGAGTGGGGCCGACGGATGAAGGGGCAGGGCACCCATGCGGCGCTGCTGTCGCACCGCTTCGAGGTGGCCTGCAAGCGGCTGGGATTGAAGCGGAATCTGCCCCCCTTGCGGTGCGACCTGTTCCGTGTGCCGCCCAAGCCGGGCGACCAGCTCGACCTCTTCGGCTGACCATGGCGGACTGGCCCGTCAGACCCGCCCGGGAGGCCGATCTGCATGCGCTCGCGGCGCTGTGGCACGCAGCCTGGCACGAGGCCCACGGGCACCTGCTCCCCCCCGAACTGGTCGCGATCCGCACGCTGGAGCATCTGACGGCGCGTGCCGCGCTGGCCCGCGATGCGCTGCGGGTCGCGGGGCCCGAGGGGGCGCCGCTCGGTTTCCACCTCTGCCACGGCGCGGAACTCGAGCAGTTCTATCTTGCGCCCGACGCGCGCGGCAGTGGACTGGCCGCGGCGCTTCTGCGCGACGCCGAGGCACGGATCGCGGCCACGGGCGTGCCGCAAGCCTGGCTGGCCTGTGCGATCGGGAATGAGCGGGCCAGCCGCTTCTACAGCCGCGAGGGCTGGACGCGGGCGGAGACGGCGCTGACCGAGGTTGCGGGCGCGACGCCCGATGCGCCCTTTCCGCTCAAGGTCTGGATCCACCGCAAGGCGCTGGCCTGAGCAGGTGGGGTCGCTGGCTCAGCTCCTGCGGCGGCCGCGGCGCTGGCGCTCGGGGGACGGATCGTCGCCCGTGCCGTCGCTGGCCGAGGAGAAGCCGCCGAGGTGTTCGGCGATCTGCTCCAGTGTCGGCGCGGGGGCGGCGGGGCGGTTGTCGAGCGCCTCGCGCATGGCGGCGAGGTGCTCGGGCGTGGTGCCGCAGCAGCCGCCGATGATCCGGGCACCCATGTCGCGGGCCATGCAGGCATAATCCGCCATCAGCTCCGGCGTGCCGTTGTAGTGGATGTGGCCGTCGACGTATTTCGGGATGCCCGCGTTGCCCTTGGCCACCACCGGCAGTTCCGGCCCCTCGGCGAGGAAGCCCTTCACGGTGCGCAGCAGGTCGGAGGCGCCGACGCCGCAGTTGGCGCCGAAGGCGAGCGGCGGATGCGGCAGCTTGGTGACCATCTTCACCATGTCGGCAGAGGTGACGCCCATCATGGTCCGACCCGCGGTGTCGAAGCTCATGGTGCCCACCCAGGGCATGCCGGCCAGCCCGCAGGCCTCGGCGGCGGCGCGATACTCTTCGGGGGCGGAGATCGTCTCGACCCAAAGCACGTCGGCGCCGCCCTCCTTCAGGCCCTCGGCCTGTTCGTGGAAC
>CAYVQK010000154.1:0-9011 GCA_964454145.1 uncultured Oceanicola sp. | reverse complement strand
TTTCGCGGCTGAAGATGCTGCGCCAGTGGGGCGGCATCGTCGACATGACCGGCGATCGTTCCCCGATCCTGTCGAAGACCCCAGTGGACGGCATCTTCATCAACTGCGGCTGGGGAACGGGGGGCTTCAAGGCCATTCCAGGCTCCGGCTGGGGCTTCGCCGAGCTGATGGCCACCGGCCACTCGTCCCTCACCGCGGAGTTCGGCCTCGACCGCTTCCGCGAGGGCCGCTTCATCGACGAAAGCGTCGCGGCCGGGGTGGCCCACTGATGCCCCTTGGCAAACTTCTGCTCACCGGCTCCCGCGTCGGGAACCAACCGGCTTCCTGCGCCGTTCTCTCCCCAATCGCGGCGTGCGCTGCTGCGCGCCGATTGGAGACAGATCGCAAAGGAGGCCCATCATGGCCCAGTACGAAGACCATTCGACCCACACCCACGTGCCCCGTGAACCCGTGCGCGAAAGCTCCGGCACCGGCACCATCGCCTTCATCATCGGCGGCCTCGTCGTGGCCGTTGCCATCATCGCCTGGTTCCTCGCCGGCGGCGACATGGACAGTTCCGTCACGACCGTTCCGGCCGAGGGCGGTGATGCTGCCGTCACCATCGAGAACACCGCGCCGGAAGGTGGCGCTGCCATGGAGACCGCTCCGGCCGACGATGGCGCTGCCGCCCCTGCCGATGACGGCGCTGCCGCTCCGGCCGAGGAAGCCGCTCCCGCCGGCGAAGCTGCCCCGGTGGAAGAAGCTCCCGCCAACTAAGACGACCCGGCCCGCCCTCTCGGGGGCGGAAGCCACCACTCAGGACATGGCCGTGCCCTTCCCTCGGGGTGCGGCCATTCTTGTGTCTGCGCGAGCAACGCGCGCCCTGTTCACCGCTCCCGTTTTCGGCGAAGCGCCGCATGTGCGTATGCATGGGATGTGCATGGCATGTGCATGGGGTGTTGCTCCCCGACAGATCGCCGCGAGAACGGCGATTAACCTTTCCTCCAATTTCCGCAAACAAGGTTAACGCCTATGCTGAGATTCACCTGTCCCTATTGCGGCATCGAGGCCTCCGAGACCGAGCTTTCGGCCGGGGGGGAGGCCCATCTCAAGCGGTATGGCCCGGGCTCGACCGACGAGGAGTTCGAGGGCTACCTCTTTCTGCGGAAGAACCCGAAGGGCGTGCATCTGGAACGCTGGCGGCACGCGATGGGCTGCGGCAAGTGGTTTCTCGCCGCGCGCCACACTGCCACGCTGGAGGTCTTCGGCACCTATCCCGCGCAAACCCATGAACCGCCCGCCGACATCCTCGAGAAGATCCGCGCCAAGTTTCCGGAGGCCCTGAAATGAGCACCCGTCTGCCCCGGGGCGGCCGCCTGATCGACCGCTCCAAGCGCATCGGCTTCACCTTCAATGGCAAGTCTTATCAAGGTTTTGCCGGAGATTCGCTCGCTGCAGCCCTGCTCGCCAACGACCAGGTCGTGATGGGCCGGAGCTTCAAGTACCACCGCCCGCGCGGGGTGGTTGCTTCCGGCGCCGAGGAGCCCAACGCGCTCATCGGCCTGGGCGAGGGCGCCCGTTTCGAGCCGAACCAGCGCGCGACGACCACCGAGCTGTTCGACGGGCTCACCGCCATCAGCCAGAACCACTGGCCGACGCTCGATTTCGACGTGGGCGCGGTCAACTCCGCGCTCTCCCGCTTCCTCCCCGCGGGCTTCTACTACAAGACCTTCATGGCCCCCCGTGCCGCGTGGAAGCACGTTTTCGAGCCCTTCATCCGCAAGTCCGCGGGCTTGGGCAAACCGTCGAACCCGGGCGACCCGGACCGCTATGAGCACGTCTTCGTCCACACCGACCTTCTGATTGTCGGCGGCGGCATCGCCGGGTTGCAGGCAGCCCTTACGGCGGCAGGCACCGGCGCAAAGGTGCTGCTGCTGGAGCAGGAGGCGCATTGGGGCGGCCGCGCGCCGGTGGACGGCGCGGAGATCGAGGGCGAGCCCGCCGATGCGTGGGTGAAGAAGGCTGTCGAAGCTCTTGAGAACGCACCGAATGTCACCCTGCGCACCCGCTGCATGGGATCCGGTGTCTACGACCACGGATATGCGCTGGCCTATGAGCGCTGCACCGATCACATGCCAGGCACCGCCGGCCCCCGGCACCGGCTCTGGCGCATCCGCGCGGGCCAGATCATCACCGCGACCGGCGCACTGGAGCGGCCCCTGAGCTTCCCCGGCAACGACCGTCCGGGCGTGATGCTGGCCTCTGCCGTGCGCGACTACATCGTGAACTACGGCGTCTCCCCGGGCGACCGCGTGGTGGTCGTGACCAACAACGACGACGCCTATCGCACCGCGCTGGCCGTCAAGGAAGCGGGGCTCACCGTGGCCTGCATTCTCGACGCGCGACCCTCTGCGGAGGGGGCTTTGGCCCAAGCCTGTCGCCAGGCTGGTATCAGGGTCGAATCAGGCAAGGCGATCTCTGCTGTAGGAATGCGCGGCAAGCGTCTGAAATCGGTGGATATTTGTGCCCAGGCAGGCGAGGGCGCCGTGCTCGAGACAATCCCCTGCGAGGTCGTCGCCATGTCGGGCGGCTGGTCCCCGGTGGTGCACCTCTGGTCCCACTGCGGTGGCAAGCTCTTGTGGTCAGAGGATAATTTCCACTTCTACCCCGATGTTGCCCGCTTTCCGACGAGCGACGATGGCAAGCAGTACGTCCGTACCGCCGGCATCGCCTCCGGCGCCATGCTGACCCAAGAAGTGCTTGAAGACGCGTCGAAAAGCGCCGTCGCGGCCCTTGCCGATCTCGGCCATTCGGCCGAGGCCTGGCGCCCCTCGCGCACCGGCCAGGAGGAGGCACCCATGGCGCCGGTCTGGGTCATGCCGCAGGGAGCCTCCAAGGCCAAAAAAGCCAAGATGTGGCTGGACTTCCAGAACGACGTTAAAGTGTCCGACGTCGAGCTGGCCGCGCAGGAGGGTTACCAGTCGGTCGAGCATACCAAGCGCTACACCACGCTCGGGATG
This sequence comes from uncultured Oceanicola sp., assembly GCA_964454145.1. Lineage (GTDB taxonomy): Bacteria > Pseudomonadota > Alphaproteobacteria > Rhodobacterales > Rhodobacteraceae > Vannielia. The sequence continues at coordinate 6,012 of CAYVQK010000154.1, read as the reverse complement.
GCGACCGACCAAGGAAAACTGAGCAACATCAACGGCCTGGCCGTGCTCTCGGGCGCGCTCAACCAGCCGATCCCGCAGACGGGCACCACCACCTTCCGCCCGCCCTATACACCCATCTCCATGGGCGCCATCGCCGGGCCGGGCACCGGCAACACCTTCCAGCCGTTGAGAAAGACCCCGATCCACGCCTGGCACGAGGCCCATGGCGCAGACTGGGAGCCGGTCGGCCAGTGGCGGCGGCCCTACTGCTACCGCAAGCCGGGCGAAAGCCGCCATGATGCTGTCTCAAGAGAGGTGCGCAACACACGGGAATCGCTTGGTCTTCTCGATGCAAGCACTCTCGGCAAAATCCTCGTCACCGGCCCCGATGCCGGCCGCTTCCTCGACATGCTCTACACCAACATGATGAGCACTCTCGCGCCCGGAAAGTGCCGCTACGGCCTGATGTGCAACGAGAACGGCTTCCTGATGGACGACGGCGTGGTGGCCCGGATCGACGAGACCACCTTCCTCGTCCACACCACCTCGGGCGGGGCAGATCACATCCACGCCCACATGGAAGACTGGCTGCAGTGCGAGTGGTGGGACTGGAAAGTCTACACCGCCAATCTCACCGAGGAGTACGCGCAGATCGCTGTGGTCGGCCCCAACGGCCGGAAACTGCTGGAAAAACTCGGCGGCATGGACGTATCGAAAGAGGCGCTGCCGTTCATGACCTGGGCCGATGGCACGCTTGCCGGCATCCCGGTGCGCGCCTTCCGGATCAGCTTCTCCGGCGAGCTTTCCTACGAGATCGCCGCGCCCGCCAACCGCGGGCTGGAGCTCTGGGAGAAGATTGTCGAGGCCGGGGCGGAGTGGAACATCACCCCATATGGCACCGAGGGTCTGCACGTGATGCGGGCCGAGAAGGGCTTCATCATGATCGGCGACGAAACCGATGGCACCGTGATCCCGCAGGATCTCAACCTCCACTGGGCGATTTCCAAGAAGAAGGAGGATTTCCTCGGGAAGCGGGCGCAGGAGCGAAGCCACATGGCCAGCCCCGACCGCTGGAAGCTCGTGGGCCTCGAAACCATCGACGGCTCCGTGCTGCCCGACGGCGCCTATGCGCTGGGCGAGGGCACCAACGAGAATGGCCAGCGCGTCACGCAGGGCCGGGTGACCTCCACCTACCACTCGCCCACGCTCGGGCGCGGCATCGCCATGGGGCTGATCCATCGCGGGCCCGACCGGATGGGCGAGGTGATCAGGTTCGGCAAGGTCGATGGCACCACCGTGGAGGCGAAGATCGTCGACCCGGTGTTCTTCGACAAGGACGGGGAGAAGCAGAATGTCTGACCCGCGGAGCGCGCTTGGCGGCGCGGTTTACCAAGGTTACGTCACGGTGAAGGACGCGGGCGTGCAGGGGATGATCACCCTGCGCGGCGCGCATCGCGAGCTGGCCGAGGCGGTGAAGGCGGCGACGGGGCAGGGGATGCCGGCCCAACGCCGGATCGAAGGTGGCCTCGGCGGCGGCGCGGCCTGGGCCTCACCGGATGAGCTGTTGCTGTTCTGCGAGTACGCCGAAGCGGCCGTTGCGCTGGAAAAGGCCCGCAGGGCTCTGGAGGGGAAGCACTTTCTCGTCGCCGACGTGTCGGATGCGCGGGCCGTGTTCACCCTGGAAGGCGCAGGCATCCGTGACCTGCTCGCCAAGCTCTGCCCGGCAAACCTCGCGCCCGAGGCGCTGCCCACCGGAGAGTTCCGCCGCAGCCACATCGGCCAGGTCGCCGCGGCCTTCTGGCTGGAGAGCGAGGAAAAAGCCACGGTGGTCTGCTTCCGCTCCGTGGCGCAATACATGTTCGACCTGTTGAGCAAGGCCGCCGAGCCGGGGAGCGAGCTGGGCTATTTCGCGCCTCAGGCCTCCTGAGCCGCCATCAGCGCCTCGTCTTCGGGGCATTGCTCCACCCAGGCGTCGTCTTGGGCATAGCCCAAGGCGGCCAGCGCGGAGCCCCATCGCGCGGCATAGATCCGGGCAACCGAGCGCGGCATCTTCGAGCGCCACTGCGCCTGCGTGCCGCTGCCCGAGGTGACGTGGTTCACGATCCGGTTCGGTCGCTCGCCCTTCTCCTGCAGCCCGCCGAAGAGGCTGGAATCCCAGAAAGCCTGAACCGCGCCGTCGATATCGAGCCCCTCGATCGCGCAGCGCTCCAGCGCCGCGCGGAACAGGCTGCAATCGTGGTCGTCCATCAGGTCTTCGTAGCGCAGGTCCACCGCCTGCGGGTGGCCATAGGGCCAGGCCAGCATCTCGAAGACGGTGGATGCGTGCTTCTGTTCCATCTCGAAGAGCAGCTTTTCCTGCGGGGTCGGCAGGCTGCGGAGGTGGTCCTTGTAGTTCAGCCCGTCCCACTCCGGTCTCTGCTTCTTCAGGAACTTTTCCGTCCCCAGCGGGGCCTTCTCGTGGTAGCGGGCCCCCGAGAGCAGAACGTCGCGCGGGTCGCGTATGACGTGGATGAAGCGGGCCTCGGGCCGGGCGAAGAGCTCGGCGGGAAAGCCGGATGACCAGTTCACCGCGATCTGCGGGCCCGTCGCGGGCAGGTCTGCCACCCGCTTGGGGCGGTTGATCTGCATGATCGGAATGCCCTGCCGCTCCATGATGCGGTGCAGGGTGCGCCGCAACCAGACGGTGCCCGTCTTGTGGTGCGTGCCGACGCAGAGAAACCGCGCCGTCACTCGGCCGCGTCCTTCCAGATGCCCTCGTTGACGAAGGCGGCCAGCTTCTCGTCCTGCATCTGGTAGGCGATTGCGCGGCGGCAGGTTTCGAGGCAGGCGCGGTGGAGCGCAGCGAGGTCGGCATCTTCCAACAGCTCGGCTACCGCCTCGGCCAGCCCCTCGGTGCGGATCGACTTGTCTTCATGGGTGTTGATGTCGAATTTCTCCCAGTAGCCCATGTCGATCCGGTCCTTGTTCTTGGAGTTCGCTGTCCCCCGCAGCCGCTTCAACAGAAATTCCTCCCGGCTCTTGATTGCGTAGTGGTTCACCTGGGCGCCGCCATAGGCGACATCCTCGGCACTGGAGCGCCAGCCCTTTTCGAGCACCCGCTCCTGCATCGGCTTGCCGTCGCTGTTGACCCAGAGCCGCATCCCCGGCGTCACCTCGGTGCCCTTGCGGAACTTCGGGCGGTGGACGCCGAAGTAGTCGAAGCGGGCCGGGCGGAACAGGGTCTTGAAGCCCCAGATCAGCCCGTTCTCTGGTCGCTCGAAGCTGGAGCCACGCTGGAAGCGGCGGGTCACCAGCCCGTCGGGCTCCATGTGGGCGGCGCCGCCCGAGCCCATGAACCGCCAGTTGACGCTGATCGCGTCGGTGCCCTCGGGGCAATTGGCGAGGAGCGCATCCACCGAGCCGTCGCCGACCTTCACGTTCAGGAACTCGTCGGCGTCGATGATCAGCACCCAGTCGGCGCTGCGGACCTCGTCCTGCCGGTTGGCGCGGGAATAGGCGGCGCGCTGCGGGTCCATCCGCGGCCCCAGCGGGTTGTCGAAGTGCCGCACCAGGCCCATCTGGTCGAGCCGGTTGAGCATCAGGTTGGTGCCGTCGGTGCAGTCGTTGGAGAAGATCGTGAACTCGTTGAAGCCGATCATCCGGTGGTAGGCGAGCCACTCCAGAAGGTAGGGGCCCTCGTTCTTCATGGTCGTGACGACCATCTTGCGGCTGTCTGCCGTGGCCATCAGCTGTCGCTCCCGATCTCGCTCGGAGACGGCGTGCCCGACGGGGCCGGGCGCACCCGCGCCCGACGCGAGGAAGAGCGGCGCGCCCCGGCTTCTGGAGGCTGTGTCGCCTCCGCCCCGGGGCGGTCGCTCTTTGGCGGCGCGCCCTCTCCGGCCACCAAAGTCGGCGGCGCCTTCTCCTTGTTGCGGGGCTTGCCCTTTTGCGCCTTCTCGGCGTTGGCGCGGGCCACCTCGGCGTGGCCCTCGCGGATCTTCTGGGCGATGATCGCCTTCATCTCGTCCGACAGCACGAACTCGTCTGCGGCCTCGGCCGAGGTCTTCTTGTCGGTTGCAACCTCGCGGCCTTCGGCTGCGGCGCGCATGGCCTCGCGGGTTTCGGCCTTCTTGGCGGTCTGGGAGGCGTTGATCAGCTTGGCGATCTCCTTGGGCGGCACGCCTGCCTCCTGCATCTCCTTCACCTTTTCCTGCCAGATCTTCGGCAGGTGCTGGGTGAAGAGTACCTCGTCGAGACGGTCGATCGGGATCTGGCTGGCGGCTTTCAGCTCGGTCAGCCACTCGTCGTACTCGCCGGTGGTGCGCAGCATCTCGACCCGGCCCTTGTGATACTCAAGCGCCTTCTCGTAGAGGCCGCGCAGCACGTCGTCCTCCAGCATCTTGTCCATCAGCCGGCGGGTGCCACGGGCATGGCGCAGGGCGTTGGTCTGCTCCTTCTCGTTGCGGTCGAAGAGCGAGAAATAGGCGGCGTCATACTTGCCGGCCTTGTTGTTCACGTTGCCCCGGATCCGGCGCAGCAGGTAGGCCTCGTAGCTCTTGACGCCGTAGTGGTTCAACTCGACGAGCTTGTAGCCCAGCGTCGGCTTGGTCGAACGCCAGCCGGAGAAGTTGAAGTCGGTCGGCATCGGCTCGCCCGAGCCGTTCACCCACTTCTGCTTCAGCATCAACTGAGCCCGTTCGGGCATCTGTTTGGCCTTCTTCATGTGCGGGCGATGGATGCCCAGTTTCATGTCCTTGAAGGGCTTGAACAGCGTCTTCACGCCCCAGCCCTTGCGGAACTTGTCTGGCGCGGCGTTGCGGTAACTCTCGATCACCATGCCGGGGTTCCAGTCGGTGATCTCGGAGGAGCCGAAAAAGCGCCAGGTGATCGCGATGGCATCGGTCTCCGCCGGGATCGCCTCCATCAGGTCGGAGACCTTGCCGCGCCCGCACTTGATCGAGACGAACTCGTCGGCGTCCATCGTCAGGATCCACTCGCTGTTCAGCACGGCGGGGTTCTTCTCGGCGAGCGACAGCGCGTTGGGCTGGGGCTTCTTGCCTTCGGGCACGTCGTTGCGGAAGTGCTTGCAGTAGCCCATTTCCTCCAGCCGCATCAGCATGGCGTCGGTGCCATCGTTGCAGTTGTTGGTGTAGACGCAGATGTTATCGAAGCCGATGTGGTTGTGGTAGGCGACCCATTCGATCAGGCAGTGGCCTTCGTCCTTCATCATCGACATGATGGTGTAGATGGCCTTCGTCTTGCCCTGGTCCGACTCTCCTTCGGGAGAAACCGTCTTGCTCATGCGCTGCCCTGTGTCTGCCCGTCTGGTCCAAGCCTATCGGCGGCCGGTTAACGGCGGCTCAATGGCCGGGAGACGCTCTGTCCGGCACGCCCGGCCGGTTCGCTGTCACCATACGCGATGGCACGGTGAAGTCACCCCCGGGCACTCGATTGCGCATGCGGGCGGCACAATAATTGCGCAGCCGCCACAGCGTTTTGCCGGAGCCTGCCCTTGACCTCGCCCCCCGGCGCCCTCTTTATCCCGGTAACGAAATCTCAAAGACAGAGAGGAACCTCCCATGGCTTTCGAACTCCCCGATCTCCCCTATGCCCACGATGCGCTCGCCGATCTCGGCATGTCCAAGGAGACCCTCGAGTATCACCACGACATCCACCACAAGGCCTATGTCGACAATGGCAACAAGGCCATCGCCGGCACCGAGTGGGAAGGCAAGTCGGTCGAGGAAATCATCAGGGGCACCTATGATCCCAATGCCGTCGCCCAGAACGGCATCTTCAACAACGCCTCGCAGTATTGGAACCACAACCAGTTCTGGGAGATGATGGGCCCGGGCGAAAGCAAGATGCCTGGTGAGCTGGAGAAGGCCATCACCGAGGCCTTCGGCTCAGTCGACAAGTTCAAGGAAGAGTTCTCTGCCGCCGGTGCGGGCCAGTTCGGCTCGGGCTGGTGCTGGCTGGTGAAGGACGAGGGCGGCGCGCTGAAGGTCACCAAGACCGAGAACGGCGTGAACCCGCTCTGCTTCGGCCAGACCG
>CAYVQK010000153.1:0-9136 GCA_964454145.1 uncultured Oceanicola sp. | reverse complement strand
GCCGGGGCTGACGGCAAAGCCCGAGAAGCCACCCATCCCGAGATCGGCCAGCATCGTCGCTGCACCGCTCTCCAGGTCGATGGAATAGAGCCCGGCGCTCTCCGCGCCTTCCATCTGCAACACCGCATAGGCCTGGTTCTCGCCTTCGGCCGGCGACAGGATGTCGAACCCGCCCCAGGCGCTCATGTCCACCTCGGCGCCGTCCACCGTGACCTTGCCCACGGTGCCCAGCGTGCCGTCGTTGTTGGCCAGCGTCACCAGCGAGTCCGTCGCCGCATCCAGCGCGAACTGCGCCGTCTCGCTCGCCTTCGCACCGGAGATCGCGTTCGTGTAGGCATTGGCGAAGATCATCGGCGTGGCGCCGGCATTGGCATCACCCTCGGCATAGGCGGTGTCGGTGAAGCGCTTCACCGTGCCGGCGCGCTCGTCGCCATCACCGAAGCCCTCGGGGAAATACACCAGGTTCGCCCCGTCCGAGCCCACGGCCCGCACGGCGTCGATCGCGTTGTTGAAGTCGAAGGCCACGTAGCCCTCGCCGATCATGGCGGTCTCGTCGAAAGCCGCGCCGAGGTCGGTCACCTCGCCGCTCGCCGGGTTCACGCTCACGATCATGCCGTCGGCAAAGCCGAGCAGGTCACCGGTGACCGGCCGCCAGGCGATCGCCCGCAGCGGCTGCGCGAGGTCGAAGGTCTGCACCTCGGCGGGAGCGGCGATATCGGCCATGACGACAAGCGTCGAGCCGTCATTGGCCAGGGCGTAGCCCATGTTGCCGGCATGGCCGGCGGCAGTGGCAGGAGCAGCGCCAAGGGCAAGGAGGGCTGCTGCGGAGGTCAGAAGGGATTTGGTCATGAAGTCCTCTGTCACTATGGGGCAGGGCGCCATCGCCCCGCGTTTGCATCAGAAGACACGAGAGCCACGCTCCCGGAGTTTCAGCCCGATCGGCCCCTCACGCAGCTGTGATCCCCCGCTGCCACCCTGATGAAATTGCCGCAACCGCCTTGGCCTCCCCGTCCGCATTTGCGATGCATTGGGAGCAGAAAGAAGGAGCCCGCCCCATGTCCCACCCCGTCTACGGCCGCATCGACGGCCCCATCGTGATGATCGGCTTCGGCTCCATCGGCAAGGGCACCTGGCCGCTGATCGAGCGCCACTTCGAGTATGACGCCGACCAGTTCGTGGTGATCGAGCCCGACGCCAACCACCACAACTTCCTCAAGCAGCACAAGCTCCGCTACATCGACACCGCCCTGACACCCGAGAACTACCGCGAGGTGCTCTCAGGCCTCTTTCCCGAGGGCAAGGGCTTCTGTGTCAACCTCTCGGTCGACACCTCCTCCCTCGACATCCTCAAGCACTGCCGCGACCTCGGTGTGCTCTACATCGACACCGTGGCCGAGCCCTGGGCCGGGTTCTACTTCGACACGCAGGACAACGCCGCCCGCACCAACTACGCGCTCCGCCAGGCCGTGCGCGACGAGAAGGCCCGCAACCCCGGCGGCCCAACCGCCGTCAACTGCTGCGGCGCCAACCCCGGCATGGTCTCCTGGTTCGTCAAGGAAGCCCTGCTGACCCTGGCGAAGGACACCGGCCGCGATGCCACCCCGCCCACCAGCCGCGAGGGCTGGGCCAGGCTCATGCAGTCCCTCGGGGTGCAGGGCGTCCACATCGCCGAGCGCGATACCCAGGCCCGCCGCACGCCGCGCCCGCGCAACGTCTTCGTCAACACCTGGTCGGTCGAGGGCTTCATCGCCGAGGGCTTCCAGCCCGCCGAACTCGGCTGGGGCACCCACGAGCCCTGGTTTCCCGAGAACGGCCACACCCACGACACCGGCTGCCAGGCCGCGATCTGGCTGGAGCGTCCGGGCGCCATCACCCGCGTCCACACCTGGTGCCCGACGCCGGGCCCGCAGTTCGGCTTCCTCGTCACCCACAACGAGGCGATCTCGATCTCCGACTACTACACCGTGGGGCAGGGGGCCGCGCCGGAGTATCGCCCGACCTGCCACTACGCCTACCACCCCTGCGACGACGCGGTGCTCTCGCTGCACGAGATGTTCGGCTCCGGCACCCAGCAGACGAAGCACCACATCCTCACCGAGGACGAGATCGTCGAGGGCATCGACGAGCTCGGCGTGCTGCTCTACGGCCACGAGAAGAACGCGCTCTGGTTCGGCTCGCGCCTCTCCAACGAGGAAACCCGCGACCTCGCCCCCTACCAGAACGCCACCGGCCTTCAGGTCACGAGCGCGGTGCTCGCCGGCATGGTCTGGGCGCTCGAGAACCCCGAGGCCGGCATCGTCGAGGCCGACGAGATGGACCACGCCCGCTGCCTCGAGGTGCAACGCCCCTACCTCGGCCCGGTCGAGGCGCATTACACCGACTGGACCCCGCTCCAGGACCGCTGGGAACACTTCCCCGAAGACATCGACGAGAACGAGCCCTGGGCCTTCCGCAACGTGCTGGCGACCTGAGGCGGATCTAACACCCCATCCTCCACCGTAGGGTGGGCAATCTGCCCACCAGACCCGTCCGCCCAAACCCCGACACCCCCCGAAGGCCGGGCTTCAGCCCGGCCCGCCCCTCACGCCAGCACCTGCACCCAGACCGCCAGCGCCAGCGCCGAAAGCGCCACGAACACCCCGTTCCACCTGAAGGCCACGGTCTGCGGGCTCACCCCGCCCAGCCGCGAGATGATCATCACCGAGGCGGTGAAGGGCGAGGTCGGCGCCGTCAGGGTCCAGCCGCTGATGAGCGCCATCACGAGCGAGATCGTCGACACGCCCAGCTCCGCGGGCGTCGGCAGGAGCTGCGCGAAGAGCGAGACGAAGAGGATCGGGTTCAGCCCCAGCTGCCCCGCCAGCGGAATGAGCAGGATCGGCAGCACCAGCAGCACCCGCGCCGGCACCCCGCCGAGGTCGAAGCCCGAGCCCGCCAGGGCCATCGCCATCAGCGCCCCCGCCGCCGTGCCGATGAAGCCCGCGGTGCTCAGCAGCACCAGCTCGCTGCGGAAGCCCGGCAGATCGCGGAAGGCATAGTGCCGGCTGCGCGCGGCCAGCTCGCCCAGCTTCCGGCCCACCCCGGTCTCGATCAGCACCCAGGCGCCTGCGATCAGCGGCACCAGGCCCAGCACCGTCCGCGAGGGCTGAATGCCCCAGAGCAGATCCGCCAGCGCCGCGGGGATCGCCACCGCCAGCAGCAGCCAGGCCAGCGGCCAGAGCGATTTCACGTCATGCGCCGCCGCCTCGTCCCGCTTCGGCGCCACCGATCCGGCCGGCAGGCTGCCCTTCAGCCGCCGGTCCACGAGGTAGCCGATGGTCACGATGATGAGCGACGACACCAGCCCATAGGCCACCACCGTCCCCAGGTCCGTGCCCGGCACCAGCGCGCTGGTGATGACCGTCGCAAAGGCCAGCGGCGACCAGCAGAGCGAGGCCGAGAAGCCGCACTGCGCCCCCTGCAGCATCCGCCTTGCCCGAAGCGCCCGCACCGCTGGGTCCGGCTCCCGCTCCGCCGAGCGCCGCGCCATCGTGCCCAGCAGCGAAAGCGCCCCGTAACTCAGCATCAGCGCAAACACCTGGGTGCCGAAGCCGAGCGCCAGGTAGCGTCGCCCGGGCGGCTGGTTGGCGAGGAAGGCCGCGGCCCGGTTGATCGCCGCCGAGCGGCCCGCCACATGCTGCAGGCTCGCCAGCGCGCAGAAGAAGGCGATGATGAAGCTCGCCCGGTCGAGCGCCGGCCGGATCACTTCGCCCGGCGCACTCATCGTGACGAAGCACCACAGCGCCAGCCCCACCGAGATCGCCAGGAACACGTGCCGCGATCCGCGCACCTGGAAGGCCAGCAGCCCCAGAACCGCCACCGGCAGAAGTTCGGCCACCAGCGCCGTCTCCTGTTCCACGCCGAAGCCGCGCAGCAGGTTCACGATCACCGTGGCGAGCAGCAGCGCGCCGATGGCCAGGTCGATCGGCCGGACCGGCAGCTCGGGGTCGGGCAGGGGGGCGGCGGAGGTGTCCGTCATGGTGCGAAATGTTGTCTCAATGCGGCGTGTCCTCCCGCGCGACAACACCTAGCCGGTTTGCACCGGGCCGCAAAGGGGCTGCGCGCGGTGCCGCAACGAATTGGCGCCGAAACAGCTATGCAGCATCTGCATGTGTATGGGATGTGCATGGGCTGTGCATCAGTTGTGCATGGGGTGTTGCTCCCTTCTTTTCCTGGTTAACGGCCCCCAGCCCTTCGCGGCTTGCATGTTTCCGCCGTCTTGCTATGACGCTCCGAACCGGAGGAAGTGATGTCTGCACCCATTCCCCAGCCCGGCATTTCGGAGATCGCCCTCTACCAGAGCGGCAAGAGCACCTTCCAAGGTGTTGAAAATCCTCTGAAACTGTCCGCCAACGAGAACCCCTTCGGCTGCTCGCCGAAGGTGGCCGAGGCCATTTCCGCCCAGCTCTCCGACCTGCACCGCTACCCCGGCACCGACCACAAGATGCTGCGGGACGCGATCGCCGAGGCCCACGATCTGCCCGCCGACCAGATCATCTGCGGGGTCGGCTCCGACGAGATCCTCCACCTCGCCGCCCAGGCCTACGCCGGCCCCGGAGACGAGGTCGTCTACACCGAGCACGGATTTTCCGTCTATCCCATCGTCGCCCGCGCCGCCGGCGCCGAGCCCGTCGTCGCCCCCGAGCGCGACCGCGTGGCCGATGTCGATGCCATCCTAAGTGCTTGCAATTCAAAGACGAAAATCGTCTACATCGCCAACCCGAACAACCCGACCGGCACCATGATCGGCGGCAATGAGGTGGTGCGCCTGGCCGATGGCCTCCCCGAAGGCTGCCTGCTGGTGCTCGACGGCGCCTACGCCGAGTTCGTCGAGGGCTTCGACGGCGGCGCAGCCCTGGCCGCCTCCCGAGATAACGTGCTGATGACACGCACCTTTTCCAAGATCTACGGCCTCGGCGGCCTCCGCGTCGGCTGGGGCTTCGGGTCGCAGGAGATCATCGACACGCTCACCCGCATCCGCGGCCCGTTCAACCTCTCGAACATCCAGATCGCCGGAGCCGTCGCCGCCCTGCAAGACACGGAATTCACCGACAAATCCCGCCGCGAGAACACCCGCAACCGGGCCACGCTGGCCCGCGGCCTCGCCGCCATCGGCATCCCCTCCGACGCCTCGCAGGCCAACTTCATCCTCGCCCGCTTCTCCAGCGCCGACGAGGCCGAAGCCGCCTTCAATCACCTTGGAAATCATGGCCTCATCACCCGCCAGGTCGGCGGCTACGGGCTCCCCCACTGCCTGCGGATCACCGTCGGCACCGAGGAAAACTGCCGCGACGTGATCGCCGCGCTCACCCAGTTCAAGGCCGCCTGATGATCTACAACCGCGTCGCCCTCATCGGCCTCGGCCTCATCGCCGGCTCCATGGCCCACGCCATGCGCCGCGGCGGCCTCGCCGGCGAGATCGTGGGCACCGCCCGCTCCGCCGAAACCCGCGAAATCGCACGCGAAATTGACCTCTGCGACCGGATCGTCGACACCGCCGCTGAGGCCGTCCAGGGCGCCGATCTCGTCGTCCTCTGCGTGCCCGTCGGCGCCATGGGCGGCGTCGCGGCAGAGATCGCGCCCCATCTCTCCGAGGGCTGCACCGTCACCGACGTGGGCTCCGTGAAGAAGGCCGTGATCGACGCCGTCAGCCCCCACCTGCCGCCCCACGTCCACTTCATCCCCGGCCACCCGCTCGCCGGCACCGAGCATTCCGGCCCCCGCTCCGGCTTCGCCGAGCTCTTCGACAACCGCTGGAACATCCTCGTCCCAACCGAGGGCACGCCCCCCGAAGCCACGGAAAAGCTTCGCAAACTCTGGGAGGGCATGGGCGCCAACGTCGACGAGATGGACCCCGAGCACCACGACCTCGTCCTCGCCGTCACCTCCCACTGCCCGCACCTGATCGCCTATACGATGGTCGGTGTCGCCGACGACCTGCGCAGGGTGACAGACAGCGAAGTCATCAAGTACTCTGCCGCCGGTTTCCGCGATTTCACCCGGATCGCGGCCTCCGACCCCACCATGTGGCGCGACGTCTTCCTGAACAACAAGGAGGCCACCTTGGAAATTCTGGGCCGTTTCACCGAAGAGCTCTTCGCCCTTCAGCGCGCCATCCGCACCGGCGATGGCGAGCAGCTGTTCGACTATTTCACCCACACCCGCGCCATCCGCCGCGGCATCATCGAGGCAGGCCAGGATACCGCAGCGCCGGATTTCGGGCGCGGGGCCAAACGATGATCCGCCTGGCGCTCGCCCTGACGATCCTCGCCCTCCCGGCCTTCGCGGAGGCTCCCGAAGCCTCGCTGCGCCCGCTGCCGCGCGGTGGAGAAGTCGCTGAAGCGGAAGAGAAAACCACCGTCTCCACCCGCGGCGTGATGCAGGCGCTCCCGTTTCGCCCCGAACCGCGCCCGATGGTCGAGCAGGCCGCCGCCAAGGCCCCTGCGCCCACGCTGCGCCGGCCGGCGCCCCGCCCTCCGGCGGCCACCGAACAGCTCACCGCTGTCCGCGTCATCCGCGGCCCTCTCGCGCACCAGCAGCTCCAGGCCAAGCCGCGACCGGCGCACATTGACCGTCTTGTTAAGGAACAGGCAACGGTCACCGAGGTAGTCTACGCGCCGGAAGGAGCGGTCTGCGGGATCAATTCGATCAAGGGCCAGGCCATCAGCAGCTTCGGCCGCCCCGGCGCCGGCTGCGGCGTGGCCGACCCGGTCCAGATCACCTCTGTCCGCGGCATCGCGCTTTCAAACAGCGCGACGATGGATTGCGGCACCGCCAAGGCGCTGGATCGCTGGATCGAAAAGGGCCTCAAGCCCGCCGTCGGCACGCAGGGCGGCGGTGTGAAGCAGATCAAGGTCGTGGCTCATTATGCCTGCCGCAACCGCAACAACGCCAGCTCGGGGCGCCTGTCCGAGCATGCCAGGGGGCGGGCACTGGATATCGCCGGCATCACCCTGCGCGATGGCACCTATGTCTCGGTGCTCAAGGGCTGGGGCTCGAAGGCCTGGTCCAAGATGTTGAAAACAATTCACAAATCGGCCTGCGGCCCGTTCGGCACCGTACTCGGTCCCAACGCCAACGCCTTCCACCGCGATCATTTCCACTTCGATACCGCGCGCTACCGCTCCGGCACCTACTGCCGCTAAGCCGCGGAAATCACTCGAGAACTTCGTCCCGGCCCACGCCCCAGAGGGCCGTCTTCCGAACCCAGCCGCGCTGCCCGCCCGCGGTGACCCAGCACCAGTCCAGGCTGCACTCGCCCAGCCGCGCCACCACGCCCGCCTCGGCCCGCGCGTTGATCGGCGCCTCGTCGTCGGGCTTCATCCTGAGCGCCGCCATATCCTCTTCCACCAGCGCCGTCCGTACCCCCGACAGCAGCGAGTAATGCACCCACCCGCCTGCACCCTCGCGGTCCTGTACCTTGCGCCAGTGGCCGAACTCGGCGGTCACCTCCAGCGGCATGTTGCGGCGGGTGAAGACCCAGTCGATCCGGTGGGTGAGCGACGGCCCGCGCCGCACGTTGCCCTCGTCGGCCTTCAGCGAGACGAAGCGGGGCAGGGGCAGGTTGGTGACAGGGCCGCGCTCATCCGCCGCATCAGCCGCCGTCGCCAGCACGGCGCCCAGCAAACATCCGCAAAGACTGAGAAAAATCGCCCGACTGCCTCGGGAAGCGCCCGCCTGCCGCCCCATGGGTTTCACCGTGTTCTGCCTCATCCGGCGCTTGTATCCCGCGCCTTTTCTTGCGCACACTCTACCCAAAGGATGGTCCTTGAGAAGCGGGAGGATGAGAGCGATGGGCGCAGAGCGGCTGAGTGTTGTCGTTACGCGACGGTTGCCCGAGGTGGTCGAAACCCGGATGAGCGAGCTCTTCAACGTGCGCCTGCGCGAGGACGACACGCCGATGTCGCGCGAAGAGCTTGTCTCGGCCATGCAGGAGGCCGATGTGCTCGTGCCCACCATCACCGACACCATCGACGGCGGGCTCATCGGCCAGGCCAGCGAGCGACTGAAGCTCATCGCCAACTTCGGCGCCGGCTTCGACCACATCGACGTCGCCACCGCCCGCCAGCGCGGCATCCTCGTCAGCAACACGCCCGGTGTCGTGACTGAGGACACCGCCGACATGGCGATGGCGCTCATCATCGGCGTCACCCGCAACATCCCGCAGGGCGCCGCGCTCATGGCCGCCGGCAAGTGGCAGGGCTGGTCGCCCACCGGCCAGCTCGGCGGTCGCATCGCCGGACGCCGCCTCGGTATCCTCGGTATGGGCCGCATTGGCCAGGCGCTTGCCCGCAGGGCCCAGGCCTTCGGTATGCAGATCCACTACCACAACCGCCGCCGCCTCCGCCCCGAGGTGGAGGATGAGCTGCAGGCCACCTACTGGGAAAGCCTCGACCAGATGCTCACCCGGATGGACGTCATCTCGGTCAACTGCCCGCACACCCCCTCCACCTTCCACCTGCTTTCCGCCCGCCGGCTGAAGCTGCTGAAGCCCACGGCGGTTATCGTCAACACCTCCCGCGGCGAGGTGATCGACGAGAACGCGCTCACCCGCATGCTCCGCGCAGGCGAGATCGCCGGCGCCGGGCTCGACGTCTTCGACAAGACCCAAAAGCTGAATCCGCGCCTCTACGAGCTGCCCAACGTGCTGCTGACGCCGCACATGGGGTCGGCCACCTTCGAAGGCCGGATCGAGATGGGCGAGAAGGTTCTGATCAACATCAAGACCTTCGCCGACGGCCACCGCCCGCCCGACCAGGTCGTGCCCTCGATGCTCTGAACCGGCCCGGTCAATCCGGCTTTCCACCCTCCCGGCGCCGAATGTCGCTTTTGGCACCAAGGTGTCGAAACCCCGTGGCACGCCCGGCGGGATTTCGTGACAGTGGCGCCAGACATCTGAGCCCCGGAGCGCGTGCCGCAATGAAGACCCATGTGAAAGCCCTTGTCGTCGGCGGTGGCGCCGTTGGCACCTCGATCGCCTATCACCTCGCCAAGGCGGGCTGGGAGACGATGCTTCTGGAGCGCGACGAGCTCACCTCCGGCTCTACCTGGCACGCCGCCGGGCTGCTGCCGCTCTTCAACATGGGCTACGCCACCAGCC
>CAYVQK010000152.1:0-9196 GCA_964454145.1 uncultured Oceanicola sp. | reverse complement strand
CGGTGAAGTCGTCCAGCGTCTCGGGCCTGAGCGCCCCCGCGCTGCCATCTTCCTCACGCGGCTCGGGCCGCAGGGTGGGGTCGGGGTCAGCCATGCCCTACCCCTTCGGCGCCAGCAGCTTCAGCGCGGCGCGGATCAGCACGTTCGCGTCCTCCCCCTCCGCCTGGGCCACCGCCTGCGCCGCCTCGCCCTGGCCGTAGCCGAGGTTCACCAGCGCCGAGAGCGCATCCGCCTGGGCCTCTGCCCGGCCACCCGCCACCGGCGCCGGCGCGGCCGCGCGGGCGGGCGGGGGTGCATCGGCCTCCACCACCTCCACCGGTTCCGGCGAGAGCGCGCCGCGCCCGAACGATCCCATCGCCATCACGCCCGCCGCCTTCTCCTTCAGCTCGTTCACCACCCGTGCCGCCAGCTTCGGCCCAACGCCGGGCGCCGATTTCACCGCCGCCGCATCGCCGAGCGTGATCGCCCGGCCCACGCCCTCCGGCCCCAGCGTGCCGAGGATCGCGAGAGACACCTTGGCCCCCACCCCCTGCACGCTCGTCAGCAGCCGGTGCCACTCCTTCTCCAGCAGCGTCGGAAAGCCGAAAAGCTGAAGGTTGTCTTCCCGCACCAGCAGATCGGTATAGAGCGCCACCGCCTCGCCCGCTGCGGGCAACGCGGCCAGCGTCCGCTCGGAGCAATAGACGAGGTAGCCCACCCCGCGCACGTCGATCAGCACGTGGTCGCTCGCGCGATAGTCCAGCCGCCCGGCGATCCGCCCGATCATCCCGCCGCCCTCAGGGCCGCCGCGAGCTTGGCGGCGCCCGGCCCGGAGTGGTGTGAATGGCAGATGGCGATGGCCAGCGCATCCGCCGCATCCGCGCCCGCCAGCTTCGCCCCGGGGAAGTAATGCGCCACCATGTGTGCGATCTGCCTCTTGGCCGCGTGGCCGTTGCCCACAACCGACTTCTTGATCCTGTTGGCCGCGTATTCCCCCGGCACCAGCCCCGCCTCGGCCAGTGCCAGCAGCGCCACGCCCCGGGCCTGGCCCAGCTTCAGCGTGGCCTGCCCGTCGCGGTTGACGAAGGTTTCCTCGATCGCCGCCGCCTCGGGGGCATGTTCGGCGATCACCGCGCTCAGCGCGCGAAAGAGCGACTGCAGCCGCGCGGCGAGCGGCAGGGCAGAATCACTGTGACAGATGCCGTTGGCGATGTGGGTCATGCGGCTGCCTTCGGCCTCGATCACGCCCCAGCCCAGGTTGCGCAGGCCCGGATCGACCCCGATGATACGCATGCTCGCCCTCTCGAATGCCTGCATTTTGCAGCGCTTTTTACCCGATTAGCACGAAACGTGAACAATCCCAAGTGCGAATGCGCCTGCCCGCGGCGCCAAACCGGCCCGAAAACGACGCTACGAAACGCGAAACCGGCAGTTTCAGGCGCCACCTGTCATCGAAATTTCACAAGTGTTTACAGGGTGTTGTCGCCACGTTGACCCATGCGTTTTTCGCATGTCAGGCATGTTTTCACGTCGCTTGTTATTTGTGCATTGCAGGTCTAGCTGAGCCTCAGATCGCGGCGACCTGAAAACCGCCACCCACCAACACAAGCCATACAGGAGCGACCGATGGCCTACTTCGATGCGACCACCCGCGCCACCGGCAGCACCCTCGCCGGCAAGATCACCCGTTTCCTCACCCGTCCCGCCGGCGTCATCGCCGAGTGGAACGACCGCCGCGTGACCCGCAAGGCGCTCTCCAAGCTCTCCGACCACGAGCTGGAAGACATCGGCCTCTGCCGCGGCGACATCGCCAACATCTGAACTCTCCCTGCCAGCAATGGCAAACTTGAAGGGCGGCTCCGCGAGGAGCCGCCCCTTTTTCTGTCTGCCAGGCCGGAAAGCTCAGGCCGGCTCCCGCATCCGCTCCACCAGCGCCGACATCTCGGCGGTCACCGCGTCGATCTCGCCCATGGCATTCACCCGGTCGAGCAGCCCCTGCGCCTCGTAATAGCCGATCAGCGGCGCGGTCTGGGCGTGGTAGGCCTCCAGCCGCGCGGCCACCGTCTCGGCCTTGTCGTCGGCCCGGCGCTTCATCTCGGTCCCGCCACAGGCATCGCAGACACCCTCCACCGCCGTCGGCTTGAAGCTGTCGTGGTAGCCCTCGCCGCATGTCCCGCAGGTGAAACGCCCGGCGATCCGGTCGACCATCGCGGCATCGTCGACCTCCATCGAGATCGCCCCCGTCACCCGCTCGCCGCGCTCGGCCAGCATCGCGTCCAGCGCCTCGGCCTGCACGGTGGTGCGCGGGAACCCGTCGAGGATCACGCCATGGGCAACGTCCTCCTCCGCCAGCCGGTCGGCCAGGATATCGAGCACGATCCGGTCGCTCACCAGCCCGCCCGCCTCCATCACCGCCTTCGCCGCCCGGCCCGCCTCGGTGCCCGCCGCAACGGCGGCGCGCAGCAGGTCGCCGGTGGAAAGTTGCACCAGTCCATAGCGTTCCTCGAGCCGCCGTGCCTGGGTGCCCTTGCCCGCGCCCGGCGGGCCGAGCAGGATGAATACGGGCCGCGCTGCCTTCTCTGCCGCCATGATGTGTCCTCCGATGGCATCACTCGTCGCCACTCTGGCTAACACGAAACCGTGAGCCCCCCGCTGCGGCAAAACCGCGCCAATGCATACCATCGCACACCGCCGCCCCAGCCACGAAAAAGGGCGCCCCGCAAGGCGCCCTCCAGCCGCGTCGGCCCTGTCTCAGGCCTTCTTAAGCGCGTCGCGGATCTCGAGCAGCACGTCCAGCTCCGACGGGCCGGTTGCCACTTCGGGGGCGACCTCGTCGGGCTTCTCGGCGGCGGACTTGATCCGGTTGACCATCTTCACCAGCATGAACACCACGAAGGCCACGATGAGAAAGTTGATCACCGCCATGATGAACTTGCCGATGGCGAACACGGCCACACCGGCCTCGGTGCAGGCCTCGACCGAGGCGCACTCGCCCTCGCCCAGGATGTAGAACCACCCGCTGAAGTCGATGCCCCCGGTGAAGAGCCCGATGATCGGGTTGATGATGTCGCCCACGAGCGAGGTGACGATGGCAGTGAAGGCGGCCCCGATGATGATACCCACCGCCATGTCCATCACATTGCCCTTGGCAATGAAGTCCTTGAATTCGTTAATCATGGTTTGCCCCTCTTGCACACACGCGCCGCCCGGCGCGCCTCCTTGGTTAACGTGCAAAATGTAACAGCAAGTGTCTCGTGACATAGGGTTTTTTTCGAGGGACCCAGCCCTACCTCAGCACCGGATGACAAAAAAGGGACACCCGATGACCGATCTTTCAGAGTTCTTCGTGACCAGCCGCTGGCCGGTCGAGGATCCGAGCAAACTGCAACTTTTCTCCTTCCCCACCCCCAACGGCCGCAAGATCGGTGTCGCGCTCGAGGAGATGCAGATCCCCTACGAGGCCCACCGGGTGACGGTGAACGACGCCGACGTGAAGAGCCCCGAGTTCCTCAGCCTCAATCCCAACAACAAGATCCCCGCGATCATCGACCCCGACGGCCCTGGCGGCAAGCCGCTGGCACTCTGGGAGAGCGGCGCGATCCTGATCTACCTCGCCGAGAAGACCGGCAAGTTCCACGGCACCGACGCGGCCTCCAAACACATCGTCACCCAGTGGCTGATGTGGCAGATGGGCGGCCTCGGCCCGATGCTTGGCCAGCTCGGCTTCTTCTACAAGTTCGCCGGCTCCAAGATCGAGGATCCCCGCCCGCGCGAGCGCTTCGTGAACGAGGCCAGGCGGCTGCTCGCGGTGCTCGACGGCGCGCTCGAGGGCAAGGAGTGGGTCGCGGGCGACTATTCCATCGCCGACATGGCCATCGTGCCCTGGCTGATGGGGCTCGAGTTCTACGGTGCCGAGGAAGTGGTCGGCCTGCACGATCTCAAGAACGTCCCCGCCTACATCGAGCGCTTCAAGGCCCGCCCCGCGGTGCAGGCCGGGCTCAACGTGCCGCCCCGCGAGGGCTGAAGCGCGGCATGGCCCGGCGGCGCCGTAGCGCCCGCCGGGTCAGCGATGCATCCAGGTGCGGCGGAAGCTGTCGACCGATTTCATCAGGTTGCAGGCAGCAGTCAGCCGGGTGGCGGCGGGGGGCGGGAAGATCCGCACATGCCGCCGCCCCTCCACCATCAGCAGCCGGTAGCGAAAGCTCGGCACCGCGCCCACGGCCTCTCGGGTTAGGGTGATGCGGCCGAACCGCGTCTCGCTGTCGGCGATCACCCGGCAGCTCCGTCCGGCAGCCTCACGGGCGCAGGTGCGCGCGGTGTTCGTGGCCGTCCAGGCATAGGTCTTGCCGTCATGGGTGAGGTGGATGGTGTCGAGGTAATTCTCGTTCAGGTATTCGAAGGCCCCGGCCGAGTCGGGGAGGCCCGTCAACTGGTCCAGCGGGGCCTTGAGATCGGCAAACATCCCCTCCGACAGCGGAAGGGAGATATCGCATCCCGAAGAGGGAGAGGCGAGCAGGGCGACGCAGAGCGACGCCACTGTGATCCGGGCCATACAAGGGCCTCCGAGCAAGCTGTTCGGTCTAAACGCCCCGACCGACGGTCCGGTTCCATCCTCTGACGATTTTTTTTCCGCGCATGCCCTGCCCTCACCCCGGCGACGGCAGCTCGGTGCGGGCGAAGGCGAACCAGGCCGCCAGAGCGCCACAGGCGGCACCCTCGGCGGTCTGCTCGGGGGCGCCCGAAAGGGTGAGCCTCCGGTCGGCCGCATCCTGCACCACCAGAGCCCCGGCAAAGCCCGTCTCGGCGGGCTCGACCCAGAGCAGCGCAAAGCGCTCCGGCGTCTCCTGCTTCAGCGCGCAGGGCAGACCCTCGGCACAGAGCGCACGCGCGTTCTCCGCCCGCCAGGGCAGCAGCCCCTCCGCCGTCTCGATCCCCTCGTTCGAAAGGCTCTGCGGCCCCGAAAGGTGCCAGGTCGCCCGCAGCCCGGCCAGCTCGTGCACCCTCCCGGCCTGCCCCGCGACCGGCGCCAGAAGTCCCTCGGGCAGCGCCATCTCGGGCACGCAGGCAACGGCCACCTCGCGGCGGAGCAGAGGCAGGAAGGCGAGCAGGTTGGCCACCACCACGGCGGCCACCAGCACCCAGCGCCAGCGGGTCACCCCCGCAGCACCCCGCCCGTCGCCTTCGTCACCTTCTCCACCACCTTCGCCGCCACGCCCGCGATCTCCTCGTCGGTCAGCGTCTTGTCGGTCGGCTGCATCCGCACGGTGATGGCGAGGCTCTTCTTGCCCTCGCCCAGCGAGCCGCCGATGAACTGGTCGAACAGCCGCACATCCTCGATCAGCGCCTTGTCGGCGCCGCGGGCGGCATTCATCAGGTCCATCGCGGCCACCTGCGCGTCCACAACGAAGGCGAAGTCACGCTCCACCGCCTGCAGGTCGGCCATGGTCACGGCCCCCCGCGAGGCGCCCTTGGCCTTCTTCGCCGGCACCGCCTCGGGCCAGATGGTGAAGCCCACCGCCGGGCCCTTCACGTCCATCTCCCGCAGGATCCTCGGGTGGATCTCGCCGAAGACGGCCAGCACGTTGGGGCCCAGCGCCATCACCGAGGAGCGGCCCGGATGCCACCAGTCGTTCGCCTCGCGGCGGAACTGCACCCGGTCGGGCGCGCCAAGCGCCGCCAGCACCGCCTCGCAGTCGCCCTTGGCATCGTAGAGATCGACATCGCGCCGCGCGCCGAAGCTGTCACGCGGGCCGGTCGCGCCCACCAGAAGCCCGGTCGCCAGCAGATGCTGCTCCCCCGGCTCGCCCCCGTGGAAGGCCGTGCCCACCTCGAAGAGCGCCATGTCGGAAAAGCCCCGCGCCTGGTTGCGCGCGGCGGCCTGCAGCAGCCCGGGCAGAAGCGCCGGCCGCATGTGGCTCATCTCGCTGGAGATCGGGTTCTCCAGCCTGGTCGCGTCGCTGCCGCCGTTGAAGAGCTTCGCCGTCGCCTCGTCGATGAAGCTGTAGGTCACGCATTCGTTGTAGCCGAGGCTGGCGATCGTCCGCCGCGCGATCCGCTCGCGCTGCTGGCTTTCGGTCAGGATCGGCTTCGGCACGCCCGGCGCCACCCGCGGCATCGGCTTGCCGACGAGCCCGGTCAGCGAGGCGATCCGCGCCACCTCTTCCACCAGGTCCGCCTCGCCCTTCACGTCGGGCCGCCACGACGGCACCTGCGCCATGTCGCCGTCCATCACGAAGCCCAGCGCCTCGAGCGAGGCGCGTTGCGTGGCCTCGGGAATGTCCATGCCCACGAGCGACGAGCAGCGCGCGGCGTCGAGCCTGTAGGCCCGGCTCACGTCCGGCACCGCGCCCGCCTCGATCAGCTCCGAGGGCTCGCCACCGCAGAGCTCCAGCACCATCGCGGTGGCATCGTCCACCGCCTGCCGGTTGTAGCCCGGGTCGATCCCCCGCTCGTTGCGGTAGCGCGCGTCGGAGTTGATCTTGAGCGCCCGCCCGGTCATCGCGATCTGGATGAAATCCCAGTAGGCCGCCTCCACGATCACGTCGACCGTCTCCTCGGTGCAGCCGCTCTCCTCGCCGCCCATGATCCCGCCGATGCTCTCCACCCCGTTCTCGTCGGAGAACACCAACGCGCCCTCGGGCATGGCATAGGTCTTGCCGTCGAGCGCCAGCAGCGCCTCGCCGCCCTTGGCGCGGTGAATGAGCAGGTCGCCCTTGGCCTTGCCGCCGTCGAACACGTGCAGCGGGCGGTTGCGGTCGTAGGTGAAGAAGTTGGTGATATCCACCAGCGCCGAGATCGGCCGCAGCCCGATCGCCCGCAGCCGCTTCTGCAGCCAGGCCGGGGAGGGCCCGTTCTTCACGCCGCGAATGTAGCGGCCCTGGAACACGTGGCAGCCATCGGCCGCCTCGGGCGAGATCGTCACGTTCACCGGGCTCTTGAACTTGCCCTCGACCTTGTGCGCCTTCAGCGGCTTCAGCGTGCCGAGGCCGCGCGCGGCGAGGTCACGGGCGATGCCATGCACGCCCAGCGCATCGGGGCGGTTGGGCGTGATGGCGATCTCGATCACCGGGTCCACCGCCTCGGGCCGGTTGGCGGCGAGCCAGTCGGTGAACCTGTCGCCCACCTCGCCCGAGGGCAGCTCGATGATGCCGTCGTGCTCGTCGCTCAGCTCCATCTCGCGCTCCGAGGCCATCATGCCGTGGCTCTCGATGCCCCGGATCTTGCCGACCTGGATGGTGGTGTCGATCCCCGGCACGTAGGTGCCCGGCTTGGCCACCACCACGGTGATCCCCTCCCGCGCGTTGGGCGCACCGCAGATGATCTGCTTTTCGCCCTCGTCGGTCATCACCCGGCACACCTTCAGCCGGTCGGCGTCGGGGTGCTTCTCGGCGGCGAGCACCTTGCCGATGGTAAAGGCCGTGAGCTTCGCGGCGGGGTCTTCCACCCCCTCCACCTCGAGGCCGAGATCGGTCAGCGCGTCGAGAATCTCGTCGAGCGAGGCCTGGGTCTCCAGGTGCTCCTTGAGCCAGCTCAGGGTGAATTTCATCGGGACGTCCTCAAGAGTTTCGCGCGGGGTTTAGCGCAATGGCGGGGCAGGGAAAAGGGCGCCGGTGGGCTCAGCGCCGCCCGCGCCAGCGCCGCCACAGCGGGCGCAGGTCCAGCGCGGCGATGGCGATGCCCAGCGGGATCATCCAGAAGCCGAGCACCGGCAGAAAGCCCAGCAGCCCCCCGCAGATCAGCAGCACGCCCACCACCGCCCGCCAGCCCGGGCGGATGTGCCCGCGCACCCAGAGCCGGGAGCGTGCCATGCGCGCCTTCAGATCCGTCCGTCCGCGCTGTGACCTGCCCATGGCGCTACCGCTCGATCCGGTCCGCCAGGGTCTCGAAATCGCCCATCCGCAGGAGCTTCACCTCCCGCGCCAGCCGGATCGCCGGCTTGGCGAAGAACAGCACCGAGCCCAGGGTGAAGAACCAGACGGCGGGCGTCTCGTAGGCCGGCCAGAAGAACAGCACGGAGCCCACCAGAAAGCAGGCCGCCGCGCCGAAATCCACCGCCGTGTAGACGACCTCGTAGATCGCATAGACCCGGCGGGTCGCGTCGTTCCTCTGGCGGTTCTCATGACGAAACAGCTTCATGTCGCGGCTCCTCTCAGGCGGTTTTCCCTGCTCTATCTTTCCTTCGCCTCCGACACAAACCTGCCCCGTTTGCCCAATTTCCGCCACATTTCAGCCCTAACTTGAACGTGAACCGGTGGGGGCCGATTCACATGACGGATATGGGGGTGCCATGTTTTCGTCCGTTCTCGACTCCCTCGGGGGATTTCTCCGACCTTTGGCCATTGCCGTGCTCGTCCTTGTCGGGCTGGGCTTCATTTCCAATCCGCCGGGCGATGGCGGCCCGGGCTCGTCCTGCCGCCAACTGACCGACAACATCGAGCTGAACCGCGCCCTCTGCCGGATGAACCCGGCCCGGCTGTGGAACACTCCGGTGGCCGATCTCATCCCCGGGCTGCGCCCCGAGGCTGCGGAGAAGGCCGCCAACTAGGCCGCCACCACCACGGCGCGCCGACCCGCCCTGCCCCTCGGCCCTTTCCTCGTTTCAGGCCGCGGGGCGGGGCGGCATCTGGCCCGCACCGAAACAATCCGCGCGCCCCGCCCGGCATTGTTTCTGCAAAATCACCCCAAACCTGCCAAGGTCTTGCCTCTTTCGGCGTGTTGACTGACGCTGCGACACCCGAAGACGGGGCGCGCAGAGAGAGCGGAAGCCGGAACACCGGCACGCCCAGTGCGAGGACGAGCAGATGCAGACCAACCTCAAGACCGTCGCCAGCGGCGCACGTTTCCCCGTGCTCGTTGTGCTGACCCTCACCGCCGCGGCGATCCTCGCCGTGCCGGTGCTCGACGCGAAGGCCGTCAGCCTTGCGCGCGGAACCATCATGGACGTGATCGACCAGGGGTCGGTCGCCTTCGTGAAGGGTATTCTGCCCGAATAGGACTTCGGGTGGGGGCAAAGCGCGGGCGCGGCGGAGGGTCAGGGGGCTGACCACCGCCGCGCCCTCCCTCTTTGGTAGGGTGGGCTATCCGCCCTCCCGCAGTTTCTCACCGAACTTGGCCCGTAGGGCGGGACTTGTCCCGCCACCGTCACCGGTAGGGTGGGCAATCTGCCCACCACCCCGAACCTCTACCGCGACACCCCCGCATGCAGCGTCGGCACGTC
>CAYVQK010000151.1:0-9260 GCA_964454145.1 uncultured Oceanicola sp. | reverse complement strand
CACGCGCCACGGCGACGTTCAGCCCAACCTCACCGAAGCGCCCGCCCCGTGGGGGGGCGGGACGGGCGCTGGCCGCCGTTGGCGGCCGGGTGCTCCGCACTCTCCGCAGCTTCATTTGTCAGGGAGCAACCCAATGAAAAACCGCTCCTTCATCGCCCGGAACCCCTCCGTCCTGATCTTCCTCGCCTGCCTCGGCATCTTCACCGTCGCAGTCACCATCGCCTCGGAAGGCTTCGGCCTCGGCCTGATCTCCACCTCCTTCGTGAAGACCCTCGGCAAGACCCTCTGCCTCTGCCTCGTCGCCGTGGCGATGGACCTGATCTGGGGCTACTGCGGCATCCTCTCGCTCGGCCACTTCGCCTTCTTCGGGCTGGGCGGCTACATGATCGGCATGTGGCTGATGTACGAGCGCACCCGCCTGATCGTCACCGAGAGCATGGCCGCGCAGGAGATCCCGCCCACACCGCAGGAGGTGATCGACGCCATCGGCACCCAGATCTTCGGGGTGGTCGGCTCCTCCGAGTTCCCGCTGATCTGGAGCTTCGCCCACTCGCTCACGCTCCAGCTCATCCTCGTGGTCGCCGTCCCGGGCCTCCTCGCTCTGGTCTTCGGCTGGCTCGCCTTCCGCTCCCGCGTCGCGGGGGTCTACCTCTCGATCCTGACGCAGGCCATGACCCTGGCTCTCGCGCTCTACCTCTTCCAGAACGACAGCGGTCTGCGCGGCAACAACGGCCTCTCCGGCCTGCAGAACCTGCCCGGCGTCACCGCCAGCCAGGATGTCGTCTCGATCTGGTTCCTCTGGGCCTCCGCCCTGGCCCTCGGCCTCGGCTACCTGCTCGCCGCCTTCGTGGTGTCGGGCAAGTTCGGCTCCGTTATCCGCGGCATCCGCGACAACGAGGCCCGCGTCCGCTTCCTCGGCTACTCGGTCGAAACCTACAAGCTCGCCATGTTCACCCTCACCGCCTGCATCGCCGGCATCGCGGGCGCGCTCTACTACCCGCAGGCGGGCATCATCAACCCGGCGGAAATCGCCCCCATCGCCTCGATCTACCTCGCGGTCTGGGTCGCCATCGGCGGGCGCGGCAGGCTCTACGGCGCGGTCATCGGCGCCGCCCTCGTCAGCCTCGTCTCCACCTGGTTCACCGGCGGCCAGGCCCCCGACATTCCGCTCGGCTTCTATACGATCAGCTGGGTCGACTGGTGGACGGTCCTCCTCGGCCTCACCTTCGTCCTCGTCACCCTCTTCGCCCCCAAGGGCATCGGTGGCCTCTTCGACCTCGTCACCGAGCGCTTCCCCTCCAACCGCCACGGCGCCGACTATGGCCCCGACCAGGGCTCCCTGCGCGAGAAGGAGGGCCCCGGCCAATGAGCACGCTCCTCGAAGTCTCCGGCATCTCAGTCACCTTCGACGGCTACAAGGCGATACGGAACCTGTCGTTCAACATCGGCGAGGCCGAGATGCGGGCGATCATCGGCCCCAACGGCGCCGGCAAGACCACCTTCATGGATATCGTCACCGGCAAGACCAAGCCCGACGAGGGCAAGGTCATCTGGGGCGAGATGAGCCGCAACCTCGTCGGCATGAACGAGGCCAAGATCGCCCAGGCCGGCATCGGCCGGAAGTTCCAGAAGCCCACCGTCTTCGAGGATCAGTCCGTCCGCGACAACCTCACCATGGCGCTGAAGAACAAGCGCGGCTGGTCCTCCGTCCTGTTCTGGAAGCCCACCAAGGCCGACCAGAACCGCGTGGTCGAACTCGCCGCCGAGATCGGCCTCGCCGACGAACTCGACCGCACCTCCGGCGAGCTCTCCCACGGCCAGAAGCAATGGCTCGAGATCGGCATGCTGCTGGCCCAGGAGCCCCGCCTCCTGCTGGTCGACGAACCGGCGGCAGGCATGACCCTGGCCGAACGCGAGCACACCACCGACATCCTGAAGGAAGCCGCCAAGACCCGCGCCGTGGTTGTCGTCGAGCACGACATGGAGTTCGTCCGCCGTCTCGAGTGCAAGGTGACCGTGCTCCACGAGGGCTCGGTGCTGGCCGAAGGCTCGCTCGACCACGTCACCTCCAACCCGCAAGTGATCGAGGTGTATCTTGGCCGCTGAACCCAAACCCGACATGCTCACGCTCGATGGCCTGACGCTCCACTACGGCCACTCCCAGATCCTCCACGGCATCTCGATGCAGGCCAAGCTCGGCGAGGTCACCTGCGTCATGGGCACCAACGGCGTCGGCAAGACCTCCCTGATGAAGGCGATCTCCGGCACCCACCCCCGCTCCGGCGGCACCGTGGTGTTCGACGGCACCGAGATCGGCCGTCTGCCCGCCCACGAAATGGCCCAACGCGGCCTCGCCTACGTGCCCCAGGGGCGTGACATCTTTCCGCTGCTCACCGTGAAGGAAAACCTCGAGACGGCCTACGCCTGCCTCCCCCGGTCCGAACACGTCATCCCCGCGGAGGTCTTCGAGCTTTTCCCGATCCTCAAGGAGTTCATCCACCGCCGCGGCGGCGACCTCTCCGGCGGGCAGCAGCAGCAACTCGCCATCGCCCGCGCGATGATGACCAAGCCCAAGCTCCTCCTGCTCGACGAGCCCACCGAGGGCATCCAGCCCAACATCATCCAGCAGATCGGCCGGGTGATTGAGTACCTGCGCGACCGCGGCGACATGGCGATCATCCTGGTCGAGCAGTATTTCGAGTTCGCCTACAACCTCGCAGACCGCTTCGTGGTTCTCCGCCGCGGCGAGGTCCGCGCCTCCGGCGCCCGGGGCGAGATCGAGAAGAGCGCACTCATGGCCGAGGTCTCGGTGTAGAGCGGGACTTGTCCCGCCTCCCGCCTCTGCGCCCCTTTCCCTGCACCGCCCTCGATGCCATGCTTCCTTCTCAAGGAGGACGCACCATGCCCACAACCCTCGCCCTCATCGGCACCGGCATGCTGGGCCGCGAGATCGCCCGCGGCCTCATCGCTTCCGGCCACCCGCCCGAGCGCCTGATCCTCGCCAACACCACCGGCACCCCGCCCGAAGGGCTGCCCTGCCGCACGACCACGCCCGCCGAGGCCGCGGCAGAGGCCGACGCGCTGCTGCTCTGCGTCCCGCCCGCCGCCGCCGCCAGCCTCGGGATCACCACCGACAAGCCCGTGCTCTCCACCATGGCCGGCATCACCCTGGCCCGCCTGACCGAACTCACCGGCAGCCCGCGCACCATCCGCGCCATGTCCTCCCCCGCCGCCGGCGACCGCCTCGCCTTCTCCCCCTACGCCGCCGCCCCCGGCGCCACGGCGGCAGACAAGGCCCTCGCAACCGCGCTCTTCTCCGCCCTCGGCACCACCGCCGAGCTCCCCGACGAGGCCCAACTCGATGTCTTCACCGCCATCACCGGCCCTGTGCCGGGCTTTGTCGCCTTCTTCGCCGAGGCGGTGCAGCGCTACGCCGAGGCCGAGGGCGTGGCGCCCGACACCGCCCTCGCCGCCACCCGCCAGCTCTTCCTCGCCGCCGGGAAGATGATGGCCACCGGCCCCACGCCCGCAGAGCACGTCGCCGCGATGATCGACTACGACGGGACCACCGCCGCCGGCCTGCGCGCGATGCGCGCCTCGCCCCTGGCCGACCTCATCGCCCAGGGCCTCTCCGCCGCCACCGCCCGCGCCCGCACCATCGGCTGAAGCGGGGCAGGGGCTTCCCCCGGCGCCCCGCCCGGTGCTACGAGAGGCGCACATCACGAAAGACCACTCCATGACCATCCGCACCTACGCGCGCCCGCCCGGAGGCCTGCCGCCGCAGACCGACAAGCTCACCTCCTCCGCCGTCTTCACCACCGCCTACGCGGTGATCCCGGCGAGCGTGCAGCGCGACATCGTCACCTCCTACCTTCCCGGCTGGCGCGAGGCGCGCTTCTGGGTGCTCGCGCGCCCGCTCTCGGGCTTCGCCGAGACCTTCTCGCATTACATCGCCGAGCTTGCCCCCGGCGGCGGCACCGCGCGGCCCGAGGCCGAGGAGGGCGTGCAATCGGCGCTCTTCCTCACCCACGGCGCAGCCAAGGTGAACGTGGCCGGCGAGACCCACCTGCTGACCCCCGGCAGCTTCCTCTACCTCCCGCCGTCCGAGGCCTGGGAACTCACTGCCGAAGGCGATGCGGCCACCGTCTTCCACTGGTACCGCAAGCGCTACCAGCCCGTGCCCGGCCTCGCCCCGCCCGCCGTGCTCCACCGCAACGAGGCCGAGATCGACCCGATCCCGATGCCCACCGAAGGCGGCCTCTGGGGCACCACGCGCTTCATCGACCCCGCCGACATGGCCTTCGACTTCCACATCACCATCGTCACCGTCGATCCCGGCATCTGCATCCCCTTTCTCGAGACCCACGTCATGGAGCACGGGCTCTACGTGCTCCAGGGCAAGGGCGCCTACCGCCTGAACAGCGACTGGGTCGAGGTCGGCCCGGGCGATTACATGTGGCTCCGCGCCTTCTGCCCGCAGGCCTGCTACGGCGGCGCGCCCGAGCAGTTCCGCTACCTGCTCTACAAGGACGTCAACCGCCACGCGCCCCTGCCGTAGGGTGGGCAATCTGCCCACCTTCTCGACCTGACCTGCGGCGGGCCGCCCTGCTGCCCGCCTCTCACGTCTGCGTCGTCCGACCCATCCACCCTGTACCGCCCCGGCACCCCGGCCACCCAGCCGCAGCCGTACCGATGCCCTTCACCTTCACCCACCTGCCGCAGATCGCCCCCAATCTGCTGCTCGCCACATGAACGGTCCGCCTTTCCTCCTCGCCCCCTCCCGCCGCAACCTCTCCGCACTCCGCCGTCTGGGCACCGAACCGGTTGGGCAGGCCACCCACGCCGGCCAAAGCTTTCTCAAGTCCAGGCTCGACACCCCATGGCAAGGCAGGGGTTGCCCCCGGCGACGGCCCGTCGCAGCCTCCGGCCAAACCTGCCCCCGAGTCGGAGCCCCCCATGCCCACCATCGCCATCAACGGCTTCGGCCGGATCGGCCGCACCGTCCTGCGCCAGCTTCTCGCCTCGCGCCCGCACCTCCAACTCGCGCTCATCAACGACATCGAGCCGCTGGAAACCTGCGCCTATCTCTTCGCCTACGATTCCGTCTTCGGCCCCTGGCCTGGCACCGTCACCACCGCCCCCGAGGCGCTCGTGATCGACGGCAACCCCATCCGCTTCACCGCCACGCCGGATCTCTCCACGCTCGATCTCTCCGGCGTCGACGTGGTGCTCGAATGCACCGGCCTCGCCGGCAAGCGGTCCGTGGCCGAGCGTGGCCTCGCCGCCGGAGCCAAATCGGTGCTCGTCTCCGGCCCATCCGACGAGGCCGATACCACCATCGTCCTCGGCGCCAACGACGAGAGCCTGGCCGACCAGCGCATCGTCTCCAACGCCTCCTGCACCACCAACGCCCTCGCGCCGCTGCTGAAGCTGCTCGATGACGCCTTCGGCGTGGAAGCGGGCCAGATGACCACGGTCCACTGCTACACCGGCGCCCAGCCCACGGTGGACGCGCCGCGCAAGGCGCCCGAGCGTTCCCGCGCCGCGGCGCTCTCGATGGTGCCCACCACCACCTCCGCCGCCCGGCTGATCGACCGGGTGCTGCCCGGCCTCGCGGGCCGGATCGAGGCCCGTGCCCTCCGCGTGCCCACGGCCTCGGTCTCCGCCATCGACCTCACCGTGACCACCCGGCAGCCCACTACGCCCGAGACGGTCAACGCCGCGCTGGCCGCCGCCACCGGACCGATCATCGGCAGCACCGATCAGCCCCTCGTCTCGTCAGATCTCCGCGCCCGCCCCGAAAGCCTCATCCTCGCCCCGCGCGAAACCTCGGTCGCCCATGGCCTCACCCGCGTCTTCGGCTGGTATGACAACGAATGGGGCTTCTCCGCCCGGATGCTCGACATGGCCGAGCGCATGGCAGCGCGCCGATAGGGCGGGACCATTCGCGCCGGATTTGCGCCGTCACGGTCCGTTAACCCGCCCCGCCGGCTGCGGAGTCGTATGCATGGGTTGTGCATGGGGTGTGCATCGGATGTGCATGGGTTGTGCATCTAGAAAATTGCTGGTTAACGACGGAAAATCCGCTTTTAAGTGCATTGGTGCACATTATAAGTCAGCCCATCCCATGACCTCCTGACCAAGGTCACGCGCCCGCGGAAAGACGCAAGCACCTGAAATAAAACGAGAACCCCAACACCCTGACCCCTGAGCGCCACCCCCGCCGCGCCTTAACCCTTTCCCCCTATACTCTTCCCCAACCCGGGGCTTCCCTCCACCCCCCGTCCTGCTAGGCTCGAAACAGCCCACACCAGCGAAGGAAAGATCTCATGCCGGGATATCTGACCACCCATGTGCTCGACACCGCCCGAGGGGTTCCGGCAGAGGGCCTTGTCGTCATGCTGTTCCGCATCGACGGCAGCGAACGGACCGGCCTGGTGCAGATGGTCACCAACGAGGATGGGCGGACCGATACGCCGATCCTGCCGAAAGAGGATTTCAAAACAGGCACTTACGAGCTCCTGTTTCACGCCGGCCACTATCTGAGGGCGTCCATGCAGAGCGAGGAAGACGATCTCTTCCTCAACGAGGTGCCGATCCGCTTCACGATGACGGAGGAAACCCACTACCACGTCCCTCTCCTCCTCTCGCCCTACAGCTATTCGACATACCGCGGCAGTTGACCCCTTGACCTTCCAGTGACTGGAACCCCTATCTAAGGCACCGGACGATCCCAGCCCCGGAGCCAAAGTCATGCGTGACGACCAAACCGCCGAAGCCCTTCTGAACATCACCGGCATGACCTGCGGCAAGTGCAGCGCCCGCGTCGAAGCGGCGCTCCTCGCCGCGCCCGGCGTGCAGTCCGCCACCGTGACGCGCCAGCCCGGAGAGGCCGTAACCCTTTACGATCCCTCGCAAATCACGCCGGAAGCCCTTGCGACCATAGTGACCGAGACGGGCTATCCGGCCACCGTCGAGGCGCGCGCCGCGGAGGCCGCCGCCGCTGTCGAGGCACCGGCCCGGCCCGTGTCCGAGCCGAGCCCCGCCGCCACCGAATCGACCACGCTCGACATCGAGAACATGCACTGCGCCTCCTGTGTCGGAACTGTCGAAAAGGCCCTCGCCGCCGTGCCCGGCGTCACCGCGGCCTCGGTGAACCTCGCCACCCGCCGCGCGACCGTCACCCACGCCCCGCTGTCCGCCGATGCACTGATCGCCGCCGCAGGTGCCGCCGGTTATCCCGCGAAGCTGCACGCGCAGGCCACCACGACCCTCGACATCGAGAACATGCATTGTGCCTCCTGCGTAGGGACCGTCGAGAAGGCACTCTGCGCTGTGCCCGGCGTCACCTCCGCAACGGTCAACCTCGCCACCCGGCGCGCCACGGTCATCCATGGGGGCGTGTCGGATGAAGTGCTTGAGAATGCGTCGAAATCTGCCGGATACCCGGCCGCCGCGCAGGGCCATGAACACCATGCCACCGGCCCCGCGGACACCGCCGACGAAACCCGCAGCATGGCCCGCCGCACACTCGTCGCGGCCCTGCTGACGGCGCCGGTGTTCCTCGTCGAGATGGGCGGCCACCTCTATCCGCCGCTGCATCACTGGGTCATCGGCACCCTCGGCGAAACCCCTTGGCGGATCGTGCAATTCCTGCTCACCACCGCCGTGCTCGCCGGCCCCGGCCGTCTCTTCTTCACCTCCGGCATCCCTGCGCTTCTGCGCCGCGCCCCCGAGATGAACGCCCTAGTCGCCCTCGGCGCAGGTGCCGCCTGGGCCTACTCAACCCTCGCCACCTTCGCCCCGAGCCTGTTGCCCGAGGGCGCGAACCACGTCTATTTCGAGGCCGCCGCCGTCATCGTCACCCTGATCCTGCTCGGCCGCACCCTCGAGGCCCGCGCCCGCGGTCAGGCCGGCGCCGCCCTGCGCGGACTGATGGCGCTGACACCGGAATCCGCCCCGGTCGAGACCCCGCAAGGCGTTCAGAACAAACCGATTTCCGAGATTGCCCCGGGCGATATCCTGCATCTCGCCCCCGGCGCCCGCGTGGCCGTCGATGGCGTTGTGACCGAGGGCGAAGGCTGGCTCGACGAGGCCATGGTGACCGGCGAGGCACAGCCTGTTGCGAAAGCGGCTGGCGACGCGCTCACCGGCGGCACGCTCAACGGCAACACCGCGCTGACCTACCGCGCCACCGCCGTCGGGGCCGACACCGTGCTCGCCCGCATCGCCGCACAGGTCGAGCAGGCGCAGGCCACCAAGCTGCCGGTCCAGCGCACCATCGACAAGGTGACGGCCATCTTCGTACCCGCCGTCCTCATCATCGCCGCTCTTACGGTGGCCATCTGGCTGGCGTCGACCGGCGACATCTCCCGCGCCCTCGTCGCTGGGGTTTCGGTGCTCATCATCGCCTGTCCTTGCGCCATGGGCCTTGCCACCCCGGTCTCCATTCTCGTCGCCACGGGTC
Source organism: uncultured Oceanicola sp. (assembly GCA_964454145.1). Classification (GTDB taxonomy): domain Bacteria; phylum Pseudomonadota; class Alphaproteobacteria; order Rhodobacterales; family Rhodobacteraceae; genus Vannielia. The sequence continues at coordinate 793 of CAYVQK010000151.1, read as the reverse complement.
GCGCGGCAGAACTCGGTGTGATCTTCCGCCAGGGCGCGGCGCTGGAGCAGCTCGGCGCCGTCAAAACGCTCGCGTTCGACAAGACCGGCACCCTTACGGAGGGCCACCCCGCGCTCACCTCCGTCACCACCCACGGCATGGACCGCATCGAGGCCCTACGCCTCGCCGCCTCCGCCGAAGCCCGCTCCGAGCATCCGCTCGCAAAGGCCCTCGTCACCGCTGCCGAAGCCGAAGGGCTGAAGCTGCACGCCGCCGGTGACGCGACCGCCAAGCCCGGCTACGGCCTGACCGCGACAGTGGAGGGCAAGCGCCTCCTCCTCGGCGGGAGCCGCGCGATGGAGGCCGAAGGCCTGACCGCGCCTGCCCCGCTCGCGAAGGCGCTCGAGGCCGCCGAAGCCCGCGCCGAAACCGCCTTCTTCCTTGCCGCAGATGGAGAGGTTGCGGCCCTGTTCAGCGTCGCCGACCCGGTGAAGGAAGATGCCGCAGCGGCTCTCGACACCCTGAAATCCCGCGATATCACCCTTTCACTACTGTCCGGCGACGCTCCCCGCGTCGCCCGCGCCGTGGCGGAGAGCCTCGGCATCGATGACCCGGAAGGCGGCCTGCTGCCTGCCGACAAGCTCGCCCGCATCGAGGCGCTGAAGGCCACGGGCCCCGTTGGCTTCGTCGGCGACGGCATCAACGACGCACCGGCGCTCGCGGCGGCCGACGTGGGTCTCGCCATCGGCACCGGCACCGAGGTGGCGGTGGAAGCCGCCGACGTAGTGCTGCTCTCCGGCCGCCTCTCCGGCCT
>CAYVQK010000150.1:3757-9351 GCA_964454145.1 uncultured Oceanicola sp. | reverse complement strand
CGATCGTCGGCCGTCTGGGCAAGGTGCTCGGCCCGCGCAACCTGATGCCGAACCCGAAGATCGGGACCGTCACCATGGATGTGAAGGAAGCCGTGGAAGCCGCCAAGGGCGGTGAGGTCCAGTTCAAGGCCGAGAAGGCGGGCGTCGTCCATGCCGGCATCGGCAAGGCCTCCTTCGACGAGGCGAAGCTGATCGAGAACGTGCGCGCCTTCGTGGACGCCGTCTCCAAGGCGAAGCCGACCGGCGCCAAGGGCACCTACATGAAGAAGATCGCGATCTCTTCGACCATGGGCCCCGGCGTTTCGATCGAGGTGGACAACGCGCTGGGCAACTGAGCCCGGAGCGACAGGATTTGAGAGAGGGCGGGCCGCGCGGCTCGCCCTTTTTCGTTGGGGAGGGTGGTCAGGCCGTCTCTGTCGCGGCGAGCGGGCGGAAGGCGCCGGGATCGGCGGCGAGGCGACGGGCCCATTGGCCGGTCTTGCCGAAGGGGCGGGCCGGGGCGGGCGGCCGCGGCAAGGCGGCGGCGAGGCGGAGGCGCTGGAGCGCGTCGAGCCCTTTCAGCGCCTCGGGACCGGGAAAGAAGCTCTCCACCGCGACACCCTCGGCGAAGAGAATCTCGTGGCGGTCCATCACCAGGTTGAGGTAGGTCACCCGGCCGTTGGCGGGGGCACTCGCCACCTCCGGCCGCGCGAGCTGGGCCTTCGCGGCAACGAGGCACTGGCCCTCGGCACCGGCGTGGAGCAGGCGGTGCTGGGGCGAGCAGGCGAGAGGGCGCGCGGGCAGGCCGGGGCCGAGGCTGCCGGCGGGGATCAGCACCGGCGCGGCGGAGGGGCCTGCCGTGTCGAGGCAGAGGCTGCGGCCGAGCAGCATCCGGAGCGGGCGCGGTCCGTTATCGAGCGTCAGCACGAGGTCGCCCGGGCGCAGGCTCTCGATGGCGCGCGGGCCGGATGGCGTGGCGATGAGGGTGCCGGGCAGGAAGCAGGCCGGGGTGAGCGCGTTGTAGGCATCCTCGAACTCGAGCCTGCCGTTGTTGTTGCCCAGCGTCGGGTCGCCGTTCTCGGCGCTGCCGGGATAGACGAGGTTGGTGGGCGTCGTGGAGAGGCCGCCGTTGATGTTGAACAGCACCTTTTTGCTGCCGCCGGTGAGGATGATGTATTCGTCACCGTCCGCGAGGCCCTGGTACATGTCGCCCTGGGCGTTGAGGTTGTTCATCCCCGGCACCACCTGCCAGCCCTGGTTGCCCGTGGCGGGATCGCCGTCGGTGTCGTTGCCGGGGGTATAGGCCTCGATACGCCAGCCCTGCCCGTTGGAGAAGCCGGTGGCGGAGCTGTTCACGTTCTGCACCCAGACGAGGCGGAAGAGATCGGAGGAGGTGCCGAGGGCGGAGGTGCCGGGCAGGTTCAGGGCGAAGTTCGCATCGCCGCGGTTGCCGGTCAACGAGGGGTTGCCGGAGATCGCGGCGAGCATGTCGCCGGTGACGATGATCGGGTCGATATACCCGGTGGGCATGGGTCTGGTGCCTTTCTGGTCCCCACGGTGCGGCCCAGGTTCGGCACCCGTGTTTCAGCCCGCCTCATATGCCCAGACTAGGGAAACATTTAGGCAAATTTTAACGGGTCGCGCGCATGTGAGCTTCCCTTGGGTCAGGGTGGTTCGGCAGCGAGTTCGGCGCCGGCGACCTTCAGGCGTTTGCGGTGCGCCGGCGTGAGGGACGGAGGGTCCAGTACCATGCGCGGTAGGCCTCGAGCGCAGCGAGCGGGGCGAAGTGAGCGATCGCGCCGAGCGGGTGGCCGAAGTCGTGCAGGCCGGCCCAGTGCAGCAGAGTGAGGATTGCCGCGGCGTAGGTGGTGCGCTGGAGGGTCTTCCAGTGCCGGCCCATCACGCGCTGGAAGTAGTCCATCGAGGTGACGGCGAGCGGGATGAAGATGGCGAAGGCGAGCCAGCCGGTCCAGATGTAGAAGCGGGGGAGTTGTTCGGTGACGGCGGCGAGCGAGCCGCGGTCGATGACGTAGAAGATCGTGTGCAGCGCCGCGTAGCCGAAGGCGGCGACACCGAAGTAGCGGCGGTTCTTGCGGAGCCAGCGGGTCCAGCCGGCCTTGTGGAAGAGCAGGCAGAGGGGCGAGATCATCATCGTCAGGATCAGCACGCGGGCGGACCATTCGCCGGTGGGGTGGACGAGAATGTGGAAGATGCGGGCGTTGTCGGAGGTGAGGGCCTGCCAGGTCCAGAGGGCGGCGGGGGCGGTGAGCAGGGCCCAGAGCCAGTAGGGGGAAAGTCGTTGCATGGGATCGCCGGTTTTTTTGGGTTCGGTGACGGTGGAACGGGGGATGGTCGGCGTTCCGTCGCTCGGTTGTGAAATCGGCCTTGCGATGTGAGTTGATATCAACTTCAAAGCGCTGAGGGGGAGTTGCGCATGCTGAAGATCTACGGTCACCCGTTCGCGGCCTATTGCTGGAAGGCGGAGATCGCCTGCTACGAGCGGGGCGTGGATTTCGAGTTCCGGATGCTCGACCCGGATCACCCGCAGCACCAGGCCGAGGTTGCCGGGCTGACGCCGACAGGGCAGTTTCCGGTGCTGGTGGAGGGCGACAGGGTGGTGTTCGAGACCGCCCAGATCATCGAGTATCTCGATCTGCACCATGGCGACGCCCCGCCAATGGTGCCCGCCGATCCGCACGAAGCCCTCGAGGCACGGATGATGGACGGGGTGTTCGACGACTACGTGATGAACGTGATCCAGGAGATGGTGAACGCCCGGCTGGAGGGCCGCGAGGTGGCGCCGGTGGATGCCTCCGCGCGGGCGCGGCTCGACAAGGCCTACGCCTGGCTGGACGGCTGGCTGCAGACCCGCGAGTGGGCGGCCTGCGGGCGCTTCACCATCGCCGACATCGCTGCGGTGCCGGCGCTGCATTACGCCCATTGGGGCCATCCGATCCCCGAGGCGCACGTGGCGCTGCACGCCTATCGCAGGCGCATCGTCGCCCGGCCCTCGGCGGCGCGGGCGATCGAGGAGGCGAAACCCTGGCGGGAGTTCTATCCGCTGAAGGAGTTCGGCTCTCCCGACTGATGCGGCTGCGCTTGTCTGGCCCCTCCGACTCACCTATCCTGAGGTTGTTGTGTGGACGCAATGGCATTGTATATGAGGGTCATTATGCAGATGAGCAGGCGGGCGGTTCTGGGAACCGGATGTGCAGCATTGGCGGCGGGCCTCGCGCCGCGCGGGCTTCGGGCCGATTACGCGCCGCAGGCGGGCAGGTGGCGGACCTTCGAAGTGGTCACCAAGGTGGACCTTCCCCGCGCCGGGGCGAGGGCGCAGGCCTGGGTGCCGGTGCCGGCCCACAGTGACCCGGAGTGGACGCGGCCGGGCGAGACGATCTGGATGACCAATGCCGAGACGGTCGAGCTGGTGGAGCGGGACGGGCTCGCCTTCGTGCATGCCCGCTGGGAGGCGGGCGAGGGCCCGGCGACGCTGGAGGTGACGAACCAGGTGGCGACGCAGTCGCGGTCGGTGGATCCGGCGGCATCGACCGGGGCGAGCCTTTCGGAAGAGGAACGCGCTGCGCTGGTTGCGCCGACCGAGCTGCTGCCCACCGATGGCATCGTGCTGGAGACGGCGCAGGGGATCGTCGAGGGCAAGCAGGGCGATCTCGAGAAGGCGCGGGCGATCTATGACTGGGTGGTGGAGAGCACCGAGCGCAACCCCGAGACGCGGGGCTGCGGGCTGGGCGACATCGCCTCGATGCTGCACATGGGCGACCTCACCGGCAAATGCGCCGACCTCAACGCGCTCTTCGTCGGGCTGTGCCGTGCGGCGGGGCTGCCGGCCCGCGACCTCTACGGGCTGCGCGTGGCGCCCTCGGACTTCGGCTACAAGGCGCTGGGCGCAGGCTCGGACAACGTGACCGGCGCGCAGCATTGCCGGGCGGAGGTGTTCGTCGAGGGCACCGGCTGGGTTCCGGCCGACCCGGCGGACGTGCGCAAGGTGGTGCTGCAGGAGGACGACGGTTTGACGCTCGCCGACGCCAAGGTGATCGACGCCCGGCGCGGGCTCTTCGGCGCGGCGGAGGGCAACTGGGTGTGCCTGAACACCGCGCATGACGTGGTGCTGCCCGGCGCGGAGGAAGACATGGCCCTGCCCTTCCTGATGTATCCGCAGGCCGAGATCGGCGGCGTGCGGCAGGACGAGCTGGACCCGGAGGGCTTCAGCTACGCCATCACCGCGCGCGAAGTGCTCTGACCCCCGGGGGATGCGGCAGATAGGCCGCTTCCCTTAGCCGCGAGGATGCGGCATGGAGCGGGCATGGACGCCGGGTTTCGCAAGACAGTGATCGCCTGGGCCGCGGCAGTGTTGCTCGCGGTCTTCGGGGCCGTCTCGGCGCACCACATGGGGCCGCCCTCCGAGGAGGCGGTGGCCGTGGCCGAGCTGCGGGCGATGGGCATCACGGCCGACGATCTCTGCGGCACCGAAGCTGCGGGCCATGCCTGGCACTGCCCGTTCTGCCACAAGCTGCCCGACGCGCCCCGGCTCACCGCCCCCGATGCGGCGCAGCGGCTGGCGCGGGTCATTCCCGACAGCCGGGGCGATCACCTGCTGCGCGGGCCGCAGCACATCGCCTCTCACGTCACCACGCGCGGGCCGCCGCGCCTCTCCTGAGCAATCCCGAAGACTGACACGCGGTGCGGGATGGTCCCGTGCCCGGATTCTCATGGAGACTGACAATGCTGAACCACAGCGTCCTGGCCGCCTGCGGCCTTTCCCTCATGGCCGCTTCGGCCCATGCCCATGCCACCCTCGAGCAGACCGAGGCCGCGGTCGGTGCGACCAGCAAGATCACCCTGCGCGTGCCCCACGGCTGCAACGGCGAGGCAACCCATACCGTCCGCATCGAGATCCCCGAGGGGTTCTATGCGGTGAAGCCGATGCCCAAGGCCGGGTGGACGCTGGAGACCGAGATGGGCGCCTATGCCACGCCCTACGACAACCACGGCTCGGTGATGACCGAAGGCGTGCGCGCGGTGGTCTGGAGCGGCGGCGACCTGGCCGATGCGCATTACGACGAGTTCGTGCTGCGCGGCGCCGTGGGCAGGCAGTTCGAGGGCGGCGAGCAGATGTTCTTCCCGGCGGTGCAAACCTGCGCCAATGGCGTGGCGGACTGGACGGATACCAGCGGCGCGCATGATGTGCCCAACCCCGCGCCGATGCTCACGCTGGTGGCGGGCGATGGCGCCGATGCCCACGCAGGCCACGGCATGGCGGAGAAGGTGATGCTCGGCGCGCTCGAGATCACCGCGCCCGCCGCCGCCGCGACCCTGCCCAACCAGCCGGTGGCCGGGGGCTTCATGACCATCACCAACACCGGCACCGAGGATGACGTGCTGGTGGGGGCCAGCTCCGCCGCCGCCGGTCGGATGGAGGTGCACGAGATGGCGATGGAGGGCGACGTGATGAAGATGCGCGAGCTGGCCGAGGGCCTGGCCGTGCCCGCCGGGGAGACGGTGGTGCTGGAGCCGGGCGGCTATCATCTGATGTTCATGGAGCTGGCCGGGCCGATGGAGGCCGGCGGCAGTGCCGAGGTCGAGCTCGAGTTCGAGAA
>CAYVQK010000150.1:0-3657 GCA_964454145.1 uncultured Oceanicola sp. | reverse complement strand
AGCCTGCGCGGCGCGCCGACGGCGGTGTTCTTCGGCTTCGCCCATTGCCCCGAGGTCTGCCCCACCACGCTGGCCGACATCGACCTCTGGCAGGCCGAGCTGGCCGAGGACGGGGAAGAGCCGCTGCGCACCTATTTCGTCACCGTGGACCCGGAACGGGACACCGTGGAGATGATGGGCGACTATGTGAGCTGGGTGCCGGGCGTGGTGGGCGTGTCGGGCAGCCGCGAGGAGATCGACAAGGCGATCCGCGCCTTCCGGGTCTATGCCGCGAAGGTGCCGCTGGAGGGCGGGGACTACACGATGGACCACTCGGCCTTCGTGCTGCTCTTCGACGACCGTGGCAATTTCTTCGAGCCGATCCGCTACCAGGAGGAGCTGGAGAGCGCGATGGCCAAGATCCGGCAGGTCATCTCGATGTGAGGCCCCGCGTGGCGCTGCGGCGCCACGCCGACCCTCTAGCTGCAGACGTTGCCGGGGACGATGTTGCCCTGGCTCAGGACCGTGCCGCCGATCATGTCGACGAAGACGGCCCGGGTGCCGTTGATCTGCACGAACTGGCAGTCTTCGGGTTCGCCGGTATAGGCGTAGCAGATCGCGTCACCGTTGATCCGCCAGGTGCCGGCATAGACGGCGGTATCGCGGCCGACCACCAGCCCGCCGGGATCGTGGAACTCGCAATAGGAGGTGCCGTCGGAAAGCGCGCCGACGACGCTGGCGCCCGAGAGCGACTGCTGGACGACGGCACCGGGTGCGCGGGCCACGGTGGGCAGGCTGAGACAGGCGGTGAGGGCGAGGGGGCAGAAAACGAGCAGCTTGCGGGAAATGGGCATGGTGAAATTCTCCTTGTATCCGGCAAGGATGCACGATGACCTTGCGTAAATCACCTGATTCCTGCAATTCTGCAGATCCGAGGGAGGCTCCCCCGGGGGTGGCGAAGGGCGGCGCGCGGAAAATTCCCGCCGGTTGCATCTAATCGCACCCTCGTGAGGCTCGGGCCCTTGCCCTCGCGGCGTGAGCCGACTACACCGCCCCCTGCAAGCCAGCGTGCGATTCGTCGTGCGCTGTTTTGCGTTTCGTCCAAGACGGTGGGTGGGGTTCATCCGAGCCCCTTAATTTCCTGCCTGAGACGGGTCAGAACTGGTTTTCCCGCGAGGCTTCTCTCGGGCGAACTTGGCTTCAGCCCCGTAACACGGACCTGAGTGTCGGCCCCGGCCGGCAAAAATGAGCCGGGCGGGGGTGACCCTGCCCAATTTGGAGTGAAACTGTGGATAGAGCCCAGAAAGAGAAAGTGGTCGAGGAACTCGGCCAGATTTTCGAAAGCTCTGGCGTCGTTGTGGTCTCCCACTACGAGGGTCTCACGGTTGCCGAGATGCAGGACCTGCGCGCGCGTATGCGTGAAGCTGGCGGGTCGGTCCGCGTCGCCAAGAACAGGCTCGCCAAGATCGCCCTGGAAGGGAAGCCTTGCGCCAGCATCGCCGATCTTCTGACGGGTATGACCGTTCTCGCTTATTCCGAAGACCCCGTGGCTGCGGCCAAGGTCGTGGATAAGTTCGCCAAGGAAAACTCGAAGCTCGAGATCCTCGGCGGTGCCATGGGCGAGAACGCTCTGGACGTCGACGGTGTGAAGTCCGTTGCCCAGATGCCGAGCCGCGAGGAGCTCATTGCCTCCATCGTGTCCTGCATCGGTGCACCTGCTTCCAACATTGCCGGCGCCATTGGCGCACCTGCCTCGAATATCGCGTCCATCCTTTCGACCATCGAAGAGAAGGCCGCGTAAGGCAACGAATGAGAGCCGCGTAGGGGTTGATTGCCTCGCGTTGGAACACATCTAGACAGACGGAAAGCGAAAAATGGCTGATCTGAAGAAACTTGCTGAAGAGATCGTGGGTCTGACCCTTCTCGAAGCCCAGGAACTGAAAACCATCCTCAAGGACGAGTACGGCATCGAGCCCGCCGCTGGCGGCGCTGTGATGATGGCTGGTCCGGCTGCCGGCGGCGACGCCGGTGCCGCCGCGGAAGAGAAAACCGAGTTCGACGTGATCCTCAAGGCCGCTGGTGCCCAGAAGATCAACGTGATCAAGGAAGTCCGCGCCATCACCGGTCTTGGCCTGAAAGAGGCCAAGGAGCTGGTGGAAGCCGGCGGCAAGGCCGTCAAGGAGCAGGTGTCGAAGGCCGAAGCCGAAGACATCAAGGCGAAACTCGAAGCCGCTGGCGCCGAGATCGAGCTCAAGTAATCGGTGGCCGTCCGATGCGGACGGCAGCCTGAAGAATTGGCTGGACCCGGGGAAAAACCGGGTCCAGCCGAATGCGTCTCGGCAAGCCTCTCTGCGGAGGGTCTTTCCAAGGCGCGTTCGAATGGATCGGGCGCTCGCCGGTGGGACGGCGGGCAGGTATGGATCCCGGACGCACCTTCATTCGTGAGCCGCCCTCCCGGTGCCCCGGCGGGAAGTGCGCGGCGACAGACGAAAGGTACACTACCAGATGGCGACGACCCTCCTCGGCCACAAACGTTTCCGCCGTTACTACGGCAAAATCCGCGAAGTTCTGGAGATGCCGAACCTCATCGAGGTTCAGAAATCCTCCTACGACCTGTTCCTGAAATCTGGCGATGCCCCCCAGCCGGCCGACGGCGAAGGCATCATGGGCGTCTTCCAGGGCGTCTTCCCGATCAAGGATTTCAACGAGACCGCGGTGCTCGAGTTCGTGAAATACGAGCTGGAGAAGCCGAAGTACGACGTGGAAGAGTGCCAGCAGCGCGACATGACCTACTCGGCGCCGCTGAAGGTGACGCTGCGCCTGATCGTGTTCGATGTGGACGAGGACACCGGCGCCAAGTCCGTCAAGGACATCAAGGAGCAGGACGTCTTCATGGGCGACATGCCCCTGATGACCCCGAACGGCACCTTCGTGGTGAACGGCACCGAGCGCGTGATCGTCTCCCAGATGCACCGCTCCCCGGGCGTGTTCTTCGACCATGACAAGGGCAAGACCCACGCCAGCGGCAAGCTGCTCTTCGCCTGCCGGATCATCCCCTACCGCGGCTCCTGGCTGGACTTCGAGTTCGACGCCAAGGACATCGTCTTCGCGCGCATCGACCGCCGCCGGAAGCTGCCGGTGACGACCCTGCTCTATGCCCTCGGGCTGGACCAGGAGGCGATCATGGACGCCTATTACGACACGGTCAGCTACAAGCTGCAGAAGAACAAGGGCTGGGTGACCAAGTTCTTCCCCGAGCGCGTGCGCGGCACGCGGCCGGTCTATGACCTCGTCGACGCCAAGACCGGCGAAGTGATCGCCGAGGCCGGCAAGAAGGTGACTCCGCGCGCGGTGAAGAAGATCATCGACGACGGCCAGATCACCGAGCTGCTCGTTCCCTTCGACCGGATCGTCGGCCGCTACGTGGCCAAGGACATCATCAACGAGGAAACCGGCGCCATCTACGTGGAAGCCGGCGACGAGCTGACCTGGGAAACCGACAAGGACGGCGACGTCACGGGCGGCACCCTGAAGGAGCTGATCGACGCGGGCATCACCGACATTCCGGTGCTCGACATCGACGGCATCAACGTGGGCGCCTACATCCGCAACACCATGGCCGCGGACAAGAACATGAACCGCGACACCGCGCTCATGGACATCTACCGCGTCATGCGC
>CAYVQK010000149.1:0-9363 GCA_964454145.1 uncultured Oceanicola sp. | reverse complement strand
CGGGCACGCTGATGGTGGAGCCGACCGAGAGCGAGACCAAGGCCGAGCTCGACCGCTTCATCACCGCCATGCTCGCCATCCGCGAGGAGATCGCGGCGGTGGAGCGCGGCGACATGCCGGCCGACGACAACCCGCTGCGCCACGCGCCCCACACGGTGAACGACCTGGTGGCGGACTGGGAGCGCCCCTATCCGCGCGAGCAGGGCTGCTTCCCGCCGGGCAGCTTCCGGGTCGACAAGTACTGGCCGCCGGTGGGCCGGGTCGACAACGTGGCGGGCGACCGCAACCTGATCTGCACCTGCCCGCCGGTCGAGAGCTACGCCGAGGCCGCCGAGTAGGGTGGGCAATCTGCCCACCACCGGGCCCGAGGATCTCCTGCAAGACCCACCGCGCGGTGCATTGATCAATTCGCGCGGTGAACATCTCGTATGCATGGGCTGTGCATCGGCTGTGCATCAGTTGTGCATGGGGTGTTGCTCCCCGCCTTGCCGGGTTAACGACCGGTTGTTAACGCGCCGCACCGCTCCCTTGAAACGCCGTCGTGCGTCATTATATTCACGCTGACGAATATGTATTGAGGCCCCGAAATGCCTGAGAAGCACACCCTCATCTGTCCCGCCTGCACTGCCGGCAACCGCCTGCCTGCCGACAAGCTCTCCGCCGGGCCGAAATGCGGCACCTGCGGTGCCAGGCTGGTGCCCGCCCAGCCTTTCGAGCTGGACCCTGCCGGCCTGAAAAAGGCCGTGAAAACAGATACATTGCCGCTGCTGGTCGATTTCTGGGCGCCCTGGTGCGGCCCCTGCCGGATGATGGCGCCCGAGTTCGCCAAGGCCGCCGAGGCGCTGGCCGGAAAGGTCCGCCTGGCCAAGGTCAACACCCAGGATTTCCCCGAGGCGTCAAACGCTTACGCCATCCGTGGCATCCCGGCGCTGATCCTCTTCGACAAGGGCCGCGAGGTCGCCCGCCTTGCCGGCGCAAGGCCGGCGGCGGACATCATCGCCTTCGCCCGCCAGAACGCACCCGCTTGACACTCAAGGCGGGCTCAGCCAAATAGCCCGCCAGTGGGGCCGTAGCTCAGTTGGGAGAGCGCGTCGTTCGCAATGACGAGGTCGTCGGTTCGATCCCGATCGGCTCCACCAAGATCCCTCCGAAATCTCGTAAAGCCCTAGCGGAATGGCCCGGTATTGCCCCATTCTCGCCCGACCATGCGCCCCTTCGGCGGCGATAACCCCTCACACCGCATAGTGAGCCAGGGGAGCCGCCAACATGAAGAAACTCGCCAAGATTTCCGCCCTCGCCGTCGCCGCCGCGCTGGCCCTTTCGGGCAGCGCCTCGGCCTTCGGCAAGGTCAAGAACGTGCCGCGCCCGCCGGCGAGCTACGAGGGCCAGTGGTACACTTCGCCCGCAGGCTGCTCCTACTCCCGGGCGCAGGCGCCGGGCGAGCCGGTGCGCTGGTACCTGATCCTGAACCCGCATCACATCGGTCAGCCCAAGGCAAAGAAAGGGTGCCCCATCCGTCTCTGACGGCAGGGGTGCTGCGAGGGGAGAACGGGCCGGCCTGGCAGCGCCGGCCCGTTCGCTTTTTGGGTGTGTCCCGGTGGCCTGGCCGCGCCCGGCCGTCAGGTCCAGTCCATCGCGTAGAGCCGGTGCAGGGCGATCCGCTCGACCTGGTAGCAGGCCTCGGCCATCTCCTCGGCCTTGGTGTTATTCATTCGTTCATGGAACTTGCGGATGATGCCGGCCTTGTCGTGGTCCTTCACCGCGATGATGAAGGGAAAGCCGTTCCTGGCCACGTAGCGTTCGTTCAGGTCGGTCAGCTCGCGGCGCTCCTCGTCGGTCAGCGCCGTCAGCCCCGCGCCCTGCTGCTCGGCCACCGAGTGCTCGGTCAGCCGCTCGGCCCTGGTGATGGCGTCGCCCAGGTCGGGGTGGGCGCGCAGGACGCCGAGCCGCTCGTCGTCGCTGGCGCGGCGGAACACGCGGGCCATCGCGTTGTGGATGCCCTCGGGCGTGTCGTGGGCCGGGCCCAGCTCCAGCTTGTGGGCGCGCTCGGCCACCCATTGCGAGTGCTCGAAGACCGCGCCGAAGCGGTTGGTGAAGGTCGTCAGGTCCATCTGGCTCGGACGGGCCGACATGCGCTTGGGCGGGTGGGTCATCGTCCAGTGGCGGGCAATGTCGATCCGCCGGGCGAACCAGACGCCCTCCTTGCTCATCGCGTGGTCGATGAAGCGCTTCAGCGCCATGAGCCGCCCGGGCCGGCCGACGAGACGGCAGTGCAACCCGATGTTCATCATCTTGGCCGAACCCGCGGAGCCCTCGGCATAGAGCACGTCGAAGGTGTCCTTGAGATAGCGCTCGAACTCTGCGCCATCGCCGAAGCCCGAAGCGGTGGTGAAGCGCATGTCATTGGCCTCGAGCGTGTAGGGGATGATCAGCTGATCCTTGCCCGAGACATGCACCCAATAGGGCAGGTCGTCGGCGTAACTATCGGACAGATAAGCAAAACCCCCGATCTCCGTGGCGATCTGCACGGTGTTCTCCGAGCATCGGCCCACGTAGAGCCCGCGCGGTCGGGCGCCCACCACCTCGCGGTGCAGGGCAATCGCCTTCTCCAGGTGCTCGCGCTCCTCGGCGGCGTAATAGTCCTTGTAGTCGATCCACTTGTAGCCGTGGCTCGCGATCTCCCAGCGCGCCTCCCGCATGGCCGCCACCTGGTCGGGCGAGCGGGCCAGCGCCGTGGCCACGCCGTAGACGGTGAGCGGGATCTTCATCGCGGTGAACAGCCGATGCAGCCGCCAGAACCCCGCGCGGGCGCCGTATTCGTACATCGATTCGATGTTCCAGTGCCGCTGGTTCGGCCAGGGCACAGCGCCGATCACGTCGCTCAGGAAGGCCTCCGAGGCGGCATCGCCGTGGATGATGTTGTTCTCGCCGCCTTCCTCGTAGTTCAGCACGAACTGCACCGCGATCTTCGCGCCGTTCGGCCATTTCGCATCGGGGGGGCGCGGGCCATAGCCGCGCATGTCACGGTCGTACCGATCCATCTGTCGTCTCCAATCCTGCGTCGGCCCAATCGCGCGGCCTGTCCGCCCAAGTTTTTACCCCCGCCCGGGGAATGGCAAGCGCCTGCCGTCACGGCGTGTGCGCGGGGCATTGAGAATTGCGCGCCATGGCATAAGCTCGGGCGAAACAGGGGAGCCATGATGCTGGACGAGACCGACAAGCAGCCACTGGTGGACGTGAGCCACCTGCGGGTGGAATTCGACACCAACGACGGTCTCGTGGTGGGGGTGGAGGATGTCTCCTTCCACATCAATCCCGGCGAGACCCTCTGCGTGGTGGGCGAGAGCGGATCGGGCAAGTCGATCTCCTCGCTGTCGCTGATGCGGCTGGTGGAGTTCGGCGGCGGGCGGATCGCGGGCGGCACGCTGAAGTTCCGCCGCGACAACGGCAAGGTGCTCGACGTTTCCGAGGCCGAGAACAAGCTGATGCGCGATATTCGCGGCAACGAGATCGCGATGATCTTCCAGGAGCCGATGAGCGCGCTGAACCCGGTGTTCACCATCGAGCGCCAACTCACCGAGGGGCTGCGCGTCCACAAGAACATGAGCAAGAAGGAGGCCTCGGCCGAGGCGCTGGAGCTGTTGCGCCGCGTCCGCATCCCCGAGCCGGAGCGGCGGCTGAAGCAGTATCCGCACGAGCTGTCGGGCGGCATGCGCCAGCGCGTGGTGATCGCGATGGCGCTGGCCTGCGAGCCGCGCCTGCTCATAGCCGACGAGCCCACCACCGCGCTCGACGTGACGATCCAGGCCGAGATCCTCGCCCTGATCGACCGGCTGAAGCGCGAGACCGGCGCGGCGGTGCTGTTCATCACCCACGACATGGCCGTGGTGGCCCAGGTGGCCGATCGCGTGGTGGTCATGCTGAAGGGCAACAAGGTTGAGGAGGGGCCGGTCGAGCAGATCTTCGAGGCGCCGCAGCATCCCTACACCCAGGCGCTGCTCTCCGCCGTGCCCAAGCTCGGCGAGATGCAGGGCAAGAGCGAGCCCGAGCCGCTGAAGATCCTCGGACGCGAGACGGTGGCCAAGCCGGTGGTGCCCGCCTCCGAGCGCAAGGTACTGCTCGACGTGAAGCACCTGACCACCCGCTTTCCGGTGAAGGGCGGGCTGCTGCGCCGCACCCAGGCCTTTGTGCACGCGGTGGAAGACGTGTCGTTCAGCCTGAAGACCTCCGAAACCCTGTCGCTCGTGGGCGAATCCGGCTGCGGCAAGTCCTCCTGCGGGCGCTCGATCCTGCGGCTGGTGGAGCCGCAATCGGGCAGCGTGTCGCTCGACGGCAAGGACGTGCTGGCGATGAACCAGCGCCAGCTCCGGCGGGCGCGGGCCGACATGCAGATGGTCTTCCAGGATCCCTTCGCCTCTCTGAACCCGCAGATGCGGCTGATGGACCAGGTGGCCGAGCCGATCCTGAACTACAACCTCGCCAAGGGCTCGGAGGTGCAGGACCGGGTGGCCGCGCTCTTCGACCGGGTGGAACTGCCCCGCAGCTTCCTCCGTCGCTTCCCGCACGAGATGTCGGGCGGCCAGCGGCAGCGGGTGGCCATCGCCCGGGCACTTGCCTTGAACCCCAAGCTCATCATCGCCGACGAGGCCGTTTCGGCGCTCGACGTGAGCATCCAGGCGCAGGTTCTGAACCTGCTGATCGAGCTTCAGGCGGAGCTCGGCATCTCCTTGCTCTTCATCAGCCACGACATGGCCGTTGTCGAGCGGGTGAGCCATCAGGTGGGGGTGATGTATCTGGGCCGGATCGTCGAGATCGGTCCGCGCGCGGCGATCTTCGAAGACCCGCAGCATCCCTACACCCGCGACCTGATGAAGGCCGTTCCGGTGGCCGACCCGCGGCAGCGCAAGAGCGAGCGCGACCTGAACTTCAAGCCGATTCCCTCGCCGGTCTTCCCGGTCGGGCACGAGCCCGCGCCCTCGGTTTACGACGAGGTGGCGCCGGGGCACTTCGTGTTGAAACCGCTGGACTGAGCCATGCCGGGGCGGCTCTTCCTGACCCGCCCGGGCAGCGAGGTGGCCGCGGCTTTCGGCGCGGAGATGCCGGAAGGGCAGGGGCCCCGGGCCAATATCGCGCCGGGGCAGCAGATCGTGGTCTGGGACGGCGCGGCGCTGCGGCTGATGCGCTGGGGAATGATCCCGGTGGGCCGGGTGAACGCGCGGGGCCGCCCGGTGATGGAGACCATCGTCAACGCCCGGTCCGAGACGGTCTTCGACAAGTCGGCCTTTCAGGGCGTCCGGCGCGGCGTGGTGCCCTGCGACGGCTGGTACGAGTGGACGGGGCAGGCCCGCCGCAAGCAGCCTTGGCGGATCGCCTCGAAGGACGGCAGCCTGCTGGGCTTCGCAGCCATCTGGGACGTCTGGACAGCGCCCAACGGGGCGGAGCTTGCGCAGGTCGCCACCGTCACCTGCCCGCCCAACGGCGATGTCGCGCCGATCCATCACCGCATGGGGGTGATCCTTGCGCCCGGGGACTGGAAAACCTGGTGCGCGGGCCGCGAAGCGGAGGCGCAATCGCTCTGCCATCCGTGGCCCGACGGCCGGCTGGAGGTGGCCGAGGCCGAGGGAGTCGACTGGACCGGGGCGTGATGCGGGCTAGGTTTCAGCCCTTGCAAACAAGGGAGAGAGACATGTCTGTTGCACGCGTTACCGAAATCATTTCGTCGTCCCCCACTTCCTTCGACGATGCCACCGAGAAGGGCATTGCCCGCGCCACGGAGACGCTGAAGAACGTCCAGGGCGCCTGGGTGAAGGACATGAAGGTGGAGGTCAAGGATGGCAAGATCTCGGAATACCGGGTCGGCCTGATGGTCACCTTCGTTCTGGCGGACTGACCTTCACGACACCGGCGCGGGCCCGGCCTTCGGGCGCTGGATGAACCGTGGCTTGACCTGGGTCGCGCCGCGCACCTCGTCGACCGCCTTGAAGCACTCCTCCAGCGCGTGCTCGAGGCCCTGCCAGTCGAGCTTGGTCTTGTCGAGCTTCACGCTGCGCTGCTTGCCGTTGCCGGTGACGATGCACATCTCGCTCTGGCCGTAGGTCACGAACATCACCTGGATGTCGATCTTGGGCGGGTTTTTGTCATGTGCGCGGATCTTCTTCGCCTGATCCTTGGCGTCCGGGCTGCCGTACTTGCTTTCGCCCAGCTTCGCCTCGAACTCGCGCGCCTTCAGCATGTCGGCGGTGTGATCGTACATCGTCACCTCCTCGCCCCAGCGCGCCATCCCGTCGGTGATGAACATCCCCAGCATCATCCCCTTCCCGGAGACGGCGAGGGAAAACCCCTTTTGCGTGGTCATTGACTGAATTCCTTGTGCTTTGAAAATGAATGGCAGGCAGTTTAGCCGCCCTGCCGCATGGAGCAAGAAAATCTGGCCGGATCCTGCCTGTCGGACCCCCGCCCACAGCCCGAGATTGACCGGTCGGTGAGGAGGGCGCATGCTGTCGGCGCAAGACATTTCATCATCCCGCGCCATTTTGCGCGGCCAAATCCATTTGAGAGGAGACCGGCCATGCCGACCTTTACCGAATTGTGGAATGCCCATCCCGGGCGCGCCTTCGTCTGCGACGAGACCGTTTTCGAGAACCAATGTGCGATGCGGATGGGCCATGCCCTGCGGGCCTGCGGGGTGCAGCTTCCTGCCGACATGCGCACCTGCGTGGGCTACAACGCCCGCCGCTTCAAGGATCACGCCCCCGGCCACATCCGCTCGGCCCAGCAGCTGGCCGACCGGCTGCGCGCCAACCCCGGCCTTCTGGCGGCGGGGGTGACCTGCACCGTGATGAATGGCACAATCAACGACAACGCCGATGCCATTCGGGGCAGCAATGGCGTGGTGTTCATCCACAACGGATGGGACAGCACCGATCATATCGACGTGCTGAACGGCACGACCTGGGAGCTGAAGGGCGCCTTCGACTCCGCCGATTATCGCCAGAGGGGGCAGCATACATGGTTCTGGAACATGTCGGGAGGAACATCCTGATCGGGCTCTGCCTCGCCGGGGCACCGGCCGCCGCGCAGGACTACATGACGGAGGCGCCGATCGGCAGCTTCTCGGTGAAGCTCGCGGAGGCCGGGGGCGTGTGCACCGTGGTGATCGAGGACGTGCCCGCGCTCGTCACCGACCTGCCCGCACCCTGCGGCTTCGTCCACCGCGAGGGCGAGGCCTTGCCGCAGATGCAGACCTACGAGCCGGTGCGGACGGTGGTCTTCATCGCGGGGCCCGCGCCCGAGGGCGACTGTGCGGCGGGGCTGCAGGCGCTGAAGCTCGACGGCAGCACCTTCACCCTCGGCGAGGCCCGCGCCGTGACCGGCCGGTTCTGCCATGAGGGCGGGCTCGACGAGATGATGTTCCGGGCCGAGGTGGAGCCGCGCTAGGCACAAAGCAGAAAGGGCGCCCGTTGCGGGGCGCCCTTCCGTATCTCATGTGCCGGAGGCTCAGGCGAGCGAGAGGTTGGTCGCGCTCTGGCGGCCGTCACGGCCGGATTCGAGATCGTAGGTGACCTTCTGGTCATCCTTCAGGCCGGTCAGGCCAGCACGCTCGACGGCGGAGATGTGCACGAACACGTCCTTGCCGCCCTCGTCGGGCGCGATGAAGCCGAAGCCTTTGGTGGGGTTGAACCATTTCACGGTGCCGTTGGGCATCTGTCTTCTCCAATGGGTGCCGCCCGCGGATGTGCGGCGGCCTGGCCAGAGCGTCTAGATCGAAACTGGCCGGTAAGGGAGACAGTGGGTCGAGTAGAGGGTAGCGCTACTTCGTTTATCCGCAGGTGCGTGACAAAACAAGAAAATTCGCTGTGAAGTTGCGGCTGGGAGCGGCCGGATTTCGCCGTTACGCTGGGTCTGATCTGCGGGGAGAGGGTGCGATGGACTTGCTGGTTCGGATCGGGGTGGAGGGCGTGGCCCCCGAAGAGGGGGCGCCGGCGCCCGAGAAGGTGCTTGCGGGGGAGCCGCGGTTTCGGACCTGGAACCTGGAGGAGCGCGACGGCCTTTATGCCGGGGTGTGGGAGGCCACGCCGGGCAAGTGGCGCATTTCCTATGACGAGTGGGAATACTGCCGCATCCTCTCTGGCCGCTCGGTGATCGCCGAGGATGGCGGGGCGGCGGTGGAGGTCGGCCCCGGCGACAGCTTCCTGCTGCGTCCGGGGTTCAACGGCACCTGGGAGGTGCTGGAGACCACGCGGAAGGATTACGTGATCCGGCTGTGAAGGGCAGGGCGGCGCGGGCCGCCCCGCCGGGCTGCTCAGAACACGTCGAGCAGGTAGAGGATGATGATGATGGGGATCGGGATGCCGATCGCCCAGGCAAGGATGCCTTTCATGGCCGTGTCTCCGGGTTGTGCTGGTTGAGGGGAGAACGCCGCGGTGGCACGGGCGGTTCCGGCGCGGTGTTAGGGCGGTGTTAACCGGGATGGGGCAGGGTGGGGGGATGTCGATCTACGTGAGGCCCAGACAAGACGGTGCGACGGTGTTCTTCACGGTCGCTGTCGCCCAGCGAGGAACGAGTCTCTTGCTCGATCACATTGATCTGCTGCGCGACGCGGTTCGCCTCACACGGCAGGAACGCCCCTTTCGAATCGATGCCTGGGTCGTCTTGCCGGATCATCTCCACGCTGTCTGGACTTTGCCGCCTGGCGACAGCGCCTATGCAGTGCGCTGGGGCAGCATCAAGGCGCGCGTGACGATGGGGCTTCGCAAGCGGGCGGCGGGTAGGCCGGGCTTCAGCCCGGCACTCCAGTTGCCGTCCGACCTGCCCAGGGTGCGGTCTGGCCGTTATGCCGGGCTGAAGCCCGGCCTACGGGCGGAGAAGCGCGAAGCAGCGGTATGGCAGCGGCGGTTCTGGGAGCATCATTGCCGGGATGACCGGGACGTCGAGACACATATCCGCTACTGCTGGGGCAATCCGATAAAGCACGGGCTGGTGGAGCGGGCCACCGACTGGGAGGCAAGCTCGATCCACCTGGATATCCGGTTGGGCCGGGTTGATCCGGAGTGGTCAGATGTTGTCCTCGATGGGGCGTATGGGGAGGTCGCGTAGGCCGGGCTTCAGCCCGGCCAACACAGGCAGGAATTGAGTGCGGACGCGGTTGCCGGGCTGAAGCCCGGCCTACCGAATTGCTCGATGTCTGGGGCTACCGCACAAACTTCTTGTACTTCACCCGCTTCGGCTCCAGCGCATCCGGCCCCAGCCGGCGCGCCTTGTCCTCCTCGTAGGCCTCGAAGTTGCCCTCGAACCATTCCACATGGGCCTCGCCCTCGAAGGCGAGGATGTGGGTGCAGAGGCGGTCGAGGAAGAAGCGGTCGT
>CAYVQK010000148.1:0-9411 GCA_964454145.1 uncultured Oceanicola sp. | reverse complement strand
TGCCGCGGCCGGAGATCGAGAACACGTCCTCGATCGGCATCAGGAACGGCTGGTCCACGGCGCGCTCGGGCGTCGGGATCCACTCGTCGACGGCCTTGATCAGCTCGCGGATCGAGTTCTCGCCGATCTCCGGGTCACGCCCCTCGAGCGCGGCCAGGGCCGAGCCCTTCACGATCGGAATGTCGTCGCCGGGGTACTCGTAGCTCGAGAGCAGCTCGCGCACTTCCATCTCGACGAGCTCGAGGAGCTCCTCGTCGTCCACCTGGTCCACCTTGTTGAGGTAGACGACCATGGTGGGGATGCCCACCTGGCGGCCGAGCAGGATGTGCTCGCGGGTCTGCGGCATCGGGCCGTCGGCGGCGTTCACCACCAGGATCGCGCCGTCCATCTGGGCGGCACCGGTGATCATGTTCTTCACGTAGTCGGCGTGGCCGGGGCAGTCGACGTGGGCGTAGTGACGCGCATCCGACTCGTACTCGACGTGGGCGGTCGAGATGGTGATCCCGCGGGCCTTCTCCTCCGGCGCGCCGTCGATCTGGTCGTAGGCCTTGAAGTCGCCGAAATACTTGGTGATCGCCGCAGTCAGCGTCGTCTTGCCGTGGTCAACGTGACCGATCGTGCCGATGTTCACATGCGGTTTGTTACGCTCAAACTTTTCCTTAGCCATCGTCCTTGGCGCCTCTGTTTCGGGGGGCCGACCGTGGCCCCGGGATTTGCATGGGCGGGTGCCTACGCGGGCGTGGGGGAAAAATCAAGCAGCTTTGGGCGGATGCGTGCCACAACGCCGGCACGGCCCGCCGGGCGGGTCACCCCGCCGGGGTGATGACCTGGTCGATGTCGGGAGAGACACCGGGACGGCTGGCTGCCGCCGGCGGCACCTCGGCGGGCGGACGCGTGACCTCGGGCAAGGGTGCCGCGGCATCACGTGGCGCGAACCAGCCGGGATTCTCCCGGAGCCACTCCTCGATCAGCCTTGCGGCATTGGCCGAGAGCTGGGAGATCTGCTGCTCTCGGCTGCGGGTCAGCCCGGAGCCCACAACGGTTTCGCCCGAGAACCGCTCGAAGACGGTGAAGACGCGCGGCTCGGCATTGATCTTGCCGCCTGCCGCATCGTCCCATACGGAGACCTGGATCCGCAGCACCGATTTCGGCGCGAGCAGCACCGGCACGCCCGGAATGGCCAGCGCATAGGCATCGACCTTGACCGCAAGGTGATAGAGCTGACCGCCCTCGAAGCGCTCGAACCGCTCTGTCAACGCCGCTTCCAGCGCCGCCTGCCATTCTTCAGGGCTGGCATCGCGCGACGGCGGCACTTTCTGCACCCCCTCGGCCACCACAACCGCGTGGCCCAGGCTGAACGCCCCGATCGGCACCACCGGCTCCTCGAGGTCGGCCACGGGGGAGCATCCGGCCAACAGGGCCGCGAGCATGACGGCAGCCCTCACTTGCAGATAGCTTTCAGCGCATCCCACTCGGCCTCGGTAAGCACCGGCTCGAAATCGCCTTGGGCCTGGCTCTCGGCCTCCCGGGCCGCGATCGCACGGCTGGCGAGGTTGGGGTGGGAGGCGAGATATTCCATGGCGCCCTCGCTGTCGCCATACTGGTCGCGGAGTTTCTCGAAGAACCGGGCAATACCTTCGGTCGGCAGCCCGGCCTCGCGCAGCGCCTCGAAGGCAAAGACATCGGCCCCCGCCTCGGCCTCGCGCGAGAAGCTGGCCTGCATCAATTGCTGCGACACCAGAAGCACAAGCGCGCCGCCGGCGAAATCGCCGAGGATCATCGACAGAATACCGGCGGACCCAGCAGTGCGCAGCGTGATCCGCAGCGGGTCACGGTTGTAGACGTGGCCGATCTCGTGGGCCAGCACGCCGGCCACCTCCTCCGGGCTGTCGGCCTTGTCGAGCAGGCCCGACACCACCACGACATGGCCACCGGGTGCCGCGAAGGCGTTGACCATCGGGTGGCGGATGACCTTCAGCTTCAGCGGGTAGGGCAGTTCGATATGGGCCGACAGGCGCTCTCCCATCTTCTCCAGCGCGGCCTGCCCTGCCGCGCCGGTGCAGAAGCCCGAGCCATCGTGGCTGCCCAGCATGCCCTCCATCTGGCCGACCACCGTGCGGCCGATGGTCTCTTCCTGCTCGGGCGAGATCATGCCGGCCAGCGTGTCGGAGAGGGTGGGCAGGATGACGAAGAGGATGAGCAGCAGGGCGGCCACTGCGCCGCCGCTCCAGATCAGAACCTTGCGATAGGTGCCCTTCGCCACGCTCACCTTGCGCAGGTTGGGCGCGACCGCCTCGAGCGCCGCGGCATCCTGGGCCGAGGCCACGTTCAGCCGGGCCTCGTCATGGCCCTCGCGGAAGAAGACGATGCCATCCCCGAAGCCCGGATCCCGGATCACGCGCAGTTCCTCCAGCGGCCATTCGGCCAGCAGGCGCCCGCTTTCCTCGTCGAAGATCTGGAGCCGCCCCTTGAGCTGTTCGGCCACCCCGCGCACCACCGTGGCACCGGCGCTGACCCCGTCGAAGTAACGGGCGGCGACGGCAAAGGCCGGAAGGGGCGGAACGGGGTCGCGCACGGGCGGCTCCTCGGGTCTGGTCGGGCCGGCCTAGAAGGCCGCCCCCACGTCAAGCGCGTCGGCGAAGCCCTCGGCATCCACCACGTCATCCCCCACGCGCTGACGGATCATGTCGAGCCGGGAGGCGTTCAGCACGGTGGTTTCCTCGACATAGTGCCTCAGGATCGGCTGGGTGATGAACACCATCGAAAGCGCGCCGGCAAAGACGATGGCGAAGATGTAGGCGAAGGCTATGACCGCGATGAACAGCAGGCCCTGAGGGCTTCCGAAGATGTCTTCGGGGTTGCCCGTACCGAAGGCCTGGGCGAAGCCGGCGATCAGGAAGCCCAGCGGGATCAGTGCGATCGCCGTCAGCAGCGACACCGCGATTGTGCCCACGATATAGGTGCCGATGATCGTGCCGGTGCGCGGCAGCGAGCGGAACGTGATCGCGGCCCCCAGGCTCTTGTGCGCGGCAAGGATGCGCCAGGCGTGAACCTGGTAGTAGATGAAACCGATGATCAGCCAGATGTAACCGACCACGAAGAGCACCGTGCCCAACAGGGCCATCTGCGGGTCCAACGCGACGAGAACGCCGGCCACGACGAAGATCGCGAGGCCGATGATCACATGGAGCATCGCCCGGTAGAGGCTCGTCCACTTGCCACCCTGCTCGAACTTGGTGTCGCCGTACCAGGTGCGGTCCCAGGTGTATTTTTCGAGCTTGTAGGTCTGAAGCGGACTCAGCAGACCAAGCGACAGGATGCTCAGAATGGTCAGCAGGCAGCCGCGCCAGGTGTAGCCCCAGGCGCCCTTTTCGGCGCCGAAACGCACGCCTCGCCAGCGGGTGCGGCTGAGCAGGTAGCGGCGGGCACGGTACTGCGCGAAGTAGATCAGCGGCAGGAGCGCGATGAGGTTGATGTAGATGACGATGACCTGCTGCACCGCCGCCATCGGGTCGTTCGGATCGCCGAGGATGACGGAGAAGCCGAGGAACATCAGCACCACGTTCAGGATGCCGAGGTAGATCGCCAGGATCACCACCGCAACGAGGAAACCGAGAAACTTCTCCAGCCCGGTGCCGGTGTATTCGAACGGGTTGCCACCTGGCGCTGTGGCGCTCCAGAGGTAGCGGCGAATGCGGGCCTTGGCCCAGAAGCGGTAGATGCCCAGCGTCAGCAGGGTCAGCACCCCGGTGCCAAGGGCGAGCCAGAAGAGCCGCCCTCCCTCGCCCCGATATGCCCCGTGCAGCACGTCGTCTTCAACAAGCGGCGCGTCCGTGTAACTCATTGCTCTTCCCTCGTCTCATTGCCCGCCCTCTTTTCGGGGCCCATCGGGCATTTTAATGGCACTCAATCGGTAAATCTGTTGTCTCGCGGAAAGCCTCGCGGCGCCATTCTACCAGAAGACGCGCGTTTTCCGATCCATTCTTCCAAATCTGTTTCGGTGCGGGTGCGGCCCGCAGGATCCTTCCAGCTCAGCCCATCGGCGAGGCTGAAGGTGACGGCATCGGAAAGTCCGCCGTCCTTGTACTTCTGCAGCCTTACGCCCTTGCCGCGCGCCATCTCGGGCAGCTCATCGAGCGCGAAGACAAGCACCTT
This sequence comes from uncultured Oceanicola sp., assembly GCA_964454145.1. Classification (GTDB taxonomy): domain Bacteria; phylum Pseudomonadota; class Alphaproteobacteria; order Rhodobacterales; family Rhodobacteraceae; genus Vannielia. The sequence goes on along the minus strand of CAYVQK010000148.1, from coordinate 5,256 downwards.
GCGGTTCTCGCCCACTGCGGCCACGTGATCGCCTGTTGCAGGGCGGCACACGCGGGCTACCACACCGTCTTTCACGTTCAGCGAGTGCTTGCCTGCCCGCGTCTGGGCAACCACCTCGTCGGAATTGACGAGAAAGCCGTCACCCGCCGAGGAGGCGATCAGAAGCTTCTGGCCGGGAACATGGGGGAAGAGCGCCACGATCTCTGAATCGTTGGGGAGATCGACCATCAGCCGCACCGGCTCACCCATGCCGCGCCCGCCGGGAAGCTGCGAGCCGGGAAGGGTGTAGAAGCGGCCATTTGCGCCGAGCAGCAGCAGCTTGTCCGTGGTTTCGGCATGGAAAGCGAAGCGCGGGCCATCGCCGTCCTTGAACTTCAGCTCCTGGCTCAGGTCGATGTGGCCCTTCATGGCCCGGATCCAGCCCATCTGCGAACAGACAACGGTGATCGGCTCGCGCTCGATCATCGCCTCCATCGGCACGTCCTCGACCTCGCCGGCCGCGGCGAAGCTGGTGCGCCGCGCGCCACCTTCGGACTTCGCGCCGAACTTCTCGCGCACGTCCTTCAGCTCATCGCTGATGCGCGCCCACTGCAGGCTCTCGTCGTCGAGCAGATCCTGCAGTTCGGCACGCTCCATCATCAGGGCGTCCTGCTCGCGCTTCAGCTCCATCTCCTCGAGCCGCCGCAAGCTGCGCAGCCGCATGTTGAGGATCGCCTCGGTCTGCACCTCGGTCAGCCCGTCCTGCGGCTCCTCCGGCGTGCCGGGACCGATGGGGCTGACATAATCACGCTCGTCGGTGGCCCGCGCCCGCTTGATCGACCAGTCCTCGGCCATCAGCGCCCGCTTCGGCTCCTCATCGTAGCGGATGATGTCGATCACGCGGTCGAGGTTGAGGAAGGCGATCATCAGGCCTTCGAGCACCTCGAGGCGGTTGTCGATCTTCTCCAGCCGGTGCCGCGAGCGGCGCTCCAGCACCTCCCGGCGGTGATCGAGGAAAGCGCGCAGCAACTCCTTCAGCGAACAGACCTTCGGCGTACGCCCGTCGATCAGCACGTTCATGTTGAGGCTGAACCGCACCTCGAGGTCCGAGTTGCGGAAGAGCATCCCCATGAGGATCTCCGGGTCCACGTTCTTCGACCGCGGTTCGATCACCAGCCGCACGTCCTCGGCGCTTTCGTCACGCACGTCGCCCAGGATCGGCAGCTTCTTGAGCTGGATCAGCTCGGCGATCTTCTCGATGAGCTTGGATTTCTGCACCTGGTAAGGGATCTCGGTGACGACGATCTGCCAGGTGCCGCGCCCGAGGTCTTCCACCTCCCAGCGGCTCCGGAGGCGGATCGCACCCCGGCCTGTCCGGTAGGTCTCGGCGATGCTCTCGGGCGGCTCCACGATCACTCCGCCGGTGGGGAAATCAGGCCCCTTCACGTAGTTCAGCAGCGTATCGTCGCGGGCATCAGGCGTTTTCAGCAGATGCAGGCAGGCGCCGATCAGCTCGTCGATATTGTGCGGCGGGATATTGGTGGCCATGCCCACGGCAATACCGCTGGAGCCGTTTGCGAGCAGGTTCGGGAAGGCGGCGGGCAGAACCTCGGGTTCCTGTAGCCGGCCATCGTAGTTGTCGCGGAAGTTGACGGTATCCTCGTCCAACCCCTCCAGCAGCGCCTCGGCCGCGAAGGTCATGCGCGCTTCCGTGTAGCGTTCGGCGGCCGGCATGTCGCCGTCTATGTTGCCGAAGTTGCCCTGCCCGTCGACCAGCGGGTAGCGCACCGCGAAGTCCTGCGCGAGGCGGGCCATTGCGTCGTAGATCGCCTGGTTCCCGTGGGGGTGAAAATCACCCATGGTGTCGCCGCTGATCTTGGCAGACTTCAGGAATCCCCCGGTCGGCGACAGCCGGAGCCGCCGCATCGCATAGAGGATTCGCCGGTGAACAGGCTTCAGCCCGTCCCGTGCATCCGGCAACGCCCGGTGCATGATGGTCGAAAGAGCATAGGTGAGATAGCGCTCACCGATGGCCCGCCGCAGCGGTTCTGCCCGCTCGTTCGGCTCGATATTGGGGGTGTCTGCCTCGTTATCCATAGATGCTGTGATACCGAAGCCATGTGGGGCGGTAAAGTGAAACGGCGCTGCAACGCGCACCGAAAAAACCGCATTCACGGTGGGCGCAGGGAACCCGTCGGCGTATACTAGGTTTAATTCACGAGAATTCATTTTGGTGCGAGGACTTCGGAGGGTGCGATGGGTGCGCGCGGGTTGCTGAAAATGGTGGTGGCACTTCTGGCCCTGATCGTCGGGGCGATGATGCTGGTCGGAGAGGGCCCCGAAATGGCCATGGGCTCCGACGAACCAGAGATGACCACCGAGGAAATCGCCGCTCTGGAGACCGCCAACGATGCCTCGCCCGAGACGGTTTCGAAGGCCGAGGAAAGCCCCGTGCTTCTGGCCGCGGCAAAAGCCGAGCCCGCTGCGGAGCCCGAGCCGGAGCCGGTGCTGGAAGCCTCCCTCACCTCCGCCACCGATGCAGCGGTCGAGGCCGCTCTCGCCGGAACCGAGCCCAGCGAGCCCGACGTGGCCGATGCCGTGGAACTGACGACGGTTGGCGTCGTCCTTGGCCGCCGCGTGAACGTGCGCTCCGGCCCCTCCACGTCGGACGGCGTGATCGGCCAGGTCGTCGAGAACCAGGAGGTCGAGATCCTGGGCTATGAAAACAACGGCTGGGCGCGGATCCTGCTGAACGGCGAAGAGGGCTACATGTCGGGCGATTTCCTCCGCGAAGTCCCGCAGGGCTGACGGATCGGCTTGCGCCCGTCCGCGCGCCGGGGCATCCCGGCGGCATGACGCAGAAATCCATCCTCATCACCGGCTGCTCCACCGGGATCGGCCATGACGCGGCTCACGGGCTGCGCGCTGCCGGTTGGCGCGTCTTCGCCACCTGTCGCCAGCAGAAGGACGTGGATCGGCTGAGATCGGAAGGCTTCGAGAGCCACCTGCTCGATCATCAGGATACCGCCAGCATGGAGGCGGCGGTTGCCGCCGTGCTGGAGGCCACCGGCGGCACGCTGGACGCCCTCTTCAACAACGGCGCATACGGCCTTGTCGGCCCGCTCGAGGATGTGCCCACAGACGGGTTGCGCGATCTCTTCGAGAGCAACTTTTTCGGTTATCACACGCTCACAAGGCTGGTGCTCCCGGCGATGCGGGCGCAGGGACACGGGCGCATCCTCAACTGCTCCTCGGTGCTGGGCTTCATGGCGATGCGCTGGCGCGGGCCCTACGTGGCCTCGAAATTCGCCCTCGAAGGCTTGTCCGATGTGCTGCGGCTCGAGATGTCGGACGCGAACATCGACGTGGTGCTGATCGAGCCGGGTCCGATCCGCACCGAGTTCCGCAAGAACGCCATCGCAAAGTTCGAACAGTGGGTGGACTGGAAGGCCTCGCCGCGCCGGGCGCAATACGAGACCGAGTTGCTCGACCAGCTCTACAAGCGGAAGACGAAACCCGATCCATTCGAACTCGGGCCAGAGGCGGTGACGAAGGCCGTTCTGAAAGCGCTCACCGCCCGGCGCCCCAGGGCGCGCTACCGCATCACCACGCCGACCCATGTCATGGCCATCGCCAAGCGCCTCCTGCCCACAAGGTTGCAGGATTGGGTGATTCGCCGCATTTGAGGCAGGTTGTCACCTTCGCATTCCCGAGCCCGCAGGCTACATGAGGCCAAACGCCGGAGACCTTCATGACAAACGATCCGCTCTTCCTCCTTGTCGCCGTTGCCTGCCTCGTGGTTGTCGGCATCCTCCTCTTCGGAATTGGCGGCTTTGCCAAGGGAGGCGACTTCAACAGAAAGCACGCCAACAAGGTCATGCGCTGGCGGATCGGGGCGCAGGCGGTTGCAATCGTGCTGATCCTGCTGTTCGTCTGGCTGCGGCGGGGAGGCTGACATGGTTGTTCTGAACAAGATCTACACGCGCACCGGCGACAAGGGCGACACCGCGCTGGGCACAGGCGCGCGGGTCGCCAAGCACTCGCCCCGCGTGGCGGCATATGGCACGTCAGATGAGCTGAACTCGGTCGTCGGCATGGCCCGTCTCCACGCCGACGGTGCAATGGACGCCCGGCTGGCCACCATCCAGAACGACCTGTTCGACCTCGGCGCCGACCTCTGCCGGCCCGGCCTCGCCGAGGACGAGACCGCCGAATACCCGCCGCTCCGCATGATCGAGAGCCAGGTGTTGCGGCTGGAAAAGGAGATCGACGAGATGAACGCCGGGCTCGAAGCCCTGCGCAGCTTCATCCTGCCCGGCGGCACCCCGCTTGCCGCCCACCTCCATCTCGCCCGAACCACCTGCCGCCGCGCCGAGCGGCTGGCGACGGAACTGGCCGAAGCGGAGCCGGGCGACGTGAACACCCACGCCATCCGCTATCTCAACCGCCTGTCAGACTGGTTCTTCGTCGCCGCCCGCGTCGCAAACGGCGGAGAGGATGTGCTCTGGGTGCCCGGAGGCAGCCGCTAGGCCGCAATCGTTGGCGCTAACGTCGCAAAACGCAGCGTCTGCATAGCTGATTGCGGCGATTTTGCCCTGTAAGCGGGTCGCGCACTCCGCTAACACATGCCCCAATCCGGGCGGCCGCGCCGCCCCTGACGCGAGGAGAGAGACCCCATGAAGGTGCTAGTGCCTGTGAAACGGGTGATCGACTACAACGTGAAGGTCCGGGTGAAGTCGGACGGTTCCGGTGTCGATCTTGCCAACGTGAAGATGTCGATGAACCCCTTCGACGAGATCGCCGTGGAAGAGGCGATCCGACTGAAGGAGGCGGGGACGGCCGAAGAGGTTGTCGCCGTGTCCATCGGCGTGAAACAGGCGCAGGAAACGCTTCGCACCGCGCTCGCCATGGGCGCCGATCGGGCAATCCTCGTGGTGGCCGCAGATGACGTGCACCAGGACATCGAGCCGCTCGCCGTGGCCAAGATCCTCGCCAAGATCGTCGAGGAGGAGCAGCCGGGCCTCGTGCTCGCCGGCAAGCAGGCGATCGACAACGACATGAACGCCACCGGCCAGATGCTCTCGGCCCTGCTGGGCTGGTCCCAGGCCACCTTCGCATCGGAAGTGAAGGTCGAGGGCGACAGCGCGGTGGTCACCCGCGAGGTGGACGGCGGCCTTCAGACCATCAAGGTGAAGATGCCCGCCATCGTCACCGTCGACCTGCGCCTGAACGAGCCGCGCTATGCCTCGCTGCCGAACATCATGAAGGCGAAGAAGA
>CAYVQK010000147.1:0-9433 GCA_964454145.1 uncultured Oceanicola sp. | reverse complement strand
ACCGACGAGAACGGGCCGATCGGGCATGGTTGGACCTATTCCGCCCACCCCATCGGCGCGGCGGCGGGGGTGGCCAACTTGAAGCTCATCGACGAGTTGAACCTGGTGGAAGCCGCGGGCGACACCGGCGCCTATTTCCAGGCCGCGCTGAAGGATGCGCTGGGCGATCATGCGAACGTCGGCGAGATCCGCGGCGAGGGGCTGATGGCGGCGGTGGAGTTCGTGGCCGACCGGGAGGGCCGCAGGTTCTTCGACGCCTCCGAGAAGGTCGGGCCCCGGGTGGCCGCGGCACTGCTTGAAGAGGGCGTGATCGGCCGGGCCATGCCGCAGGGCGACATACTGGGCTTCGCCCCGCCGTTCTGCCTGACCCGCGCCGAGGCCGACGAGATCGCAGGCAAGACGGCAAAGGCCGTGGCCTCCGTGCTGGGCTGAGGGTAGCGCGCGGCACGCGGGCTCCCGCCCTTGCGTGCCGCGCTTGTCCGGGGGCGTTCAGCCCTTCTCCGCGAGGATCGCCTTGGCCTGCGCCACCCAGTCATCGCGGGTGACGCGCCCGGCGGCGCCGGGCAGGTTCTCATCCATCCAGGAAGTCTCCTTTGGCCCCCAGGCCGCGATCTGGTCGAAGTGGTGATAGCCCATCTCGTTCAGGGCGGCCTCCAGCTTCGGGCCAATGCCGCTGATCCGCTTCAGGTCGTCGGCCTTGCCGCCGCGCGGCGCGTCGAGCCGCGCGGGTTGGCCCGTGCTGGCCTTGGCGGGCGGCGGAGGTGCGGGCTCTGTCGCCACTGGCGCAGGTGCGGGAGCGGGTGCGGGCTTGGGCGGGGCACGGCGGGCGCGCTCGAGGTCTTCGCGCGCGAGGATGTTGCGGCGCTGGAGCCGGTAGAGCGCAATGCCGAGCAGCAGCCCCCAGAGAAAGGCGGGGCCACTGTCGAGGCCGCCGATCCTCGCCAGCATGAAGGCGAGGATGATCGCGAATACCGTGAAAAAGAGCATGTGCTGGCGCGGAGTGAACATTCTCCTACCTCCCTGGTCTGGACTATTCGGCCCTCCCGGAAGGGGGCCGTTGAATTTCGCGCTCAGAGCGCGTGGCGTGGCGGCTCGGCCGGGCCACTTGCGCGGCCGGTCATGCGCAGGACGCCGGCTTGCGCCTGCCCGCCTGAAGCGCCGCAACGGATCGAACATGGTCGTCGACAAGCGCCGCGATCCGCGCAGGATCCTCCTCGTGGGCGAGGTGACCGAGGCCCGGCAGATGAACGACCCTGGCGTTCGGCAACCGGGCGGCGGCGCGGTCGGAGGTGTCGGGTGGCACGGCGCGGTCGTTCTCTGCCGCGATCAGCAGGGTCGGCGCCGAGATCTGCGCCAGCCGCGACAGCAGCCGCTCGATCTGCCACTGTGTCATCATCCGGAGCGTGGCATCGACATGGTGCCGGTCGGAGATGAGGCGGGCGTAGAGGGCGAGGCCCGCCGCGTCGATCCGCGAGCCGGTGCCCTCGATCAGGCGGCGTGCGCGGGCCGGGTTGGGGCCGCCGAAGGTGAACATCCGTGCGGTGAGCGGGTTCAGCGAGAGCAGGCGCGCCAGCAGCGGGAAGAGCCAGGAGGCGATGCCGCGAAACTGCCCGAGCGCCGCGTTGATCGTGACGACAGCCGGTGGCCCCGGCATCCGGGAGGCGAGGTTGAGCGCGATGGCCGCCCCGGCGGAATGCCCGACGAGGGCGGCGGGCCGCCAGCCTTCGGCGGTACAGAGCCGTGCGATATCTTCGGTCATGTGATCGAGGCCGCAGCGCCGCAGGGTGCCGGCGCGGGTGAAGCCCTGGCCCGGAAGGTCGAGTGCGATCACATGGTAGCGCGAGGCGAGCAGGGGCATCAGGTCGCGCCACGTGTGGGTCGAGGCGCCGGCCCCGTGCAGGCAAAGGAGCGTGGGCCCTTCGCCCATGGCCTGAACATGCCACTCGTGCGGGCCGGAGCGGATGAAACGGGAGGTTTCGGAGTGGGGCCAGGTGGGCAGGTCGCGGCTGCGGTCCATCGGCTCACTCCGCGAAGGCGGCGCCGACGGCGCGCGAGATGCCCGCCGCATCGGCGTGCGGGAGCGGGAAGTGTTGTCCGCCCAGGGCGGCGGCAAGGGTCTCGCAATGACCCGCTGGGCGCGACGAGATGTCGATTACGAGGCCGGGGACGCCCTGCGCGGCCACAAGGCGCGCCAGCCGCGCGCTGTCGTCCTGCGCTTGTTGCCTGTCGCCCGTGCCGTCCAGCGCCACGTTCGCCTTGCCATCGGTCAGCAGAACCAGCGCCGGGCTGAACCCCTGGCCGCGCGCCAGGGTGGTGAGCGAGAGGATCTCCCTCAGCCCGGCAGCCAGCGGCGTGCCGCCGCCGCCGGGCAGGGCGGTGAGGCGCCGCTTGGCCTGTACCAGCGAGCGGGTGGGCGGCAGAACCAGCTCCGCACCGGTGCCCCGGAAGGCGATCAGCGCCACCTGGTCGCGCCGGGAATAGGCCTGGCCGAGCAGCAGCTCCACCGCGCCTTTCGCCTCGGCGAGGCGGGTCATCGCGGCGGAGCCGGAGGCATCGACGCCGAAGATCAGCAGCCGGTCGGAGCGGTTCTCGTGGCGTTTCAGCCGGATGTCGCCGGGGTGGACGATGATCCGGCGAGCGCCATCGCGCTGGCCGGCGCGGCGGATCGTCTGCCAGGGCGCGGCGGCGCGCAGGGTGGCGATGATGTCGATCCGCGCGCGGCCATCAGGGCGCCCAGGGCGGGCGGGCAGGGGACGACCACGCCGGTTGGCCTTGCACTTCGCGCCGGCGCCACTGCCCGAGGCGGAGCGGGGCGCCCGTGTGGCCCCGGCCAGCCGGTCGAGCAGGGCAGGCGGAAGGCAGGCCCGAACCGCCTCGATCAGCATTTCGTCGGGTATCGCCCTTGTGTCGCCCGCCGCGGCCTCCTCGGACGTCTCCGGCGGTTGCGGCTCGGGTGGTGCCTCATCTGCGGTGTCCTCGGGCACAACCTGCGCCCGCTGGGGATAGACGAGCTCGGCAGCAGCGAGCAGGTCGCTCTCGCCGGTCTCCTCGCGCCCGTCGAGGGCCGCGAGGGCGCGGGCCGTGCGCGCCGCCAGCAGCGGGGCGCGCAGGCTGTCGATGCCGAAGCGGGCGGCGAGGGCGGCGAGGGTGGTGAAGTCTTCGGGGCGGTTGCGGACCGCCGGGAAAAGCCCGCGCGCCGCGTCGAGATCGGCGGGCGCGGGCAGGCCGCCCTTTGCGTCCGCATGGCGCAGCGCGTTCAGGTCCGCCGCAAAGGCAAGCCGTTCGCAGATGCGGGCCGGGGCGGGCTCCTCTGCGTCATCGCTCTCGTCGAGCAGAAGGAGGGCGTGGCCTGTGCCGGCATCCAGCAGTTGCGACAGGCGCGCGGCGAGGCCGGGCGGGGTGCGCTCGGCCATGGGAAGGATCAGGAGCGCGGGGGTTTGGGCCAATCCGGGGGTGCTGACCGGGCGGCCAGAGGCGAGCGAGGCGGCAACATCGAGGCCGCCGAAAAGCTGGGTGTCCGTGAGGCCGGGGTGAATGCGGCGCTTGGGCCCGGGAAGGGCACCGAGGAGCCCGTCGAGACCTTCCCGGAGCGGGCCGGCACGGGCGCGCACGACGATGCCCTTCAGCCCGCCCGGGTCCACCGCGAGGGCGGCGAGGGCGCGAAGCAGGCGCCGCCATTCCGGGGCCGCCGTCACGCCAGAACCTCGCTCACCGCCCGCTCCACGCGGCTCACCGAGCTCGCGTCATCGAGCGGGTCGCGTCGCATCCGATGGCTCATCGCCAGCGGGGCGACGCGGCGCAGGTGGGCGCGATCGGGCGCGGCGCTTCCTTCGTAGGCAGCCAGGGCGCGGGCCGCGCGCAGCAGCGTCAGCTCGCCGCGCAGCCCGTCGGTGCCAAGCGCGATGCTGAGTTGCGCGCAGTCACGCAGCACGGGCTCCGGTGTCGAAGTCAGGGGCAGGGCGGTGCGGGCGCGGGTGATGGCCTCGCGGATTTTCGCATCCTCGCCCTGCCACTTGGCCATGAAGCAGTCGGTCGCCGTCTCGTAGGCATGGCGGCGGCGGATCACCTCGATCCGCTCCTCGATGTCGGAAGGAGACCGGACATCGACCGAGAGGCCGAAGCGGTCGAGCAGCTGCGGGCGCAGCTCGCCCTCCTCGGGGTTGCCGGAGCCCACCAGCACGAAGCGGGCCGGGTGACGGATCGACAGGCCCTCGCGCTCGACGGTGTTCACCCCGGTCTGTGCGACGTCGAGCAGCAGGTCGACGATGTGATCCTCGAGCAGGTTGACCTCGTCGATGTAGAGATACCCCCGGTTCGCCCGCGCCAGCAGCCCGGGCTCGAAGGCTTTTTCGCCCCGCGTCAGGGCCCGCTCGATATCGAGCGCGCCGGTCACCCGGTCTTCGCTGACGCCAAGCGGCAGGTCGACCACGGGCGTGGGCCGCGAGACCAGCTTTTCGGAGACGACGGCGGCCCAGTCGGGGGTGTCGGCGAGCGAGGGCGCATTGATCGGGCAGCCCTCGACCACGGTGATCGGAGGCAGCAGGGCAGCGAGGGCGCGGACGGCGGTCGATTTGCCGGTGCCGCGATCGCCGAACACCAGCACGCCGCCGATGCCGGGGTCGATGGCGGTGAGGATCATCGCCAGCTTCATCTGCTCCTGGCCGACGATCGCGGAAAAGGGGAAGGGCGCCGTCATGCCGCGATCTCCGCGCGGTGCAGGGGGCGGCTGCCCTCCCATGTGCCGGCATCGTCGAGCACCCGGAACCGCGCGTAGAGCTCTTCGCTGAACCAGGCCCCCTCGCGCACGGCGCCGATGGCCCGCGCGTGCGGTCCGTCGGTGCGGGCGAAGCGGGCCATGGCGGCGACATCGGGCCAGATCGAGAAGGTCACCTGATGGAGCAGGGGCACCTCGCCGATGCCGATCTTGAAGATCACGTTCTCGTCTTCTCCGATCACCGCGCTGATGTCGGGCACGCGTTGCCAGAACCGCAGGGCCACGAGGGGGCGGATCGTGGCGCGGGTCAGGGCGGCGACGGGGCCTTCCGGCGTCACCCCCTCCGGCTCGAACGGCTGGCGGCCCGACCATGACCCGCGGCTGGCGACCGGGGAAAGGAACACCGTCCAGCTTTCGCGGGCGCGGGCGTGGTAACGGCGGAAGGCCGGGCTTTCCGCCACTCGGGCGCGCGCCGTGGCCAGATCGGGCCAGGTGGCGAGGATGGCGTAGACCGAGGTGTTGGGAACGGGCGTGAACCCCTCGCCGGTGCCCGAACCGCAGAGTTTCCAGAAACCGATGCCCGGCGTCCGGGCGAGGCCCGGGCGGGCAAGGCCCATCATCGCGAAGGCCCAGAGGCGGTCGAGCGCCGCGGGAAAACGGAACAGGCTGAGGCTGACGGTCTGAATGGCTCTTCTCCCTGTCCACCATTATTGACACGATGAACGCCCTGCGCAAAGGGCGTTTAATGCGAGTTGTCAGATTTTGTTTACAGTAATAAGCTGGTGCCATGCTGACACGCGTCGATCCGGGCCTGACCGAGCAGGCCGATGCGGCTCTTCCCCCGAGGGCGCTGGTCATTGGCGCCGGGTTGGGCGGGCTGGCAGCGGCCATGCGGCTCGGGGCGAAGGGCTACCGGGTGACCGTGCTCGACAATCTCGACGGCCCGGGCGGGCGCGGAAGCTGCCTCTGGCAGGACGGGCACAGGTTCGACCTCGGCCCCACCATCGTGACCGCGCCGCAGGTCTTCCGCGATCTGTGGGCGGCCTGTGGCCGCGATTTCGATTCCGATGTGGATCTGCGGGCGCTCGATCCGTTCTACGAGATCCGCTGGCCCGACGGCAGCCGCTTCCGCGCTCGGCAGGACACCGAGGCGATGCGCGACGAGGTTGCCCGGCTCTCGCCATCCGACGTGAAGGGCTATGACCGGTTTCTGCGCGACAGCGAGGCGCGTTATGACTTCGGGTTCGAGGGCCTGGGACGGCGCCCGATGCACCGCTTTGCCGATCTGCTGAACGTGCTGCCACGGTTCGCAGCCCTCCGGGCGGACCGCTCCGTTCATGCCCACGTCGCGCGTCGCGTGCGCGACCCGCGGTTGCGCATGGCGCTCTCCTTCCATCCCCTTTTCATCGGCGGCGATCCGTTTCGCGTGACCTCGATGTATGCGCTGGTCTCGCACCTCGAAAAGAGCTTCGGCGTTCACTATGCCCAGGGCGGCGTGGTGGCGATCGCCGAGGCCATGGCGCGGGTGATCGAAGGGCAGGGGGGCAGCCTGCAATTCGGAGTCGAGGCCGACGAGATCCTGCTGAACGCTGGCCGCGCGGCGGGCGTGCGTCTGGCGGACGGGCGGGTGATCGGCGCCGATATCGTGGTGTCGAACGCCGACAGCGGCCACACCTACGACCGGCTGCTGCGCAACCTGCCCCGGCGGCGCTGGACGCGGCGGAAGCTGGCCCGGTCACGCTGGTCGATGGGCCTGTTCGTCTGGTATTTCGGCACGAGGGGCACGCGGGGCATGTGGCGCGACGTGGGCCACCACACCATCCTGAACGGCCCGCGCTACGAGGGGCTCGTGCGCGACATCTTCCGCAACGGCCGCCTGGCCGACGACATGAGCCTCTACATCCACCGCCCCAGCGTGACCGACCCGGGCGTGGCGCCGGAAGGGGATGACACCTTCTACGCCCTTAGCCCGGTGCCGCACCTTGGCCATGCCGACCCGGTGGACTGGGCCAGCATGGCGGAGCCCTACAGGCGCAAGGTGCAGGCGATCCTCGAGGCGCAGCTGCTGCCGGGGTTGGGAGACAGGCTTTCGACAAGTCGCGTGTTCACGCCCGAAACCTTCCGCGACCGCTATCTCAGCCCGCATGGCGCCGGGTTCTCGCTGGAGCCGCGCATCCTGCAGAGCGCCTGGTTTCGTCCGCATAACGTGAGCGAGGAGGTCGAGGGGCTTTTCCTGGTCGGCGCGGGCACGCACCCCGGGGCCGGGTTGCCCGGCGTGATCGCAAGCGCCGAGGTGCTGCAGGCCCTGGTTCCGGCCCCTCAGGAGGTGAGAGCGAGATGATGCATCAGGCCGATATCGACCACTGTGCGGAGGTCATCAGCCACGGCTCGCGCTCGTTTCACGCCGCCTCGCGGCTTCTGCCGCGGGCGCTGCGCGACCCGGCGCTCGGGCTCTACGCCTTCTGCCGGCTGGCCGATGACGAGGTCGATCTGAACGCCGGAAAGAAGCCCGCCGTCGCCCGCCTGCGGGCGCGGCTGGAGTTGTGCTATGCAGGGCGGCCCCGCAATGTGCCCGAGGATCGGGCCTTTGCCGGGATCATCGAGGCCTTCGACATGCCGCGCGCCCTGCCCGAGGCGCTGCTGGAGGGGCTGGAGTGGGACGCGGAGGGCCGTCGCCATGCCTCCCTGTCGGAATTGCGGGCCTACTCCGCGCGTGTGGCCTCTGCGGTGGGGGCGATGATGTGCGTGCTGATGCGCGTGCGCGACCGCGATGCGCTGGCGCGGGCCTGCGACCTGGGCGTGGCGATGCAGCTGACCAACATCGCCCGCGACGTGGGCGAGGATGCGCGCGAGGGGCGGCTCTACCTGCCGCTGGACTGGATGCAGGAGGCCGGGATGGACCCCGACGTCTTCCTCGCGCGGCCTGAATACGGCCCGGCGCTGGCGGCTCTGGTGGCGCGGCTCCTGCGCGAGGCCGAGGCGCTCTATGTCCGTTCCGAGGCCGGGATCGCCGCTCTGCCCCTGTCATGCCGGCCCGGCATCTTCGCGGCGCGCTACATCTATGACGGGATCGGCAGGCAACTTCGGGCGGCCGGCTGCGACTCGGTCGGCCATCGTGCCCGCACGACCGGTGCCCAGAAGCTCCAGTGGCTCCTCTGGTCCGGCCTGCGCGCAGGGGCCTCGGCGGTGCTGCCTCGCTCGCCGGTGATCTACGCGCGCCCGCTGCCTGAAACCGCCTTCCTCGTCGAGGCTGCTGCCTCGGCGGACGCGCCGCGGCGCGAGCCCGTCGATGTGCTCTTCTCGACCTACGCGGGCCTCAAGCTGCGCGACATGGAAGCGGAAGCGGCATTGCTCCGGCACCGGCGGCGCGCTAGTTCCCCGGCATGATCTGGGTCTGCTTCGTCATTTTCCTGGCCGCCTGCTTCGCCGCGGGCGCGACCGGCGGGTTGTTTCCGCCGGGTCCGTGGTACGATCGCCTGCGCAAGCCCTCCTGGACGCCGCCCAACTGGGTCTTTCCCGTGGCCTGGACCACGCTCTACGTGTGCATGGCCGCTGCCGGCGCGCGGGTGGCTGTTGCCGAGAACAACGGGCTCGCCATGGCGCTCTGGGCGTTGCAGATCGCGCTCAACACGCTCTGGACGCCGGTCTTCTTCGGGCTGCGAAAGCTGCGCCTCGGCATGATCGTGCTGGTGGCCCTCTGGCTGGCCGTCGCGGGCGGGCTCGTTGCGCTGTGGATGGTCGACACGGTCGCCGGGCTCCTCTTCGTGCCCTACCTCGCCTGGGTCTCCGTGGCGGCGGCGCTGAACTATTCTGTGCTGCGGCTGAACCCGGAGGAAGCCGAGGGCCAGCGCCCCGGCGCCTGAGCCGGTCAGTCGAAGCGCCAGCCGGCGCGGCGTGGCACGCGGCAGGCGAGCATCGGCTTCAGCCAGGGCGCGCGGAAGCGGCGCAGATCCAGGGTCTCGTGAACGCCGATGGTTTCCTCGCCGTCGATCCGAGTGTGCACCGCCGAGCGGCAGTAGAACGGCGCATCGAGCATCGGCTTGACCTGTCGGGGCATGAAGCCGGCATCGGCCCGCGTCTCTCGCTTCAGCGCCCAGCGGCTGCGGGGGAGGGTGGCGCTCGGTGGCGGGAGGGTGGCTTGCGCGTTGCCGTCGGAGGCGAAGCGGAAGCCCAGGGCGAGGCGGCTGCCGTCGCTGCGCAGGGCATCGTAGAAGCACGTGCTCCCGCCCTGGGTGGGAAACCGGCCCCAGGTCCACCCGGTGAAATCCTCCTCCAGCGCGCGGGTGCCGAAGTTCGCGTCGAAATAGCCGTGGCCCTGCCAGGCCCAACCCGGCGCATCCAGCGCCACCTCGATGGCGCAGCTTGGCGCGAAGGGCCGCCAGACGTGGGCACCGTCCGGGGTGAGAGGCAGCTCGACGCCCGTAATCGCGCTGGGCGCGAGCGTGATCCGGCCGCGCACACGCGAAACCAGCGGCGGTGACCCGATCTCGTCGACCTCGATGATGAGCCGGTCGCCCGACCAGCGCATCGAGGAGGGGCCGACCGTGAGGCAGTCGGGCGACTGGCGCAGCGCGGCGCGGCCCCTGTCGGTCATGGTGAAGCGGCCCCCTGGCCCGTAGGTGGCGACGTTGATGCAGACGTGGTTCTCGGGCGCGCGGCGGCCGGACCAGGCGTACCAGGGCGAGAAGACCGAGCCTATGAACCCGATGACGCTGACGG
>CAYVQK010000146.1:0-9636 GCA_964454145.1 uncultured Oceanicola sp. | reverse complement strand
GTATTGTGGTAGTCCAAATTTTCCCGTTTTCTCAGCGTCAAGAAGTAGTGAGTTCCAAAGATGTGTCTTACCCACACCCCAACCGCCACGTATCGAAATTACCTCTGCATCAGGGCTTTGGATAAAGCGTACGATTTCTTCCTTAAGTACGGCCAAGGACAAAGCGTTGTTCCCTCCGCTGATGTAACTTAGTAGGCACCTCACACACCGGTGAGAAAGCGCTTTACCCTAGATTGGCAAATGAATAAGCGAACTACAATGTTGCCTTGTGCTCTGCAGAAGGTCGAGCTGCCCTTTGATCGGCGCGGTCCGACAGCGGTGGCGGGCTTGGGCTCTTTCAGAACGCGACGTGCACGGTGAGTTTCGCCCACTCTGCGCGCGAGGGGGCGGGATGGTGAGCCAACTCCCCCCTACAGCGTCGACGTATCCTCAAGCGGGTTGGAGGTCGTGGCGGTCACCGTTCCCGAGGGTTCGGCCCAGCGGCCGGCGGCGCTGGTGGGCAGCACGATGACGCGGGTGCCGTTGGGGGTGTTCGCCGCGAGGTGCATGGCGTCCTGGTTGAACATGCGGATGCAGCCCGAGGAGGCCTGCATGCCGATGGAGGCGGGCTCGGAGGTTCCGTGCATCCGGTAGAGCGTGTCCTTGCCGCCGCGGTAGAGATACATGGCGCGGGCGCCGAGCGGGTTGTCGAGGCCGCCGGGCTTTCCGTTCCGGATCGGGCCGTAGAGCTCGGGGTCGCGGCGGACCATGTTGGCGGTGGGCGTCCAGTAGGGCCAGTCGCGCTGGAAGGCGACATAGGCCTCGCCGGAGAAGCCGCGGCCCTCCTCGGCGACGCCGACGACGTAGCGCATCGCCCGGTTGTCGCCGAGGAGCTGGTAGAGCCGCTTGGCGCCGGGATCGACGACGATGGTGCCGGGGGCGTGCGGCGCGAAGTAGGCGACCTCCTGGCGGGCGGTCTCTTCGGAGAGGTACTGGTCGGGCACGGCGGGCACGAGGATGTCGCCGTCCTGCACGGCAGCGTACATGGCGCGGGTGGCCGGGGTGATGGTGCCGGTCATGTCGGCGATCTCGGCGCAGGCGGTGAGGGCGAGGGCGGCGGCGGTGAGGAGCAGAGGGCGGAGCATGGGGCCTGTGGGGGTTGTTCGCGGTGTCCGCAAGGTGTGCAACAGGGGGGCCGCGAGGGCAAGGGGCGGCTCGGCGGAAAGCTGCGTGTGTTGCGGGAGGATTGATGCTTCCGCAACGCAGAAGCCCCGCCCGGCGGCGGGCCGAGGCGGGGCGTAAGGAGATCCGGCGGTGTCGGTTCAGGCGATCTCGACCAGCTCGACGTCGAAGGTGAGGGCCTTGCCGGCGAGGGGGTGGTTGGTGTCGAGCACCACGTGCTGCTCGTTGGCCTCGACCACCGTCACCGGCATCACCTGGCCCTGGGCGGTCTGGACCTGGAGCTGGGTGCCCGGGTCGGTGGGGATGTCATCGGGGAAGCTGGCGCGTTCCACCGACTGCACGCGCTCGGGCTCGTGCGGGCCGTAGCCCTGCTCGGGCTCGACGCGGACGGAGCGCTTTTCGCCCACTTCCATGCCGGTCACGCCGGCATCGAGGCCGGGGATGATCTGGCCGGCGCCGAGCTGGAACTTCAGCGGATCGCGGCCCTCGGAGCTGTCGAAGACGGTGCCGTCATCGAGCTTGCCGGTGTAGTGCATATGGAGCGTATCGCCCGCTTTTGCCTGGGTCATGGGATATCCTTTCGGGGGGAGCGGTGAATTTGCCGGGGGCGCATGAAGCGGGCTGCCCGGAGGTCGGCCCTAGGGTCGCAACTGCGGGCCGGAATGTAAACCGGGGCGCCGATAGAAGAAGGCCCCGCCCGGAACCTGCTCCGGACGGGGCCTGGAATGGCGCGGGACCGCGGTCCGGTCAGCCGTCGTAGTCGACTTCCTCGATCAGCCTGATCGCGTCGGGACGGAGCCGGGCGAGGTCGACGAGGTCGGCGTCGTCGGGGGTGAACTCACCCCAGCTCTTCACCAGTTCGGAGGCCTCGGTGCCGGGAGAGACGGGGTACTCGTTGTTCACCTCGGCGTAGATCGACTGGGCTTCGGAGGAGGCGAGAAATTCGATGAACTTCACCGCGTTCTCCTTGTTCGGCGCGGCCTTGGTCAGGGCGACGCCAGAGATGTTCACGTGGGTGCCGCCCTCCTCGAAGGTCGGGAAGACGATGCGGACGCTCTCGGCCCATGGCACCTGCTCGGGGTCGGCCAGCATGGCGCCCATGTAGTAGGTGTTGCCGAGCGAGATGTCGCATTCGCCGGCCCAGATCGCCTTGACCTGGGCGCGGTCGTTGCCTTCGGGCTTGCGGGCGAGGTTGGCCTTCACGCCTTCGAGCCAGGTCCGGGTGTACTCTTCGCCGTGGTGGTGCAGCATCGCGGAGACCAGCGCCACGTTGTAGTCATGCGTGCCGGAGCGGGTGCAGATGCGGCCCTTCCACTTGGGATCGGCGAGATCCTCGTAGGTGGTCACCTCGCCATCGGCCACGCGCTCCTTGGAGGCATAGACGATGCGGGCGCGGGTGGTGACGCCCCACCATTGCCCGTCGGGGCCGTGCAGGGCGGCGGGCACGTTGTCGCTGAGGGTCTGCGACGACAGCGGCTGGGTGACGCCGGCCTCGACCAGCTCGTTCAGCCGGGCGATGTCGACGGTGAGCACCACGTCGGCGGGGGAGCGGTCGCCCTCGGCCTGAAGGCGCTCCACCATGCCCTGGTTGAGGAAGGCGACGTTGACGTCGATCCCGGTCTCGGCGGTGAAGGCCTCGGTGAGCGGGGCGATCAGCTCGGGCTGGCGGTAGGAATAGACGTTGATCTCGTCGGCCAGCGCCGGGGTGGCGGCGAGGGTGATGGCGAAGGTGGTGCGCAGCATTGGGTTTCTCCCTGTCATGTTGCAGGGCTTAAACCTGACTCTTTTTCTTTGGTCAATGCTTGAGTGTTTCTCTTGGTTGAATTCCGCGCGGGCGGGAGGGGGTCACTCTTCTGCCCCCTGTGGTTCGCGGCTGCGGCGGATGACGCGGGCGAGCCAGAAGCCGAGGAAGATGGTGAGACCGAGGGCGGCGAGAAAGCCGAGCGCCTGGGAGGCGACTTCGGCGCCCTGGGCGAGATTGTCGGCGAAGGTGAGGCCGAGGCCCACGTAGAGGGAGACCCAGATCGCCTCTCCCGCTGCGCCCCAGGCGGTGAAGGTGAGCCAGTTCAGCCGACCGGCCCCGGCGGCGAGGTTGGCGTAGGGGCCGAGGGGCGAGAACAGCCAGCGGGTGAGGAAGATGCCGGGGCCGCCGCGCTTCTGGGTGAAGTCGCGGGCGCGGGTGAAGAGCCTCGCCCGTTTCGGACGGGCGGCGAGGGTGCCGTCGAGCCAGCGGCCACCGCGCAGGCCGAGGGCGTAGCCCGCCTGGTCCCCTGCCATCGCCCCGGCGAAGGCTCCGCCGGCGACGGGCGCCAGCGCGAGGTCGCCGGTGGCGGTGAAGGCGCCGGCCGTGAGCATGGCGAGGGAGGCCGGCACCGGCAGGGCGAGGCAGGAGGCGAAGGTGGTGAGCGCGAGGATCGGCACGCCGTAGGCTGCGAGAAGTTCGAAGAGCCAGTCGGTCATTCGGCGGGCGTGCGCTTGGCGTGGGCGTCGAGGAAGGCCTGGGCCTCTTCCATCACCTGTGCCAGCGGCACGCCGCGCTTCTCGGCGATGGTCTCGAGCGTCGGGCGCTCCTTGGGGTCGGGCGGGACGCCGAGGTGCTCGGAGAGTTCGCGGCCGTCGACCAGCCAGGAATGGGCGATGTAGCGGGGCGTCATCCAGGGCTCCAGCGCCTGGGCCTGGTGGGCCGGGTCCATCCAGTAGAGCGTGCGGGAGACGGTGCGGTAGCCGAAGAAGAGGGTGGCGGCGACGGCCAGCGCGAAGCAGGTGGTGAGCACGGGGTGGCGCTTGACGAGCTGTTTCATGCCCGGGCGCCCGCGGGGAGAGACCGTCGGGGCGGGCCCGAGGGTAACGGCGCCCTATGCTGATGGGCCGAGCTCATTTCGTCAGGCTCTTCATGCCCGCCGTCAGCCCCTCCAGCGTCATCGGGACCATGCGGGCCTCGAAGATGTCGCGGATCATGGCGATCGACTGGGTGTAGCCCCAGTGGCGCTCGGGCACGGGGTTGATCCAGAGGTTCTGGGGCCATTGGGCACGGGCGCGGGCGAGCCAGGTGGCGCCGCTCTCCTCGTTCCAGTGCTCGTTGGCGCCGCCGGGGTAGGCGACCTCGTAGGGCGACATGGAGGCGTCGCCGACGAAGATGGCGCGGTAGTCGGGGCCGTACTTGTTGAGCACGTCCCAGGTGGGCGTCTGCTCGGACCACCGGCGGCGATTGTCGCGCCAGACGCCCTCGTAGAGGCAGTTGTGGAAGTAGTAATATTCGAGGTGCTTGAACTCGGCGCGGGCAGCGGAGAAGAGCTCTTCGACCACCTTGATGTGCGGGTCCATGGAGCCGCCGACGTCGAGGAAGAGCAGCACCTTCACGGCATTGCGGCGTTCCGGCCTCGTCTTCACGTCGAGGTGGCCGTGCTCGGCGGTGGCGCGGATGGTGCCGTCGAGGTCGAGCTCCTCGTGGGCGCCGTCGCGGGCCCATTGGCGGAGGCGCTTGAGGGCGACCTTGATGTTGCGGGTGCCGAGTTCGACGGTGTCGTCGAAGTTGCGGAACTCGCGCTTGTCCCAGACCTTCACGGCGCGGCCGTGGCGGCCCTTCTCCTGGCCGATGCGCACGCCCTCGGGGTTGTAGCCGTAGGCGCCGAAGGGCGAGGTGCCGGCGGTGCCGATCCACTTCGAGCCGCCCTGGTGGCGGCCCTGCTGCTCGCGCAGGCGCTCGCGGAGCTTTTCCATCAGGGCCTCGAAGCCTCCCGAGGCCTCGATCTCTGCCATCTCCTCGGGCGTGAGGTGCTTTTCCGCCTGCTTGCGCAGCCAGTCGGCGGGCAGGTCGACGGCCTCGAGCACGGCGTCGAGGGGAATGCTCTCCAGCCCCTTGAAGGCATGGGCGAAGGCCTGGTCGAACCGGTCGAGGTGGCGCTCGTCCTTCACCAGGCAGGTGCGGGCGAGGTAGTAGAAGGCGTCGATGTCGTAGGTGGCGAGGCCTGCGGAGACGGCATCGAGAAAGCCCAGGTGCTCGCGGAGCGTCACCGGCACGCCCGCTTTGCGCAGGGTCTGGAAGAAGGGCAGGAACATGGGGCGAAGGTGCGGCGCGGCGCGGGGGCGGTCAAGGGCCCAGAGGCCGCGGGCGCGCGCCTACATCTCGGCGAACTTGATCGACTCGCCGCAGCCGCAGGCCTCGGTGACGTTGGGGTTGTTGAACTTGAAGCCGGATTCGAGCAGCGAGGTCTCGTAGTCGATCTCGGTGCCGAAGAGGAACATCTGGGCCATCGGCGCGATCATCACGCGGGCGCCGTTCTGCTCGACCACCTCGTCGTGGGCGTCGACCGTGTCGGCGTATTCCATGGTGTATTCCATCCCGGCGCAGCCGCCCTTCTTGACGCCGATGCGCAGGCCCTGGTGGCCGTTGCGGGCCATGAGCCGGGCGATCTCGGCCTCGGCGCGGGGGGTGATGGTGACGGCTTGCTTGCCGGGAATGCCGAACATGGGTGTGCTCCTTTGTGCAATATGTAGGCCGGGTGGGTCGGCGGCTCAAGGCCTGCGATTCAACACCTCGTGGGCGGATTTCCTCCTGCTCGGTCACGACATCGCCGCAGGGCTGCCACATTTCAGACGTGCCGCGCTAGTCTGATCTCCAGAGCAGATCACTGGAGGAATCTCATGACTCAGCCCCTGAAACGCGGTTTTGCCGCACTCGTCGTGGCCGCGATGGCCGCGGCCCCGGTTACGGTTGCCGTCGGTGCCGCAACGGTACTTGGTGCGGATGCCGCTTTCGCCAAGTCGGACAACGGCAAAGGCAATGGCAACGGTGGCGGAAATGGCGGCGGCAAGGGCAATGCCGGCGGCAATTCCGGCAAAGGCGGGGGCAACTCCGCCTCGAGCAAGAGTGCCTCGGCCTCGGGCAGCACCGGCTCTTCGTCGGCCACTACCAAGAACGGCCGCACCGTGACCCGCGTGGTCGAGAAGAAGGTGCGCACCAAGGACGGCCGGGTGAAGACGGTTCGGACGATCTACGTGTCGAAGGGCAAGGCAGCGCAGCCCGCAGCCCGCACCAAGGCCGCGCCGCAGACCGCCTCCGTGACCACCGAGACGGCGACCACGGAGACCGCCACCGCCGAGACCACGAAGCAGAAGGGCGGCGGCTGGCGCAGCCGGATGGCGGCGGGCCAGACCCGGGTGCCCCCGCAGGAACTGGGCATGTGGAACTCCGCCAAGCGCAGCCCGCAAGCGATTGCCAACATGGCCGAAAAGTACCGTGAGACCGGCAAGATCACCGGCGCAGGCGGTGCCATCGGTGCGCTCGTGGTGGCCTATGAGGACATGAACGCGGCGGTGAACGGCGAAGAAGGCCTGACCTCCGCGGTGCAGGCTGCGCTGGATGCCGGCGAGATCACCATGGAGCAGGCCGAGGCGATCCTTTCGGGCGACCTGCCCACCGCGGAGCAGTTGGCCGAGCAGGCTGCGGCGCTGGGCGAATCGTATGAGCTGCCCGAGGGCGTGACGCTGACCTACGAAGGTGGTGTTGTCGGCTGTGACGACGGCGGCAGCGGCGGTTGCGACGACGTGCTGACCGGCGCCGACTATGCCGACGTACAGGCCGAGATCGCCGAGATCGAAGGCGCCGCAGGGGTGCTCGACAACGAGGCGATTGCCGATGCGATGGAGGCGGTCGAGGCCGCCGACACGCAGCTGGCCGACGCGCAGGCGCTGGTGCAGCCGAACAAGACGCCGGAGCTGGCTGAGGACATGCTGGCCGATGTCGAGGAGCTGCTCGGCATCTCGCTTGAAGAGCCGAACGAGGTGACCGCGCCCGAGCCGGCGCCGACCGAAGAGGCTGCGGTGACCGGCGAGGAGGGTGCTGGCGAGGGCGAGGTTCTGCCGCCCGAGGAGCAGCTCTGAGCCTGACCGGCGATCGGAAATGAAATTGAGCGGGCGGCCTTCCGGGTCGCCCGTTCTGCTTTGGGATCAGGGGGTTGTGGTGCCGCCTTGACGTGGATCGGGTTTGCGGCGCAGCGCAGGAAAACGGTGCGCCGTGCAAGTAAGATCCGGGCTTTAAGCTCTTGCTTTGGTTACATGAATCCGAGTTCGAGGCGGGCCTCGTCGGACATCATCTCCATGCCCCAGGGCGGTTCCCAGGTGATTTCGACGTCGACGTGCTTCACGCCGGGGATGGGCTCGATGGCGTCGGCCAGCCAGCCCGGCATCTCGCCGGCCACGGGGCAGCCCGGGGCGGTGAGCGACATGATGACGTTGACCTCGTTCTCGGGCGTGATGTCGATGGTGTAGACCAGGCCGAGATCGTAGATATTGACAGGGATTTCAGGGTCATAGACCGACCGGCACGCCTCCACGACCGCCTCGTGGAGCGGGTGGTCGGTGGTGGAAGGCTTGATCAGCGGGGTGCCTTCGAGGGGGGGCGTATCTTCGGGCATGGGGCCTCCTGTTCCTGAGTTTTTACATAGGAGAAAGGGGCGGCTGCGGCAAGGGCAGGTGTTGCGCGCGCGGTGGGGCAAGGAATGGGCGAATTTCGGCGTTAACCGAGAAAAACAAGATGCACCGGTGATGCACAGCCCATGCACATCCGATGCACACCCCATGCATACGGAATCGTGCAGCGGTCGATTAATTGCCCTGCCGTGCGCTGCTTGTGCCGGGGCGAGGCCGACGGTGTGCGGAACCTTCCTGGCTGTCGGAGCTTGGGCAGGGGCGACGAGAGACGGATCTGATGAGCGGCTGGCCGACGGGCGCCGGGCCGTGTCAGACTGTCGGGGCAGAGGAGCGAGACCATGCTGATCCGTGTCGGGTTCGAGATCGAGGTTGCCTGCACGGCCGAGGTGCCGATGCTGTTGTCGCTCTCGACGCATCCGGAGGCGAAGGGGCGGCTGATCGGGGAGGACCGGGTGCGGGCCGAGCCGGACTGCCTGCGCTCGGTCTACCGTGACCGGTTCGACAACCGGATCACGCGGGTGGTGGCGCCCGCGGGCCAGACGCGGTTCTGGTCGGATTGCGTGGTGGAGCAGGACGGTCGGGCGGATGTGCAGGTGCCTGATGCCATGCAGCACGAGATCGCGGACCTGCCGGACGAGGTGCTGAGCTACCTGCTGCCGAGCCGCTACTGCGACAGCGACAGCCTGATCGCGGAGGCCTGGGCCACCTTCGGCGAGGGGCCGGAGGGCTGGCCGCGGGTGCAGGCGATCTGCGATTTCGTTCATGCCCATGTGACCTTCGGCTACCAGTTCGGGCGGGCCGACAAGACCGCCGCGCAGGTGTTCCGCGAGAAGACCGGGGTCTGCCGGGACTTCGCCCATCTCGCGATCGCGCTCTGCCGGGCGATGAACATCCCGGCGCGCTATGCCAGCGGCTACCTCGGCGACATCGGTGTGCCCTATTCGGGGCCGGGGGACTTTTGTGCCTGGTTCGAGGTGTTTCTCGGTGGCCAGTGGCACACCTTCGATGCGCGTTACAACGTGCCGCGGATCGGGCGGGTGCTGATGGTGCGGGGCTACGACGCCTCGGACTGCGCGATGATCACCTCCTTCGGGCCGCATGAGCTGACCTTCTTCCGGGTCTGGGCGGAGGAGGTGGGGGCGCTGGATGACGCGGGGGCGCTGGAGGTGCTGGAGCGGCGACCGGAGGGGGAGCCGCTGGTGTTTCCGTCGTCGGCACGGGTGGGGTGAGCGCGGCCCTGTGGGGGTTCTCGGCCGGGTGGGGGCCGGGCTGAAGCCCGGCCTACGGGGATTTGCGTTTCTTGACCGGCATGGGGCGGACGTGGTGCTCGATTTCCTCGTAGAGTTTGGCGGCGATGTTCTTGCCGGAGGCGGCCTCGATGCCCTCCAGGCCGGGGGAGGAATTGACCTCGAGCACCTTGGGGCCCTCGGTGGAGCGCAGCAGGTCCACCCCTGCCATGTTGAGGCCGAAGGCGCGGGCGGCGCGCAGCGCGGTCTCGCGCTCGTCCTTGGAGATGCGGACCGAGGTGGCGGTGCCGCCGCGGTGGAGGTTGGAGCGGAAATCGCCCTCGGCGCCGGTGCGCTTCATCGAGGCCACCACCTTGTTGCCGATCACCAGGCAGCGGATGTCCTCGCCGGCGGCCTCCTTCACGAAGTGTTGCACGAGGAAGTTGGCCTTGAGCCCGCGGAAGGCGTCGATCACCGACTCGGCGGCCTTGCGGGTTTCGGCCAGCACCACGCCCTTGCCCTGGGTCGACTCGAGCAGCTTGACGATCAGCGGGGCGCTGCCCGCGAGCGTGATGAGGTTGCCGGTGTCCTTGGGGGAGGCGGCGAAGGCGGTGTCGGGCATGGCGACGCGGGCGCGGGCCATGATCTGGTGGGCGTGGAGCTTGTCACGCGAGGCGGTGATGCCGTGCGAAGGGTTGATGGAGAAGGTGCCGATGGTTTCGAACTGGCGGACGATGGCGGTGCCGTAGGGGGTGATCGAGGCGCCGATGCGCGGGATCACCGCGTCGTAGCGGGGCAGGCGCTTGCCGTCGTAATG
>CAYVQK010000145.1:0-9746 GCA_964454145.1 uncultured Oceanicola sp. | reverse complement strand
TTCGGCATGGGCGCCGAGATCGGCATCGCCACCGGAAAGATGCACGCCCGCGGCCCGGTGGGCGCCCGCGAGCTGACCAGCTTCAAGTACCTCGTCACCGGCAACGGCACCACGCGAACCTGACGGCCCACTCCGGCCTGTCTCTCCTTGCTCCGGAAATCCCACGGGGTTGCCATTGTGGCGCCATTCGTTCGAGCCCAATGGCGACGGGGTGTGAAACCCTCGCCGACCCGCCGGTTGAGCCAGGAAGCACGCACCCGAAACGCCGCGCCACCCACCACCCCGCGTAGGCCGGGCTTCAGCCCGGGTCAGAACCGAACCACGATCTCCCCCTCGCGTCGAACCACCTCGACCTGCCGCCCCAACGCGCCTACCGCCTTCGGCAAGAGCGCAAATTGCACCATCGCCGGGCTCACGTCGCCTGCGCCATGCTCCACCGCGTCCCAGCCCGCC
Source organism: uncultured Oceanicola sp. (assembly GCA_964454145.1). Lineage (GTDB taxonomy): Bacteria > Pseudomonadota > Alphaproteobacteria > Rhodobacterales > Rhodobacteraceae > Vannielia. Next base: position 9,293 of record CAYVQK010000145.1, on the reverse strand, counting down.
GCTTCGCCGCGAAACCGCTCCGCCCGCGCCGTGATCTCCCACCCCGGCCGCACCGAGACCACCCCGCCATAGGCCAGCTCGATCTCCAGGCAGTTGATCGCCAGGAACACGGCGCGCAACTCCTCGCGGCTCACCGCCCCGGGCTCTGGCCAGTCCAGCCTCACCCGGCCGCCGCCCAGATAGTCCTCCAGCGCCGCCGAAGCCTCCGCCGCGCTCACCATCTGCCCCGGCTCGGCATGACCGAAGGCGATGCGGAAAAACTTGATCCTGCCCTGCGCATTCTTCACGCTGTCATCCACAAGCGCCAGCTCCGGGCTGTTCTTCAGCCCCGCCATCGCCAGAAGTTCCACGCCATTGCCGATCGCGCCCACCGGGCTGATCAGGTCATGGCAGATCCGCGACGCCAACCGTGCCGCCAGGTCGAAGTCATCGGCCATGGCGACCTTCCCGAAAGGCCCTCATGTCCTCCGACCTCAACGCCATTCTCGAGCCCGGCATGCTGGTGCGCCACCCGGGCGAGCCCGACTGGGGGCTTGGCCAGGTGCAATCCAACATCGGCGGGCGCATCACCGTAAACTTCGAGCACGCGGGCAAGGTGACGATCGACGGCAAGCGTATCCTCCTCGAGATCGTGTTTGATCCCTGACCTTCGCGGGTCTTGGTTAACATGACATTAATGCGACCCCCGAGCCAGCGCCGCATCCCCCGGGTTGCACCAGGAAGGGGCGCTGCCTAAAAGCCCTCAGGGAGTGGCAATGGAGGGCCGGAAGGCACGCAGGATGGACGCCGAAGCGCCGGAATTCGAGCTGCGGCTGGCGGCGGGCGAGGCCGATCTGCGCGCCGCCCAACGCCTGCGCTACGAGGTCTTCGTCGCCGAACTCGGCGGCGACGGCGCGCTGGTCGATCACGCCGCCAGGCTCGAAGCCGATGCCTGGGACGCCCATTGCGACCACCTCCTGCTGATCGACCATGCACGCGCGACCGATCTGCCCGCTTCGGGCGGCGGCGCAGTGGTGGGCGTCTACCGCCTCCTGCCGGGCGACGGCGCCGAGCGGGCAGGGGGCTTCTACACCGAGGGCGAGTACGACCTCACGCCGCTCAAATCCTCCGGTCGTCGCCTGCTCGAGCTCGGTCGCTCCTGTCTCGCGGCCGACTACCGCGGTGGCATGGCCATGTTCCACCTCTGGCGCGCGCTCTGGGATTACGTCGAAGACCGGGGAGTCGAGCTGCTTTTCGGCACAGCCTCCTTCCACGGCACCGATGTCGCCTCCCTCGCCGCGCCGCTCTCGCTGCTGCACCACTCTCACCTGGCCCCCGAGGCCCTGCGGCCCGCCGTCCTCCCGCTGCATGGCCAGGCGATGGACCTGATCCCCGAAGCAGAGATCAACCGCCCCGAGGCCATGCGCGCCGTGCCCGCGCTCATAAAGGCCTACCTCCGGCTCGGCGGCTGGGTCGGGCAGGGCGCCTTTCTCGATCATGCCTTTAACACCACCGATGTCTGCCTCGTTCTCGACACGACCCAGGTCAGCCCGCGCCAGGTGGCGATCTACCGGAAAGACCGCAGCACTTGAGCGACGCGCGGCCCGATCCCGGCCCGCTCTGGCAGGGCGCCTCCCCGATGCCGCCTCCACGGCTGGGCGCGCTCGGCTGGGCGCGGGTCATTCTGCGCGGCGCGCCCCTCGGCGCGATCACCTTCGGTTGCCTCGCGCTTCTTCTCCTGGTCCGCCTCGTCGAGCGCCCGCTCTGCGGGCACCACCGGCCGGTGACGCCCTTCATCACCCAGGTCGTCTGCAAGGCGGCGTTCCTCTGCCTCGGGATGCGCCACCGCACCCATGGCACGCCGATGACCCATCGCGGCGCCATCGTCGCCAACCACGCAAGCTGGCTCGACATCTACGCCCTGAACGCGCCGCAGCGTGTCTACTACGTCGCCAAGGCCGAGGTGGCCCGCTGGCCCGGCATCGGCTGGCTGGCGCGGGCCACCGGCACCGTCTTCATCCGGCGTGACCGGCGCGAGGCCCGGGCCCAGCAGGAGGTCTTCGAGGAGCGCCTTCGGATGAACCACCGGCTGCTCTTCTTTCCCGAGGGCACCTCCACCGACGGGCTCCGGGTGCTGCCCTTCAAGCCGACGCTGTTCCAGGCCTTCTACACCCACGACATGCCCGAGATCCTTCACATCCAACCGGTCACTGTCGTCTACCACGCGCCGCCCGGAGAAGACGCGCGCTTCTACGGCTGGTGGGGCGACATGGATTTCGGCTCGGGCCTGCTCCGCGTGCTCGGCGCCCGGCGCCAGGGCGCGGTCGACATCGTGTTCCACCCGCCGGTCCCGGTCGCCGGGGCAGGGGGCCGCAAGGCGCTCGCCGCCACCTGCGAGGCGGCGGTGCGCGCGGGGCTGGAAGCGCGCCTCTAGGGTGAGCAAACTGCCCGCCCGTGGAGGCCCCCAAACCCCGTCAACCCCTGCCGCACGCTCCGTTCATTCCTTCACCGCTGCAAAAACGCAGGCTGCATGGGGTGTGCATGTGATGTGCATGAGCTGTGCATCAGGTGTTGCTCGGGAAATTCGCGGGTTAACGGCCTTCATCTGCGCAGTGGTGCATTAACGCACAGGGGTCAGGAGGCTCCCGCCATCAGGCTCTTGAGCGCCGCCGCCGCATCGTCTTCCCCCCAGATTTCCGGCCCGATTCCGAAGAAATCCGTCATCTCCGCAAGGGCCGTGATCCGCCCCGCGCTGAGCCCGCCCTCGGCCACCACCGGCACCTCGATCATCTGGCTCCACCACTCGAAGAGCCCATCCTCCGCCACGGTCCCATCCCCCAGCGAAGTCATTGAAACCGGGCCGAAACTCACATAATCCGCCCCCGCTTCCCCGGCCCCCATGCCCTCGTGCCGCGACGCCCCGCAATAGGCCCCCACGATGGCATCCGTGCCCAGCGCCTTCCGGGCCGCGCGCACGCTGCGGGCGCCGTCGGTCAGGTGCACCCCGTCCAGCCCCAGCCGCTCAACCATCTGCACGTGCTTCTCGATCACCAGCGCCACATCGCGGGCATGGGCGACCTCGCGCAGCGCATCCGCCGCACGGGCGATCTCCTGCTCGTCGGTGGAGGCCAGAGCCAGCCGGATGCAGGCCACGTCGACCGCTTCAAGAACCTCCGACAAGCGTTTGGGAAACGTCGACAATTCCACCGACGGCGGGGTTATGAGGTAGATCTGCGGCGCCTCGGGCGCTTCGCTCGCATCGGCCATGTGCGGCTCCATCGGCATCTTGTTTCCGGCCCTCTTACCGGGGATTTCCGGGCTTGGCTACTTCGGTGGAAGGCTGGCCACATGGGCCAGGCAGAGCCGCATCAGCTCGTCGCGCACCGCATCATCCGCCATCGCTTCCTCCCCGGCGCGGATGAACCCGCCCATCCGCCGCCCACCCATCTCCATCACCCTTGTTCCCGGCAGCGCCAACGCCGCGGCTTCACTGTCCTTGCCGACCCTGAACATCGTGTCCGACCATCCGGAGGCGCCGCAGGCCATGTTGCCCCGGACGAGAAAGCAGAGCCCGCCGAACATCCGTTTTTCTTCAACGTCTTGCACCTCGGCCAGCCCGTCGCGCAGCTGCTGGGCGATCCCCTCGTCATAGGCCATTGCGACGCGCTCCTTGTGCCATTGCGCACCCCATCGTATCACCCGCGCCAAAGCGCGTGGCAACAGAGGTGGTGACAATGGCAGATCCGGTCTTCGTGCTGGTCCGGCCCCAGATGGGCGAGAACATCGGTGCCGCGGCCCGGGCGATGTGGAACTTCGGCCTGTCCAACATGCGCCTCGTCAGCCCGCGCGACGGCTGGCCCAACCCCCGTGCCGCGGCGCTGGCCAGCGGTGCGGGCCGTGTGCTGGATGCGGCGCAGATCCACGAAAGTGTCGCCGAGGCGGTGGCCGATTGCCGCACCGTCTATGCCACCACCGCCCGGCTCCGGGGCCTCACCAAGCCGGTGCTCACCCCCGAGGAAGCCATGGCCGACGCCCGCCGCCGGGTCGCTGCGGGGCAGAAGATCGCCGTGCTCTTCGGCCCCGAGCGGGCCGGGCTGGAAAACGAGGACGTGGCCCGCGCCAGCGCGATCATCACCGTGCCTGTGAACCCCGAGTTCTTCTCCCTCAACCTCGCCCAGGCCGTGCTTCTCATGGCTTACGAATATGGCCGCCACGCTCTCCCGCGTGGCGAAGAGGCCCCCGCCGAACCCGCCACCGCACTGGAGGTCGAGAAGCTGGGCGACCACTGGGAGGACCGGCTGGAGGAGGCGGGCTATTTCTTCCCGCCCGAGAAGGCGCCGGGCATGAAGCTGGTGCTGCGCAACATGTGGCCCCGGCTCATGCTGACCCGCTCCGACGTGCAGATGCTGCACGGCGCGTTGCGCCAGCTGTTGCGCGGCAAGTCCTGAGCCCGGCCTTGAGGCTGGCCGCCGCCCGCGCTACCTCAGGGCGCGGATAGGGCCGGCGCGCCTCTGTGCGCGCGCAGTGAGGGAGAGCCATGGCCGGAAAACGCAGCATCTTCGAAGAGGTCGGGGAGGGCGAAAGCCCCCGCGCCGCGCCCCGCGAGACGGGCCTGATCGACAAGGGCAGCCGTTCCGGCGCGCGCCTCGCCATCCGTGGCTGGCTGGTCCTGCTCTTTGCCCTCGTGGTGGTGATGATCCTTGTCGGCGGTCTTACGCGGCTGACCGACTCCGGCCTCTCGATCACCGAGTGGGACGTGGTCAAGGGCGCCATCCCCCCGCTGAACGAGGCCGATTGGAACCTGGCCTTCGAAAAATACAAGACGATCCCGGAATACGAGTTGCAGAACAAGGGGATGACCCTGGAAGCCTTCAAGGGCATCTATTGGTGGGAATGGGGTCATCGCCAGCTTGGCCGCCTGATCGGCCTGGTCTGGGCGGTGGGCTTTCTCTGGTTCCTGCTGCGGCGCCAGATCCCCTCGGGCTGGACGGTGCGCCTCGTCATCCCCGGCGTGCTCGGCGGCCTGCAGGGCGCGATCGGATGGTGGATGGTGCACTCCGGCCTCTCCGGCGAGATGACCGACGTCGCCTCCTATCGCCTCGCCACCCACCTCGGCCTCGCTTTCGCCATCCTCGGCCTGCTCGCCTGGTACATCCTGCTGCTGTCGCGCCCCGAGCGCGAGATCATGCAGGCCCGCCGGGCCCGCGAGCGCCGCGTCTGGGGCCTCGGCACCGGGCTTATGCACTTCGCCTTCCTGCAGATCCTCATAGGCGCACTGGTTGCGGGCATCGACGCTGGCCGCAACTACATCGACTGGCCGCTCATGGCCGGCGCTTTCACGCCCCCTGGCATGTGGGAAATCACGCCATGGTGGCGTAACCTCTTCGAGAACGACGGCACGGTGCAGTTCATCCATCGCATGGTCGCCTATGCGCTCTTCGCCTTCGGCATCTTCGCCTGGGTCCGCTCGCGCCGCTCCGCCTATGCCGCCACCCGCCGTGCCTTCGACTGGATGCTGGTGCTGCTCTTCGGCCAGGTCGTGATGGGCATCGTCACCGTGATGCACTCCGCCCCCTGGCATATCGCGATCACCCACCAGGCCGTCGGCATCGCCCTCTGGGTCGCCATCCTCCGCGCCCGCTTCCTCGCGGGCTACCCCAAGGCCGGAACGCTCCGGGAAGGACTTTGACATGACCGCATACGAAGATCTCATGGCCTACACCCGCGAGACCGAGGCCCTGGGCCAGGTCATGGGCCGGCTCGGGTGGGACCAGGAAACCATGATGCCGCGCGGCTCCGCCGAGCAACGCGGCGAGGAGATGGCCGCGCTCGCCGGCGTGCTCCACGCCCGCCGGGTCGACCCGCGGGTGGGAGACCTGCTTGAAAAGGCCGAGGCGCCCGACGAGGCCGGAAAGGCCGCCCTGCGCCTCATTCGCCGCAGCTTCGAGCGCACCACGAAGATCCCCGCCAGGCTGGCTGCGCAACTCGCCAAAACGACCTCCATCGCGCAGGGCAAATGGGCCGAGGCGCGCAAGGCCGAAGACGTGGCGGCCTTCGTGCCCGTCCTCGACGAGGTGCTGAAGCTGAAGCGTGAGGAAGCCGCGGCACTGGCCTCCGGCGGCGACCTCTACGACGCGCTGCTCGACGATTACGAACCCGGCGCCAAGGCCGCCGACCTCGAAGCCATGTTCGGCGCCCTGCGCCCGCGCCTCGTCGATCTCCGCGAGAAGATCCTGGGCTCCGAGCACCAGCCCGAGTTGCTCACCGGCCGCTACGCCGAAGCTACCCAGCTCGAGTTGTCGAAGAAGCTCGCCGCCGCTTTTGGCTACGATTTCACCCGCGGCCGGATCGACAAGGCCGTGCACCCCTTCAGCTCCGGCTCCGGCAATGACGTCCGCATCACCACCCGCGTGGCCGAGGATGACCCGTTCAACTGCTTCTACTCCACGATCCACGAGGTCGGGCACGCCTGCTACGAGCAAGGCATCGACCAGCACTACCTGTTCACGCCGATGGGGCAGGGGGTGTCGATGGGGGTGCATGAAAGCCAGAGCCGGATCTACGAGAACCAGCTCGGCCGCAGCCGCGCCTTCACCGGCTGGCTCTACACCCGGATGAAGGAGGCCTTCGGGGAGGTCGGCTCGCCCGATGCCGATGCCTTCTATGCCACGGTGAACAAGGTGAAACCGGGCTACATCCGGACCGAGGCAGACGAGGTGCAGTACAACCTCCATGTCCTCCTTCGATTCGATCTCGAGCGCGACCTGGTCGCCGGAAAGCTCGAAGCGGCGGATCTGGAAGAGGCGTGGAACGCCCGCTTCGAGCGCGACTTCGGCTACCCGGTCGACAAGCCCTCTCATGGCTGCCTGCAGGATGTGCATTGGTCGGTTGGCCTCTTCGGCTACTTCCCGACCTATTCGCTCGGCAACGTCTACGCGGGCTGCCTCAACAAGGCCCTGAGGGAGCATGTATCGAGCGTGGACGCGGGTCTGTCCGCGGGCGATGCCACGCCGGCCACGGCCTGGCTGCATGAGAACCTGCAGCGCAATGGCGGGCTGCGCACGCCGCGCGAGACCATCAGGCACGCCTGCGGGTTCGAGCCTTCAGAGGCGCCGTTGCTGGAGTATCTCGAGGCGAAGTTCGGGGCGATCTACCGGCTGTAACGGCGGAGGGACAAGCTCCAACGGCAGCGCGCTGCGCCCGGCCGTTTCAAGTGATCGTAAACCTTTTGGGCGAGTCTCACCCCTGCCAATCCGGCGGGCGTTTCTCGATGAAGGCAGTGATCCCCTCATCCGTGTCGCGCCAGAGCATGTTCTCCACCATCACCGCGGAGGCATGGGCGTAGGCCTCGGCGGTGGTGAGCGGCAGTTGGTCGTAGAACGCCCGCTTGCCGATCTTCACCGCGGCGGTGAGCTTGCCCGCCACCGTCTCGGCCAGCGCCCGGGTTTCGGCCTCCAGCTGAGCCTCCGATACCACGCGGTTCACCAGCCCTACCTCGAGGGCGCGATCCGCCTCGATGAAGCCGCCCGTGGTCAGCATTTCGAAGGCGACCTTGGGCGCCACGTTGCGGGAGAGCGCCACCATGGGGGTGGAACAGAAGAGACCGATGTTGACACCGTTCACGCCAAACCGCGTGCCCTCCGCCGCCACGGCCATGTCGCAGGAGGCCACCAGCTGGCAGCCTGCAGCGGTGGCGATGCCATGCACCTGGGCGATCACCGGCTGGGGCAGGGCCTGCAGCCCCATCATCACTGCAGAGCAGCGCGCGAAGAGATCCTCGAAATACGCGCGGCCCTTGTCCTCCGCCTGCCGGCCCGCCTGCATCTCCTTGAGGTCATGGCCGGCACAGAACGCCTTGCCCGCCCCCTTCAGGATCACCGCCCGAATGCCGGTGTCATCCTCCAGCTCCCTGATCCGGTTCGACAGCGCGGCCAGAAGGTCATCGGAGAGCGCATTCAGCGCGCCCGGCCTGTTCAGTGTCAGTTCCGCAACGTTACCGCGGTCGATCCGGGTCAGTACGGGCTCGGTCATATTGCCATTCCTCCCATTGGCGGAAAGTCTGGAGCCCGGACGTGCAAAGCGCAAGGGGAGGGCCATGCTCGACAGGACGGTGATGGACAAGGCAGCCCTGGAACACTTCGTCGATACGGAGTTCGCACAAGTGAAGGGCGAGTTCGCGGTGGAGGAGATCACGCGCGATGGCGTGATCGTGCGGCTCATCACCTCCGAAAAGCATCTGCGGCCCGGCGGCACCATCTCGGGCCCATCGATGTTCGCCCTAGCTGATGTGGGCGTCTACTTCGCCATTCTGTCGCGCATCGGCCCGGTCGCGCTCACCGTCACCACCAACTGCTCCATCGATTTCATGCGCAAGCCCGAGGCGGGCCGTGACCTGATCTGCGAAACCCGCCTGCTGAAACTCGGTCGCTCCCTCGCGGTCGGCGAATGCCATCTGCACTCCGAAGGCCGTGAAGAGCTGGTCGCCCGGGCCAGTCTGACCTACGCAATTCCGCCGAAACCCCGAGAAAAGATGGGGTAAAATAATACCGTTATTGCAAGCCACTGTATTTGCTATATTAATTCAAGATCACACCCCTTGACTGGCGGCGCCGAATGCTTAGAACGGCGCAATCGAATGCCAGAGGCGTCCACGGGCGCCTTTCAAGAGGACCGACACATGAAAACCTTCACTGCCACCCCGGCAGACATCGACAAGAAGTGGATACTGATCGACGCCGAGGGCGTGGTTCTGGGCCGCCTCGCGACGATCGTCGCCAACCGCCTGCGCGGCAAGCACAAGCCCACCTTCACCCCGTCCCAGGACATGGGTGACAACGTGATCATCATCAACGCCGACAAGATCCAGATGACCGGCAACAAGCGCGAAGAGCGCTTCTACTGGCACACGGGTCACCCCGGCGGGATCAAGAGCCGCACCAAGGCCCAGATCCTCGAAGGCGCGCACCCCGAGCGGGTCGTCATCCAGGCCGTCAAGCGGATGCTTCCCGGCAACCGCCTGGCCCGTCAGCAGATGACCAACCTGCGCGTCTATGCCGGCGCCGAGCACCCCCACGAGGCCCAGAGCCCCGAGGTGCTGGACGTCAAATCCATGAACAAAAAGAACACGAGGGTCTAACGAATGGCCGACCAAGTGAATTCGCTCGAAGAGCTGGGCACCGTCGCCGAAGGCTCCGCCCCTGTCGCCGAAGCGACCATCAACCGCGAGCCCGTGCGCGACTCGCTCGGCCGCGCCTACGCCACCGGCAAGCGGAAGGACGCGGTTGCCCGCGTCTGGATCAAGCCGGGCTCCGGCA
>CAYVQK010000144.1:0-9770 GCA_964454145.1 uncultured Oceanicola sp. | reverse complement strand
CTCCTGCGCGAGGCGGATGGTCATCAGGTTGCGCGACTGCTCGATGCCGGTGCGCAGCGGTGTCGGGCCATAGAACTTGTGGCTGGCGTTCTTTGGCCGCCACACGCCCTGCGGCGTGTTGATCTCGATCGGCGCGTCCACCACGATCGTGGCGGGCGTGTAGCCTGAATCCAGCGCCGCGGCATAGACGAAGGGCTTGAAGCTCGAGCCCGGCTGCCGCGTCGCCTGGGTGGCGCGGTTGAAGACCGAATGCTGGTAGGAGAAGCCGCCCTGCATCGCCAGCACCCGGCCGTTCTCCACGTCCATCGCCATGAAGGCGCCCTGCACCTGCGGCACCTGCCGCAGGGTCCAGCGGATGAAGGCGCCGCCGTCGGTCATCCGGCGCACATGCACCACGTCGCCGCGCTCGAAGTTCTCGTGGAAGTTGCCGCGCACCCAGTCGATGTCGTTGCGCGGCACCACGGGCGGCTCCGCCCCGTCCATCGCCACGCCCTCGATTCCGAGGCCCAGCTCGTTGTCGCCGACACTCAGCACCACGGCGGGCAGCCAGGGGCTCTCCAGCTCCACGTCGCGCGCGACCTCGACGGCCGCCAGCGCCTCGCGCCACTTGGCCTCGTCCTCGAGCAGCGCCACGTCGATCGTCTTGCCGGTGCCGCGCCAGCGGCCTAGGCCGCGGTCATAGCGCTCCAGCGCGCGCTGAAGCTCCACGGCGGCCTTCTTCTGCAGCTCCGGGTCCACCGTGGCGCGGATCGTCAGGCCCCCGCCGAAGAACTCCTCCTCGCCGAAGTTCCGGCTCAGCTGGCGGCGGATCTCGTCGGTGAAGTAGTCGCGCGGCGGCAGGCTGCCCTTGAAGCTGTCGAAATCGCCGTTCTGCACCGAGCGCAGCGGCTTCTCGCGCTCCGCCTCGTAGGTCTCCTGCGAGATGTAGCCGTTCTCCTGCATCTCCTTCAGCACGAAGTTGCGGCGGTTGACGGCCAGCTCCATGTCGCGCACGGGGTGATAGTTCGACGGCGCCTTGGGCAGCACCGCGAGATAGGCCGCCTCGTGCGGCTCCAGCTCGGCCAGGGTCTTGTTGAAATAGGTCTGCGCGGCGGCGGCCACGCCGAAGCTGTTCTGCCCGAGGAAGATCTCGTTCATGTAGAGCTCGAGGATCTTGTCCTTGCTCAGCGCCGTCTCCACCCGGGAGGCGAGGATGATCTCCTTGATCTTGCGTTCGGCGGAGCGGTCGGACGACAGCAGGAAGTTCTTCATCACCTGCTGGGTGATCGTCGAGGCGCCGCGCAGGCGCCCGCCCTTGGCGGCATCGACGGCCGCCGCGATCATCCCCATCGGGTCGTAGCCCTTGTGGGTGTAGAAGTTCTTGTCTTCCGCCGAGATGAAGGCCTGCTTCACCAGGTCGGGGATCTCGCTCGACGGCGCGTAGAGGCGGCGCTCATGGGCGAACTCGTCCATGATCCTGCCCTCGCCGGAGTAGATCCGCGAGATGGTGGGGGGCGTGTACTGCGCCAGCTGCTCGTGGTTCGGCAGGTCGCGGCCGTAGATCCAGAAGATCGCACCGATCATCAGGGCGCCGAAGGCCGCCCCGGTGGTGATCAGCGCGAAAAGCCCGCCGATGATGCCGGTAAAGAATCTGAGCAACGTGCCTGTCCTTGTCTGCTTTGAGGCCAAGTGTATACGCGAGCGGGCCCTCTGAAGCAAAAGAGATTGCGTGACAAATTCGGCCATTTGCCGCCGCGTCGGTCACGCTTTTGCGAGCGTCGGTGTCCCTCGAAGGGCGCAACGCGGGCCGTGCCGGCACGTTCCGCCGCAGCGCGGAAACGCTCTGTTCATGGCGCCCGTGCAACAGCGGGGCCGCTACTGCCGGATCAGCGCCTTCAGCCGGGCATCCTCCGCCGCCCAGGCCGCCACCGCCGCGGCGATGCCATCGGCCGCCTGCCGCCGCCACTCGGGGCTCTGCAGCTTGTCCAGCTCGCTTTCGGTCGAGAGAAACGCCGCCTCCAGCAGCACCGCCGGAATGTCGGGCAGCTTCAGCACCGAGAAATCCGCCTCGCCCCTAGGGCTCTTGTGCAGCCGCACCCCGCTGGCCCTCAGCCCGCCCACCAGCGCCTCGGCCAGCGCCTCGATGCGCGGCTCGGTCTCGCGCCGGGCGATCTCTAGCAGCGCCTGTGCCACCTGGTCATCGGTGCCGCTCAGGTCGGCCCCACCGAGGATGTCGTCGCGGTCGTGGCGATAGGCCAGCTTGGCCAGCGCCTCCGAGCTTGCCTCGTCCGAGAGCGTATACACCTGCGCGCCCCGGGCGATCCCCTCCTCCACCGCATCGGCGTGGAGCGACAGGAACAGGTCGGCCCCCGCGCGGCGGGCGATGGTCAGCCGGGTCTCGAGCGAGACGAAGCTGTCGTCCTCCCGGGTCAGCACCACCTGGTAGTCGCCCGCCCTGAGCAGCGCCTCGCGGACGTCGCGGGCGAAGATCAGCATCAGCTCGGCCTCGGTCACCCCGTCGCGGATCGCGCCCGGGTCCACCCCGCCGTGGCCGGGGTCCAGCACCACGACCATCGGCCCGCCCTCCTCGGGGCGCCGCCTCGGAGCCGCACTGGCGGAGGGGCTGGGAAACACCTCGCTCGGACGCTCCCCGCGCGCCACCTGCTCCGCGAAGCGTTCGGCCTCCACCGGCTCCAGCGCCACCTCCACCCGCGCCGAGCCGTCCGCCGCGCCGGTGACCATGTGGACGGTGCCGAAGCCCAGGGGGCGGGAGAGTTCGGCCACCAGCCTTGTCCAGCCCGGGCCGACGCGGCCGGTACGGAGCGCCACCACCTGCTCCAGCGACGAGACATCGGGCGAGCCCATGGGGCCGAAATCCACCTCGCGGAAGTCCACCACCAGCCGCGGCGGGTCGGCCATGAGCCGCACCCGGTAGGGCACCGGTTGGGAAATGGTCAGCTTCAGCAGCACGCCCTCGCCGCTTTCCTCGATGCCCGAACGCGCGGGGTCGATGCGGGCCAGCGCGGTGAACTGCTGCGCTGCCGCCGTCGCGCCCCAGAGCGCCGCCAGAAGGATGAAGACTGCCGCTCGCATGCCTGCCCTGCCCGTTTTGCCCCGTTCTACACGAGGGCCTTCCGCCGACCAAGGCCTCGCGCATCACGGGCGCGGGACGTCTCGCATGGCGAGAGAGTGCGGGGCGTTAACCGGCGCTTCCGTGCAGAATTCGCGTATGCATGGCCTGTGCATGGGCTGTGCATCAGGTGTGCACGGGCTGTGCATCGCGGCCCGCACACCCCGGCATTAACCACCCAACCCTCAGGAATCGTAGGGTTTTTTGCCCAGATGCTTGCGCAGCCGCGACGGCGTCGACTTGGTCTTGTTCTTGTAGGGGTTGGCATCGCCCTGCCCCCGGAAGAACAGCCGGATCGGCGTGCCCGGCATGTCGAAATCGTCGCGCAACCCGTTGACAAGATAGCGTTTGTAGCTCTCCGGCAGCTTGTCGGGATGCGAGCACATCACCACGAACCCCGGCGGCCGCGTCTTGGCCTGGGTCATGTAGCGCAGCTTGATCCGCCGTCCCCCCGGCGCCGGTGGAGGATGCTGCTCCAACATCTTGATAAGCCACGCATTCAGCCGCGCCGTGGTCACCCGGCGGTTCCACACCTCATGGGCCTTCACCACCGCCTGCTGCAACCGGTCGAGCCCCCGGCCCGTCTTGGCCGAAACCGTCACCAGCGGCGCCCCGCGGAGCTGCGGCAGGAGCTTCTCGAAGGCCTCGCGCAGCCCCTTCAGCTTGGCCTGCTTCTCCTCCTCGAGATCCCACTTGTTGACCGCCACCACCACCGCCCGGCCTTCGCGCTCGGCGAGGTCGGCGATGCGCAGATCCTGCTGCTCGAAGGGGATCGCCGCATCGAGCAGAACCACCACCACCTCGGCGAACTTTACCGCCCGCAGACCGTCGGAAACCGAGAGTTTCTCCAGCTTTTCCTGCACCTTGGCCCGCTTGCGCATGCCGGCGGTGTCGAAGATCTTCATCGGCACGCCGTCCCACTCGATGGCGAGCGAGATGGAATCGCGGGTGATCCCGGCCTCGGGGCCGGTGAGCAGCCGGTCCTCGCCGAGGATGGCGTTGATGAGGGTGGACTTGCCCGCATTCGGACGGCCCACCACGGCCACCTGCAACGGCTTTTTCTTCGTCGGCCTCCAGGCCTCTTCTTCCTCGTCGCCCTCCTCCACCGAGACCTCGGTTTCGGGGTCGGCTTCCGGCCTGTTAAGCGAAATTTCATCGACCACTGGCATCAAGGCGGCCAGAAGGTCCGACATGCCTTCGCCGTGCTCCGCGCTTAGCGGGATCGGGTCGCCCAGGCCCAGGCCCCAGGCCTCGATCATGCCGCCCTCGCCCGCGCGGCCCTCGGCCTTGTTGCAGCCGAGCAGGACATGCGCGTTCTTTCGGCGCAGGATGTCGGCAAAAACCTCGTCGGTCGGCGTCACGCCCGTGCGCGCGTCGATGAGAAAGAGGCAGACGTCGGCCATTTCGACCGCGCGCTCGGTGAGCTTGCGCATCCGGCCCTGAAGGCTCTCGTCGGTCGCCTCCTCCAGGCCGGCGGTGTCGATCACGGTGAAGCGCAGGTCGCCCAGCCGCGCCTCGCCCTCGCGCAGATCGCGCGTCACACCCGGCTGGTCATCGACCAGCGCCAGCCGCCTGCCGACCAAGCGGTTGAAAAGAGTGGATTTTCCAACGTTGGGACGACCAACGATGGCAAGTGTGAAGCTCATGTTAACGGACCGGTTCGAGGCAACAAAGGCGCCTCATACACCGCTTTCAGCTCAACGGAAAGCCACCAGTTGGCCACGGCCGTTGACCACGTAGAGCACGCCCGCCACCACGATCGGGTTGGAACTGGCCCCACCGGGGATCTCCACCGCCGAGACCAGCGCGCCATTGGTCGGCTCGAAGCTCCGCAGGTAGCCGTCGTCCGAGGCCACCCTGAGCAGCCCGCCTGCCAGCACCGGCCCATAATGGGCAAACACGGCCTTGCGCCGGCGGAGTTTCTTCTTGGTGAAGTCGGGCATCTTGACCGACCAGATCGTCTCGCCGGTCGAGGCGTCGATCCGCAGGAGCTGGCTGGCGTCCGACACCATGAAGAGCGAGTTGCCCACGGGCCAGACCGGCGAGTAGGCCCCGTTGAGCGAGGTCCACTTGCGCTCCCCGCTGTTCACGTCGATCGCCACGGTGCGGCCCGACTGGGTGCCGACATAGACGGTATCGCCCACCACCACCGGGTCGCCGGTGACGTCCGAATAGGTGGTGTAGACCCGCCCGCGCCGCTCGCCGGCAATGATCTCGTTCCAGGTCTGCAGGCCGGATTGCTTCAGCGCGCCCCGCACCTCGGCCGAGCCGAAGGGGAAGATCACATGCCGCGCCGAAAGCGCCGGCCCCGCCCCGCCGACCATCACCGAAGGCGTCGGCGTGCCGGGCATCTCCCATTTCAGCCGCCCGTTCGAGGCATCCACCGCAAAGGCCCGCGCATCGCGGCTGACGACATAGACGGTGCCGCCCTCCACCGTGGGCGTGCCCTGCACCGGCCCGTCGAACCGCTGCCGCCAGCGCACCCCGCCGGTGGCGGTGTCGAGCGCGAGCAGCTCCCCGTAACCGCTTGCGACATATAGGGTATTGCCCGAAATCGCGAGCCCGCCGCCGGAGGCGTCCTGGGTGCGATCGCGTGCAGGCGTGATGTCGGTCGCCCAGATCAGCGATCCACCGGAGGAGACGGCAGAGACCTGCGCACGGCTGTCCATGGTGAAGATGCGGCCGCCTGCAGCCACCGGGTCGGCGGTGATCCGGGCCTTGCGGCTGTCGCCGGCGCCGATGTCGGTGCGCCAGATCTCCTGCACCGTGCGGGCCAGCGCCGGGTGTTGGATGCGGTGCTGCGCGGTGCCGTTGCGGTGGGTCCACTCGCCGTGGTTCACCGGGCGGGGCAGTGCGATTGGCGCCGAGCCGCGATAGATCGGCGCCACGGTGCCGCCGAGGTCGCTGACGCCGGCCGCCTCGCGAATGCCGATGCGCTCGCCCGGCAGCCGCTGCTCGCCTTCGCTGCACCCGGCAAGAAGCGCCAGAACCACGCCTGTGGTGATCCACGTCGATGCTGCTGCTCTCACGGCTTGCCTTCCTTGCCCCGTCTGACTTTTCCGCGCCCCGCGGCAGGGCCGCAGGCGCCGGTCGGATCAGCCCTCGTCGGGCTTTCCTCCCAATGCCACAATCACTTGCAGGAGGCGCTCTTGCAAGCCCCGGCTCAATCCGTCCTCTTCGACAAGCGCCTCTGCGGCAGCCAGGGCACCCTCCCGGTCACCGGCCTCGATCATCGCGTAGACCTGTTGCTCGCGGGCGAGCACCGCCAGAGGCGAGGCGGAGGAGGCCAGTCGGTCGAGCTCGGCGCTGCGGGCCTCGGCCTCCATCGCGTCGGGGCCGAGCATCACGGCCTTCAGCGCCGCAAGGTCGCGCCAGGGCTGGGGCAGGCTCTGATCCGCGGCCACGGCCACCAGCTTTTCGGCGGCGGCAGCGGGGTTTTCGGCGGCCTGGGCTTCCGCGGCCTCGAGCATGTCGACCACCGCGGCGAAGTCGCCGTCGGCCTCCACGCCTTCCAGCGCGGCCATCCGGGCCTCGCCCTCCTCGGCCTCCAGCGCCGCCAGCACCGCATCGCCCCGGGCCTCGGCCGCGGCGCGTTCGCTGGCACGCTGCCATTCGAACCAGGCCGCACCGCCGACCAGCACCAGGATCACCACGACCGGGATCCAGCCATAGCGCCGCATCAGCGCGAAGAGCTTGTCGCGCCGCAGTTCCTCGGTGACCTCGTCGATGAAGCTTTCGCTGTTGCTCATCTGCCTGCCTTCTGTCCTGCGCGCAGGGTCTTCGCCCCGCAAGATCGCCGCTTCTTACCCGGAAACGCGCCCCGATGCCAAGCGGATTGCGGGTGGCCTCACACCCGGCTGACAACCTCGTGTCAGGATGCCGCGGAATGGCCCCAACTCTGCCTTGCGCGGGCTTCCTGTTGGCGCTAAACTAAACCAAACGGTTCAGGACACCTCCGGAGGCGATCGCCTGGAGTGTGCTGCACCAGCGAACACGGTGTTGGGGCGCCTCGCGCCCCATTGTTGCAAGGAAGGTTCGGCCATGCGGCTGTTTTCGATCCTCATCGCGCTCTGCGTTGCAGCGGTGCTCTATCTCCTGGTGATGCAGCGCGACGTGCTGCTCTCCTTCGCCGGCGCCGATGCCGAGGAGGAGCCTGCGGCCAGTGCAGAGGAGGCCCCGCGCAGCGTCGAGGAAGACGGCACCGGGGCGGGCGCGCCGCGGGTGGTGTCGGTCATGGCGATCGACAGCAAGGCCCGCGAGGTCGACAGCGCCGTGGTCACCCGCGGCCGCACCGAGGCGGCGCGGCAGGTGACGGTACGGGCCGAGACCTCGGGCCAGATCGTCTCCGAGCCGCTGCGCAAGGGCGCCTTCGTGGAGGCCGGGCAGATGCTCTGCGAGCTCGATCCGGGCACCCGCGAAACCCAGCTCGCCCAGGCCGAGGCGCAGCTCGCCTCCGCCCGCGCCGGCCTGCCCGAGTCCGAGGCCCGGGTGGCCGAGGCCCAGGCCGCGCTGGAGGAAGCCGAGATCAACGACCGCGCCGCGAGCCAGCTCTCGCAGGGCGGCTACGCCTCCGACACCCGCGTCGCCGCGACACGGGCCGCCGTCTCCTCCGCCAAGGCCGCCGTCCAGGCCGCGCAATCGGGCGTCGAGGGCGCCAAGAGCCAGGTGCAGACCGCCGAGGCCGCCGTCGCCGCCGCGCAGAAGGAAATCGAGCGACTGACCATAACGGCCCCCTTCGCGGGCCTCCTCGAAAGCGACAGCGCCGAGCTTGGAATGCTGCTCCAGGCCGGCTCCGACTGCGCCACAATCCTTCAGCTCGACCCGATCAAGCTGGTGGGCTTCATCCCCGAAACCGAGGTCGGCCGCGTCGCGGTGGGCGCCAAGGCCGGTGCGCGGCTCGCCACCGGCGAAGAGGTCATGGGCGAGGTCACCTTTCTGTCGCGCTCCGCCGATGCGCAGACCCGCACCTTCCGCGTCGAGGTCCAGGTGCCCAATGCCGATCTCGGCATCCGGGACGGCCAGACCGTCGAGATCGCCATTTCCGCCGACGGCGCGCAGGCGCATCTGCTGCCGCAGTCCTCGCTGACGCTGGATGACGACGGCACTCTGGGCGTCCGCTGGGTGGATGCCGAGAACACCGCGCGCTTTGCCCCGGTCACGGTGCTGCGCGACACGATGAACGGCATCTGGGTCACCGGCCTGCCCGACGAGGCTCGGGTCATCACCCGCGGTCAGGAGTATGTGGTGGACGGTGTTCCGGTTAAGGTCACCCTCGAGGAGCTGACCCAATGACCGGAATCGTCGACTGGGCCGCCGCCCGCGCCCGGATGATCCTCGCCTTCGTGGCGATGTCGATCCTGGTCGGCTGGGCGACCTATCTCAGCCTGCCCAAGGAGGGCGAGCCGGATATCGAGATCCCGGCCGTCTTCGTCTCGGTGCCCTTCCCCGGCATCTCGGCCACCGATGCCGAGAAGATGCTGGTGAAGCCGATGGAAACGGAGCTGTCGTCGCTCGACGGGCTGAAGACCATGCAGGGCGTGGCCACCGAGGGCTATGCCAACGTGGTGCTCGAGTTCGAGTTCGGCTGGGACAAGTCGGCGACGCTGGCCGACGTGCGCGCCGCGATGAACACCGCGGAGGCGAATTTTCCAGCCGGGGCGGACAATTACACCATCGGCGAGATCAACTTCTCCGAGTTCCCGATCATAATCGTCAACCTCACCGGTGCCCTGCCCGAGCGGACGCTGGTGAAGGTGGCCAAGGATCTCCAGGACAGCCTCGAGACCCTCGAGCCGGTGCTTGAGGCCACGCTGGCCGGGCACCGCGACGAGATGGTCGAGGTGGTGATCGACCCGCTGAAGCTCGAAAGCTACAACGTGACCGCCGCCGAGCTGATCAACGTGGTGGTCAACAACAACCAGCTCATCGCCGCAGGCGAGGTGGAAACCCCCACCGGCGCCTTCTCGGTGAAGATCCCGGCGAGCTTCGAGAACAGCCAGGATGTCTACCAGCTCCCGGTGAAGGTGAACGGCGACAGCATCGTCACCCTCGGGGATCTCGCCGAGATCCGCCTCACCTTCGAAGACCGCGCCGGCACGGCCCGTTTCAACGGGGTGAACACCGTGGCGCTGCAGGTCTCCAAGAAGAAGGGCTACAACATCATCGACACCGCCGCCGCGATCCGCGAGGTGGTGGAGGCAGAGCGCGCCAAGTGGCCGCCCGAGCTGCGCGACGCAATCCAGGTCGGCACCTCGAACGACCAGAGCCGCGTGGTGGAATCGATGGTCAGCCAGCTCGAGGGCTCGGTGATGACGGCCATCGCGCTGGTGGCCATCGTGGTGCTGGGTGCGCTCGGCATCCGCCCGGCGATCCTCGTCGGCATCGCCATTCCGATCAGCTTCCTGCTCTGCTTCGTCTTCCTGTCGATCATGGGCATCACCGTGTCGAACATCGTGATGTTCGGCCTTATCCTCGCCGTGGGCATGCTGGTGGACGGGGCCATCGTGGTGGTGGAATACGCCGACAAGCGCATATCCGAGGGCGTCGGCCCGATGCACGCCTATGTCGAGGCGGCCAAGCGGATGTTCTGGCCCATCGTCAGCTCCACCGCGACCACGCTCTGCGCCTTCCTGCCCATGCTGTTCTGGCCCGGGGTGGCCGG
>CAYVQK010000143.1:0-9779 GCA_964454145.1 uncultured Oceanicola sp. | reverse complement strand
TGCCATCGCTCTGGCCGCTATCGTCATATACTGGCTATGAGTCCTGAGCCTAGCAGACGCCCCAACAAGTCAGGACGAGACCCTGATCCGCAACATCGCCTGGGCTCACGCCTGGTGTGACCGGATCAGGTCGGGGTTACCTATCGCACAGATCGCCGCTTCCGAGGGCACATCGAAGCACGTGTCCAGCAGTTGATTGACCTCGCCTTCCTCGCTCCCGACATCGTCCGAGATGTCCTCGATGGCAAGCAGCCGCTCGGGTTTAACTCGGATTGGTACAAGAGCCACGATCTGCCGTCGGAGTGGTCAGAGCAACGCGCGCTGATCGCGACTCTCTGAGCCGCCCAACCCGACACCTCGTACCATGAAATCGGCCAACCCAGACTTCGGGGCATTCGGAGCCCGCTCGCCGAGCCCGTTCCGGTCTGCGTGGTGTCCGGAACCCGCTAACCGTCCGGAATTGCGCCACTACTCAGGACGAAACTTGTACCGTCTCGATTTCCGGCAAGTGCCTGGCTGGGTGCATCGGAGTCGCATCCGCAGTACATCGTTCGATGGAATGGAGGTTTTCAGGAGTATTTCCAGTGCTTTGCCTCATGTTTGACTGGACTTCGATGCCGAAGAGAGCGGTACTGGTGTCACTGACACACTGATTGGTGTGTCAGATCTCTCCGCCCGGAATGTCGGGCTCTGCTCAGTAGCATGGCAAGAGGCCCTGCCCGAACCGCAAGGAGAGAGCAATGACGACCGAAATCGACAAAACCAAAACCTCCAGGACCGCTGCCAGCAAACCGACAGGCAAGCCAAGTCCGCGACCCCGGAGTTCCAAAAAGGCCCAGCTGGTCCGGATGTTGGGCCGGAAAGGCGGCGCCGACATCGCAACGAACAGCGAGAAGCTCGGCTGGTGGCCGCATACAACGCGCGCGGCTGTGACGGGACTGCGCAAGGCTGGTTATGAGATTGCGTCCGAGAGGATCGCGGGCGCCCGGGCATTCCGGTACCGGATCGTTGCGAAACCGAAGGCGGCGGCGGTCTGATGAATCGCGACGATGAGATCACGATACGCTGGGTGGATCTCGGTCAGATAGACCGGGCCGCCCTTCGCATTGAATGGGTTGGCGCCTTTGGCGAGGCGCCACCACATCACCTGTCGATGATGTTCATGCGCAAGGCACTGATCTGGCATGCCCAGTGTAATGCCTTCGGTGGTCTTTCGCCGGACATCAGGCGTGCGCTTCGGGCCGTCGCTGATGGCAAGCCTGTCCGTAAGGTTGCTGCGGCGGTTCCACGCCCTGGTTCCCAGTTGGTCCGCGAGTGGAATGGGCGCCAGTACAAGGTGGATGTCATCGACGGTGGCTATATCATGAACGGCGAATGCTTTGCCTCCCTCTCCGCAATTGCGCTGCGCATCACCGGAACAAGCTGGTCCGGTCCGAGATTCTTCGGTCTGATCGAGCGGGGCGGGGCAAGGCCATGAACAGGACCCGCTGCGCCATTTACACCCGCAAAAGCTCGGAAGAGGGACTGGAGCAGGAGTTCAACTCGCTGGATGCCCAGCGGGAGGCCTGCGCCGCTTACATTGCCAGTCAGAAGCACGAGGGGTGGGTGGCGCTCAGAGAAGCCTACGATGACGGTGGGCTGTCGGGCGGGACGCTGGAGCGTCCCGCGCTACAACGCCTGCTGGATGATATGCGTGCAGGTCGGGTGGATCAGATCGTCGTCTACAAGATCGACCGGCTGACCCGATCACTGGCAGACTTCGCCAAGATCGTGGATATCCTGCATGCCGCTGGCGCCTCCTTCGTCTCGGTCACCCAGTCCTTCAATACCGCGACCAGCATGGGACGCCTGACCCTGAACATGCTGCTCTCGTTTGCCCAGTTCGAACGTGAGGTCACGGCGGAGCGCATCCGGGACAAGATCGCGGCGTCGAAGAAGAAGGGCTTGTGGATGGGCGCCTCGGTGCCGCTCGGCTACGCCCCGGATGGGCGGTCATTGAAGATCGTCGAACCGGATGCCACCGTGATCCGCACGATCTATGACCTCTATCTTGAATACCGCACGATCCGGCAAGTGAAGGAAGTGGCCGATGGCCGCAATCTGCAGACGCCGGTGCGGACACTCACCAGCGGTCGGGTCAAGGGCGGCGCTGCCTTTAGTTCCGGTCACCTGCATTACATCCTGACCAACCCTGTCTATGCCGGGCTCATCCGCCATCACGCGAAGGTCTATCCTGGCCAGCACCCGCCGCTCATTAACCCTGAGGTCTGGGACGGCATCCAGGAACAACTTACCTCGGCTTCGGCGACAGGCAGAACATTCACGCAGCGCAATCGCGGGCCAGCCAAACCGCGATCATCGCCGCTCGCGGGCAAGCTCCATGACCAGACCGGCGATCGCCTGACACCTAGTCATTCCAAGACTGCGAAGGGCCGACGGCTCCGCTACTATGTCTCCCATCGCCTGATCCGAGGTACATCGCCGCGCGATCCCTCCGGATGGCGCCTGCCCGCGCTGGAGCTTGAGAAACAGGTCGCGGCCCTGATCGTTGCGCATCTGACGCGACCCGAGGTTCAGGCAGGACTCGTCGCTGACGCTACGATGGAAGAACTGGCTGCAACCGGGGAAAAGATTTTTGGCCTAAAGGATGGCTACGACGACAAGCTCGCATTCTGTCTCTCACTGTGCAAGCGCATCGACGTTGCCCCGGGAACCATCCGGGTTCTTCTGGCTGTCGAAGCCATATCCGTGTTCCTCGGGATCGACGTCACCCGCATCACCGACGATCACCTGATACTCACATCCAGCTTCAGGCATCGAAAACGGGGCGTCGAGACGAAGATCATCATCGGCGATGAACGGGTCGGAATCGATGAAACGCTCTTTCGGAACATTGCTCGCGCACACCGGTACTTCGAGTTGATCCGGGCGGGTCAGACTTTCAGCGACATCGCCGCATCGCAAAAAGTATCAAAGCGTCGGGTCCAGCAGATTGTCGAACTCGCCTTCCTCGCCCCGGACCTGATTCGGGACATCCGTGACGGCAAACAACCGGTCGGTCTCACGTCCGAATGGTTGATGCGCCACACCTGCCCGCCGGTCTGGCAAGACCAGCGAAAGCTGATCTCGTCCCTCTGACATCGCCCACTCCCAGGTTGCCACGGGTTGCGAAGTCATGCGTCGGCGCTTTGATCTGGTCGGGCATTCCTCCGATACTAGCGACGAGGTCCACTAACCTTAAAGGCGTCGACAGCATCGCTTGACCATCGCAATGCCGCAAACTGCTAGCGTGGAAATGCCGTTTCCAGACTGCCGGCCAATCTCGCCGGTTTTTGGGTCAAACTCCGGTCTGGGGTATTTTGATACCGCGAAATCGCCCGGATTTACGGCCAAATATTCAGGTTATCTCCAGCGATAACAAATACTTGGCGGTGCTGGCTGGGGTGGTAGGATTCGAACCTACGGTACACGGTACCAAAAACCGCTGCCTTACCACTTGGCTACACCCCAACGGCGAGGGGGTTCCTACTGAGTCTCGGGCCGCTGCGCAAGCCCCCCGGCGCGGGAAAATGCGGCTTATTCCACCTTCGTGGTATCGTCGAGCAGGTCGTCCTCGTGGCCTTCCTCGGCGCGCTCCGCCTCCACCATGGCTTCCAGTTCCTTCTCCTCGGTCGCGCCCACGTCGGCGGTCTCGATGACGGGGGTGGGCGCCGGGGTGACCGTCTCCGGCGCGGCGACGGCGGGGGCCTCGTCGGGCCGCGCCGCGGCGAGGGCGGGCAGGGCGCCCACGGGCGGGTCGAGCCGCAGGCGGTAGGTGGTGTCGGGGATGGTGAGGCCCGCGGCCTCGAGCGCCCCCTTCACCTGCCGCAGTGCCTCCGATTTCGCCAGCAGCAGCGAGGTCTCGGTCTGGTCGATCCAGCCGGTGACCTTCAGGATGATCCCGCCCTCGCTGAGCCGGTCGATCCAGACGCTCGCGGCCGGGCTCTCCAGCGTGAAGGGCAGGCCCTGTACCGTCTCCTGCGCAAGGGCGCGGGCGGCCTCCATGTCCATGTCCCCCTCGAAGCCGATCTCGAAGAGGAACCGCCGCTCGCGGTTGCGGCTGTAGTTCACGATCCGGCTCTTGAAGACGGTCGAGTTGGGAATGCGGATGTGGTTGCCGTCCCAGCTGAGGATGATGGTGGCGCGGGAGGTCAGGCGGATCACCTTGCCCTCGTCGCCATTGATCTCGATCGCATCGTTGGGGCGGAAGGGCTGGCGGATCGAGAGCATGATCGAGGCGATGAAGTTCTCCACCGTGTCCTTCACGGCAAAACCGATGGCGAGGCCGATGATGCCGGCGGCGCCGAGGATGGTGCCCAGCAGCGCCGTGGCGTTGAGAATGTCGAGCGCCACCACGATGCCGGCGACGACGAAGGCCAGACGGATCAGCATCCGGTAGATGTCGGCGATGAAGGCATTGGGCGCGAGCCGCTCCCAGGGCTGCTTCATGCGCGCCAGCAGCACCCCGAGGAAGGCCACCATGAGGAAGGCGGCAAAGGCGATGAGCAGCAGCGGCGCCCAGGCGATCATCTGGGTGATCCGGTCCTGGAACCGCTTCACCGCCGGGTTCAGCCGCTCCACCACGTCGGTGCTTTCGACCACCTCGTTCTCGATCGCAACCACCCCGTCGACCCGCGACACGAGGTCGTTCAGCGCCCGCGCCTTGGCGGCGTCGAGCGTTGTGCCACGCAGGGTGACGATGCCCGATCTGACCGCCACGGTGACGTCCTCGTAGCCCTCCAGCTCGCTCAGGATGGTGCGGATGCGCTGGGCGATGGCCGCATCCTGCTCGCGGCTCTCCTCCACCCCGATGGTGCCGGTGGGCTGGCTCTGCGCGGCCTCCTGCGCGCGCAGGGCGGGCGCGGGCAGGGTGAGCAGGAGGGCAAGGGAGAGGAGCAGGCAGCGAAGGGCAATGCGCATCGGGTCAAATCCGTGGGGCTTCAATGTCGCGCCATGGTAGGCGGGTGCTCCGCCGGGGAAAAGCCCCGAAGGCCGCGGCCTGCGCCCGCTACTTCTTCTTCACGACAAGGTAGAGCGCTGCGGCGGCCCCCGCGATCACCGCGAGGATCAGCAGGTACTTCAGCACCCAGAACAGCAGCGGAAGGAGCAGGAGCCCGAGGTAGCAGGCCAGCACCACCCCCGCGCCCATGACGGCGGCGACCTCGTCGTCGAAGCGGCGTTCGGTGGCGCGGTTCACGGCAAAGCCCGCGGCGGCCCCCGCGATGAGAAGCAGGACGATATACATCAGGCCCCGAGCCTGCCCGGAAGCGTGAGCCCGCGCAAGAGCTCGGCGGCCTCCATCGGCCGCTTGCCCTGTCGCTGGGCCTGGAGAATCTCCACCGCGCCAATGCCGCAGGCCACGGTGAAGCCACCCAGCACCGCGCCCGGCGTGCCGCTGCCCTCGGCCAGGCGCGAGCGCAGCAGCTTCACCCGTTCTCCCTCCACCTCGGTCCAGGCGCCGGGGAAGGGCGAGAGCCCGCGGATATGGCGGTCCACCTCCTCGGCGGGGCGCGTCCAGTCCACCGCCGCCTCGGCCTTGTCGATTTTCTCGGCATAGGTGGCGCCGGTTTCGGGCTGCGGCATCGGCTCCAGGGCACCGGCTCGCGCGGCGGCAGTCACGATCAGCCGCGCCCCCATTTCCGATAGCCTGTCATGCAGGTCGCCCGTGGTTTCCTCCGGCCCGATCGCGGTGCTCTCGCGCAGCAGCACCGGCCCGGTGTCGAGGCCCGCCTCCATCTGCATGATGCACACGCCCGTCTCCGCATCGCCCGCCATCACCGCCCGGTGGATGGGTGCCGCGCCGCGCCAGCGCGGCAGCAGCGAGGCATGAATGTTCATGCAGCCAAAGCGCGGCGCATCCAGCACCGCCTGCGGCAGGATCAGCCCGTAGGCCACCACCACCGCCAGATCCGCGTGCAGCGCCGCGAAGGCCGCTTGCTCCTCGGCGCCCTTCAGCCGCGCGGGGTGGCGCACCATGAGCCCCAGCGCCTCGGCACGGGCCTGCACCGGCGAGGGCCGGTCCTTCTTGCCGCGCCCGGCGGGGCGGGGCGGCTGGGTGTAGACGCAGACGATCTCGTGCCCCGCCGCGTGCAGCGCGTCGAGCGCAGGCACCGAGAAGTCGGGCGTTCCCATGAAGATAATGCGCATGTGCTGGCTCCTGTCCGCCACCCCTTACCATTGGTCGGGGACGGGGTGTAGGGCGGGACTCGTCCCGCCACGGGTCCGATGAATTGCCGGACGAGTGCCGCCCTACCTCTTCGCCGCCTTCTTCAGAAGCATCTGCCGCTTCACCCGGCTCAGGCGGTCAAAGAACATCCGCCCGTCAAGATGGTCGATCTGGTGCTGCACGCTGGTGGCCCACAGATCTTCGAACTTCTTCTCCACCCGCGCGCCTGTCTCGTCGGTATAGGCCACCGCCACACGCGCCGGACGGGAGAGCTTCGCAGAGACGCCTGGCAGGTTGGGGCTCGCCTCCTCCCAGTCGAACATCTCCGGCGAGGCCATGGTGATCTCGGGGTCGGCCAGCCGCACCACCTGGCCGCGGGCCTTGGAGCAATCCACCACCGCCAGCCGAAGCATCACCCCGATCTGCGGCGCGCCGAGCCCGTAGCCGGGCATCGCCTCCATCGTGTCCACCATGTCGTCCCAGATGCGGCGCACCTCGTCGGTGATCTCCCCCACCGGCGCGGCGGCGGTCTGCAGGCGCCGGTCGGGCCAGGGGATGAAAGGGCGCACGGTCATTCGTCGAGCCCGTCGATGATGAGCCTGCCGTCGAGGTGATCTGCCTCGTGCTGGGCAATGGCCGCCTCCACGCCCTCCAGTTCCACGCTCTGCGCGTCGCCTTTCAGGTCGACATACTTGAGCCGGATCCGCGCGGGCCGGGTCATCTCCACCGGGCGACCGGGGATGGAGAGGCAGCCCTCTTCCATCGTCGCCACCGCCTCGCCCAGCGGCACCACCACCGGGTCGATGCACACGCGCGGGCTCGGCTCGCCCGTCTTCCAGGCCGCGTCCATCACGAAGATCCGCCGCAGCACGCCCACCTGAGGGCCTGCGAGGCCACGGCCCGGCGCGGCATACATCGTCTCCAGCATGTCGGCGGCCAGCGCGGCCATGTTCTCGCCCGCGACCGGCGCGCAGACCGCCTTCAGCCGCTCATCCGGCCACTGGACGATCGGCAGCACGCTCAAGCGCGGGCCTTCTCGCGCTTCAGCTTCTGCATCTTGCGGGTGATCATCTGCCGCTTCATCGGCCCGAGATAGTCGATGAAGAGCTTGCCATTCAGGTGGTCGATCTCGTGCTGCACGCAGGTCGCCCAGAGTCCGGAGAAGTGCTCCTCCGTCTCGGCTCCGTCGAGCCCCTGCCAGCGGACCTTCACCTCGGCCGGGCGGGTGACATCGGCGTATTGTTCGGGGATCGACAGGCAGCCTTCCTCGTAAGTGTTCTTCTCGTCCGAATGCCAGATGACCTCGGGATTGATCAGCACCATCGGGCGCGGATCCTCTGCATCGTCCTTGATGCAGTCCATCACCAGCAGGCGGCGCATCTCGCCGATCTGCGGCGCGGCAAGCCCGATGCCCGGCGCGTCATACATCGTCTCCAGCATGTCGTCGGCCAGCCGCCGAAGCTCGCGGTCGAACTCGGTCACGGGGTCGGCGGGCTTCTTAAGCCGCGGGTCTGGATGGATGAGAATATCACGCAATGCCATGGCAGGGGATTTAGGGCAGAGCCGGGCGCGGTGCAACTGGGCTTGCAGCCGCGGGCCGCGGCGCTAGGTTCGGCACGCAGCAAGGAGCCTTCCATGAATTTTGACGAGTTGATCGAGCGCCGTGGGACTCACTCCACCAAGTGGGACATGATGGAAGGCTACTACGGCGTGTCCGCCGACGATGGCCTGCCGATGTGGGTGGCAGACATGGATTTCCGCCCGCCCAACTGTGTACAGGACGCGCTGGAGAAGATGACCGCCCATGGCATCTACGGCTATTACGGCAACGACGCGGGCTACAAGGCCGCGATCCGCTGGTGGATGTCCGAACGCCACGGCTGGCAGGTCGAGGACAGCTGGATCAACACCACCCATGGTCTCGTGAACGGCACCGCCCTCTGCGTCGAGGCCTACACCGCACCCGGCGACGGCGTCGTGCTGATGACGCCGGTCTACCACGCCTTCGCCCGCGTCATCAAAGCCTCGGGCCGCGATGTGGTGGAATGCGCGCTGGCGCTTCGCGATGGCCGCTACGAGATGGATTTCGACGCCTGGGACGCGCAGATGACCGGCTCCGAGAAGATGCTGGTGCTCTGCTCGCCCCACAACCCCGGCGGCCGGGTCTGGACGAGGGCCGAGCTGGAAGGTGTCGCCGCCTTCGCCCGGCGGCATGACCTTGTGCTCGTTTCCGACGAGATCCACCACGACCTGCTCATGCCCGGGCAGAGCCACACGCCGATGGCGCTCGTCGACGGCATCGAAGACCGGCTGGTGATGATGTCCGCCACCACCAAGACCTTCAACATCGCCGGCGCCCACACCGGCAATGTCATCATTGCCGACGAGGGGCTTCGCGCCCGCTTCGCGCAGAAGGTGGCCGCCCTTGGCCTGTCGCCCAACAGCTTCGGTCTGTTCATGGCCGAGGCCGCCTATTCGCCCGGCGGCGCGGAATGGGTGGATGCGCTCTGCGCCTACCTCGACGGCAACCGCAAGCTCTTCGACGAGGGGATCAACGCGATCCCGGGCCTCGCCTCCATGCCGCTCGAGGCCACCTACCTCAGCTGGGTGGACTTTTCCGGCACCGGCATGGAGCGCGACGAGTTCATCGGGCGGGTGGAGAAGCAGGCCCGCATCGCTGCGAACCATGGCACGACCTTCGGCAAGGGCGGCGAGAGCTTCCTGCGGTTCAACATCGCCACCCCGCGGGTGCGCGTGGCCGAAGCTGTCGAGAGAATGCAGGCGGCCTTCGCCGATCTGCAGTAGGGTGCGAGGACGCCGTCAACCGTTGGTCAGGTAACCCACCGGAGCGTTGCTCGGCCGCTCGAAGTCGATCGGCGCACGGTCGCTGGCCGCGGTGTTGCGCTTGAACTCGAAGATCCGCTCCCCCGCCTCTTCGCGGCTGGTGACGATCAGGCACTGGTAGAGGTGCCGTTCGCCCTCGAACAGGTCGACAAGCCCGCGCAGGTTTGGCGCCGGATCGGCCGCCAAGGCAAACCCCTTGGACCAGAATCGCAACACGGGGTAACTCGTGTCGCCATCGCGCACCTTCAGGCGGCTCTTGCGGCGCTCCGCCTCGCGGCGCGCAGCCTCCAGTCCTTCACGGACCGATTGTGGCAGGAAATCAGACATTTGGCAGCTCCAATCCTGGTTTCAAGCATTGTGAGCGAATCGGGTGACGTCAAGGTTAACCTTTGGCCGAAACTGCCACGCTGCACCGGAGCAACACCCGGAGGGTGCCGGAGGTTCCGCGCGAAAATGCACAGAACGGTCTTCAGGGCCAACAGTGTGATCCATCCCGCACAGATGCTATGTTGAAGCCATCAGAAACGGGAGAAGATCATGGGCCGACTGGTCGAAGGCGAATGGAAAGACGAGTGGTACGACACCAGCAAGAGCGGCGGAAAATTCGTTCGCTCCACCTCCGCATTTCGCAACTGGGTCACAGCTGACGGCTCTGCCGGCCCCTCCGGAGAGGGTGGCTTCGAAGCCGAAAGCGGACGCTATCACCTCTATGTCTCGCTCGCCTGCCCCT
>CAYVQK010000142.1:0-9789 GCA_964454145.1 uncultured Oceanicola sp. | reverse complement strand
GCACGTCTCCGGCGGCCTTGGCGCAATCCATGATGGCGGTCAGCTGCGGCACGCCCACGCCCGCGACCATCCGGGTGGTGCAGATCGAGCCAGGGCCGATACCCACCTTCACCGCATCCGCGCCCGCGTCGATCAGCGCGCGGGTGGCCTCTCCGGTGGCAACGTTGCCGGCGATGATCTGCACCTCGTTGGAGAGCATCTTGGCCCGTTTCACCGCGGCGATCACGCCCTCGGAGTGGCCATGGGCGGTGTCGATCACCACGATGTCGGCGCCCGCGTCGATCAGCGCCTCGGTGCGCTCGAAGCCCGCGTCGCCCACCGAGGTGGCGGCGGCGACGCGCAGGCGGCCGAGACTGTCCTTGCAGGCGGTGGGGTTGAGCACCGATTTCTCGGTGTCCTTCAGCGTCAGCAGGCCGGTGAGCTTGCCGCTTGCATCGGTCACCAGGAGCTTCTCGATCCGGCGGGCCTTCATCAGAGAGATTGCCTCGTCGCGGTCGGCGGGCTCCTTGAGGATGGCAAGATCCTTCGAGGTCATCATCACCCGCACCGGCGTGTCGTCGGAGGTGGCGAAGCGCATGTCGCGGTTGGTGACGATGCCCACCACCCGGTGCTGCTCGTCGACCACCGGGAAACCGGTGAAATTGTAGCGCTCAATCAGGGCCTTGGCGTCGGCCAGGGTCTGGTCGGGGGTGAGGGTGACGGGGGAGTAGACGATGCCGCTCTCGAAGCGCTTCACCCGGCGCACCTCGCGGGCCTGGGCCTCGACATCGAGGTTCTTGTGGATCACGCCGATGCCGCCGGCCTGGGCCATGGTGATGGCCATGCGGCTCTCGGTGACCGTGTCCATCGCCGAACTGAGCAGCGGGATGTTCATGGAGATGGCGCGGGTCACCCGCGTGGCGGTGTTCGCCGTCGAAGGCAGCACGCGGCTGGCGGCGGGAACGAGCAAAACATCGTCGAAGGTCAGGGCCTCGCGAATCTCCATCACGGCTCTCCAGATGAGGGGTTCGGTTGGCGCTTCCCTATTACATGGATGCTGCGGGAGCGAAAGACCCATTGTGGCCCCCTGCCCCTTCGCCCCCCGTATCTGGTGGTCACTTGGCCGTGACGCGGCTGGCGAGGTCGGCGAAGATCGCCTCCGGGGCCGGGCGTTGAACGGTCTCGGTCACGAAACCCCAGGAGAAGAGCTTCTCGGCCTCGAACTGGCGGTTGACCCGCAGGTAGAGCGGCTCCAGTTCTGCGGGCCGGATGATCCCGGTGGGCGGCAGCGCCACCAGCATGTGAATGCCCTTGAGATCCTCCGGCACGGGCGAGGGATACCAGGCGGGCGGCTCATAGGGTGCGCCTTGGTACCAGAAGGCGGGCAGCGAGATGAAGGCATAACGGAACCTCGCCCGCTCGGCCCGGTCCGGCGTGGGGGCGTTGAGGTTGACCCGCGCCACCAGGTCGCCGCGTTCGTCGATCAGCACGGGGTGGATGTCGACGGTCTCGGCCTGCGTGACGAAGGGCAGCGCGGCAAAGTCGCAGGGGCGACAGGTGATGCCGGCGTGGTTGTCATCCTGCAGATGGATCAGCGCGCCGGGCTCGAGCACATGCGACGCGGCTTGCGGCTCGGAGGCCTCGAGGCGCGCGGTGATCCCGGCCTCTTCGAGGCGCTGGACCAGCGGCGAGACGGTGCTGGCCGCCACCGCGAGCGCCAGGCCGGCCAGCCAGGCCCACCAATGGCGCCCGTTCAGCAGCCAGATCACCAGCCCGAGCCCGCCGGTCACCACGAGGGTCAGCAGGAAGGCGGCAATGTAGGGCAGCGCGACGGCGAGGAAGTAGAAGACGGCCATGGACTTTGCCTATGACCTGCATCGGCGGGTCGCAAGAAAATCAGACGCCGCGCCTCCGGTCAGGAGGCGCGGCGTGGTGATCGTGCCGATGGCGCGAGCCGGCGATGGCGACCTCAGCCGAGGTAGTCCGACCGTTGCAGCCCGTACTTCGCCATCTTCTCGTTCAGCGTGCGGCGGGGCAGGCAGAGCTCTTCCATCACGTTGACGATCGAGCCCTTGTGGCGGCGCATGGTGTTGTCGATGAGCATGCGCTCGAAGGCCTCCACGTATTCCTTCAGCGGCTTGCCCTCGGTGGTCATCACCGGCTGCACCTCGCCCTCGTCGTTCATCAGCAGCGAGGCGATGGTGCCCGAGCCGCGGCGGGCCTGGAGCACGGCGCGTTCGGCGATGTTGATGAGTTGCCGGACGTTGCCCTGCCAGGGCGCCTGCAGGAGCTGCGCGGCCTCCTGGGCGGAGACGGCGGGTGCCTCGCAGCCGTATTCCTCGGCGAACTGCTCGGAGAGCCGGGTGAAGAGCATCAGGATGTCCTCACCGCGCTGGCGCAGCGGCGGCAGGGTGATCTTCATCGCGGCGAGCCGGTAGTAGAGATCGGGGCGCAGGGCGTCTTCCGAGGTCTTGCCCTGCTCCTGCAGGTTTGACACGGCGACGATCCGGGTCTCTGCCGGGGTGCCCTGCTCGTTGATGAACTGCAGCAGACGGGCCTGGAGGCCGGGCGAGAGTGCCTCGATGTCCTCGAGGCAGAGCGTGCCGCCGCGGGCCTGCTCCACCAGCGGCAGGCGGCCCTTGTCGGCATTGCCCTCGAAGAGCTGGGCGGTCAGCTCCTCCTCGTCGAAGGCAGCGCAGGAGACGATGACGAACTCCTTGGAGGCGCGGCTGCCCACGGCATGAAGCGCATGGGCGGCCAGCGTCTTGCCGGTGCCGGTCTCTCCGTCGATCAGCACGTGGCCATCGGCCTGCCCGAGGTCGAGGATGTCCTCACGCAGGCGCTCCATCACGGGCGAGGCGCCGATGAGCTTCTTCATGATGGTGGTGCCGCCGCCGAGCTCGCGCCGCAGCGCGCGGGCGTCGAGGTTCATCCGCCGGCGCTGGGTGGCCTTCTTGGCGAGCTGGGTCATCCGGTCGGGGTTGAAGGGCTTCTCAAGGAAGTCGAAGGCCCCTACCCGCATCGCCTCCACCGCCATCGGCACGTCGCCGTGGCCGGTGATCATGATGACCGGCAGCGCGCTGTCCTGCGCCATGAGCTTCTTCAGCAGCGCCATGCCGTCCATGCCCGGCATCCGTATGTCGGAGACCACGGCGCCGGGATAGTCGGGGCCGATCCCCTTCAGCGCCTCTTCGGCGGAAGGGTAGGTTTCAGTTTCAAAGCCGGAGAGCGCCAGCCATTGGCTGATGGATTGGCGCATGTCCTGTTCGTCGTCGATGATTGCGATCTTCATAGCCTGTGCCATGTTGGTGTTCCTGTGGTCCCTGCCCTATTCCGCCGCCGTCGCGCTGTCCTGCCGGAGGATCGGCAGTTGCAGTTCGAAAACCGCGCCACCCGCCCTGCCGTTCCGCGCCGTGAGACGTCCGCCCAACTCGTTGATGATCCCCGAGGAGATGGCAAGCCCCAGACCGACGCCGTCGCCGGGGGCCTTGGTGGTGTAGAAGGGCTCGAAAAGGTTCTCCAGATCCTCGATGCCGTGGCCGTTGTCCCGCAGCGTCAGCGTGGCGGTGTCGCCGGTGGAGAGGATCAGCTCGAGCGTCGGGTTGTCGACCTCGCGGGTGGCGTCGAGCGCGTTGCGGAAGAGGTTCACCAGAACCTGCTCGACCCGGAGCCTGTCGGCCCGGATCACCACCGGGCCTGCGGGGAGGCTGCGGGTGATCGTCACGTGGCGCGAGCGCAGCTGGGGCTCCATCATCGACAGGGCCGAACTCACCGCATCCCTTAGATCAAAGGGCTCGAAGGCCACTTCGCCCTTGCGGGCATAGCTCTTGAGCTGGCGGGTGATCGCCCCCATCCGGCCGATCAGGTCGTCGATCCGCTGGAAGCTCGACAGCGCCTCCTCGGGGCGCTTGCGCTGCAGCAGCAGGCGGGCCCCGGCGAGGTAGGTGCGCATGGCCGCGAGCGGCTGGTTCAGCTCGTGGCTGACAGCGGCCGACATCTCGCCCAAGGCGGCCAGTTTGGAGCTTTGTTCGAGGGTCTGTTCGGCCACTTCGAGGCTGCGTTCTGCCTTCTCGCGCTCGGCGATTTCCCGCTGGAGGCGCAGGTTCAACTGGCGGAGTTCTGCCGACTCCCGCAGCGCCACCCGACGCTCGGAGCGGGCCTTGCGCGACAGCCACCAGAACGAGCCGGCGAGCAGCAGGGCAAAGGCCATGATCTCGAGCGCCAGTACCCCGTTCACCCGCTCGCGGACCGAACTGTAGGCGCTGAACGAGATCACCCGCCAGCCCTGGAACGGAATGCGCCCGTCGGTGCGCATCACCGCCTCTCCGAAGAGGTAGGCGTCGGGCGGAATGAAGCTCCAGTCGGCGGTGGCCTCGATGGCGCGCTGGATCGCGGAAGGCGGATCCTGTTCGGCCAGCGCATCCTCGAGCGGATGGCCGCGCCAGCGCGGCTCGGTCGACAGGATCACCACGCCGGTGGAATCGGTGACCAGCACCGCGTCGGAGATGCCCGCCCATTGCCGCTCGAACTTGGCCAGGTCGACCTCGACCACGATCACGCCGACGCCCTTGTTGTCATGCCGGATCAGGCGGGAATAGGCGAATTCCATCGCCCCGTTCTCCTGCATGTGCACGGTGAACACGGTGCTGTCGGCGCGCTGCGCCTCGACGAAGAAGGGCGCGGTGCGGTGGTTGGAGCCCAGCAGGTTGCGGTCGGTCGCGGCCACCGCGCGGCCCGTGGTGTCGAGCATCAGCAGCGACTTGGCCCCGATCTCGTCGCGGAACTCGATCAGCCTCTGCGAGCTGGTGAGGAAGTCGGAGGTGTTGAGCGCACCGATCAGCGAGGGGTCACGCGACAGCAGCAGCGGCACCACCTGGCTGCGCTGGAGCTCCGAGATGATGTTGCCCGCGTAGAGCGCCTGGCGCAGCTCGGCCTGGTTACGGGTGGTCTCGGTGAAGCGTTCGGTGAGGTAGTGATTGGTCAGCCAGACACTCACCGCCGCCAGCGCCAGGATCGACACCCAGACCAGCCGCAGGACTATCCGGCGCAGATTGCGCCTCGATCTGACCTCCTCACTCATGGCGCGAGTTTATGCCGAGAGCGCCCATTGGGGAAGCGGATCGCGGCCGAGGTGCCGAAGAGGTGAGATTTCGGGGGCTAGGGCGTTCAGGCCGAGACCAGCGCCGAAGCCAGCCCGGTGAACATCGCCGCCCCGTCGGTGCCGCCGTGCCGGGCATCCACCGCCCGCTCGGGGTGGGGCATCATGCCGAGCACCCGGCGGTTGGACGAGAGCACGCCCGCGATGTCGCCCATCGAGCCGTTGGGGTTGTCGGTGTAGCGGAAGGCCACCCGGGCTTCGGATTCCAGCGCGGCGAGGCCCTCGGCGTCGATGTTGTAGTTGCCGTCGTGATGCGCGATCGGGATCACCAGCTCGTCGCCCCGGGCATAGCCGCAGGTGAAGGCGCTGTCGGCAGTGGCCACTGTGAGCCCGACGTTGCGGCAGACGAACTTCAGGCCCGCGTTGCGCATCAGCACGCCCGGCAGCAGGCCGGTCTCGCAGAGCACCTGGAAGCCGTTGCAGATGCCCAGCACGAAGCCGCCCGCCTCGGCGTGCTTCACCACCGAGCGGCAGATCGGCGAGTTGGCCGCGATC
Source organism: uncultured Oceanicola sp. (assembly GCA_964454145.1). Lineage (GTDB taxonomy): Bacteria > Pseudomonadota > Alphaproteobacteria > Rhodobacterales > Rhodobacteraceae > Vannielia. The sequence continues at coordinate 4,157 of CAYVQK010000142.1, read as the reverse complement.
GCACCGCAGCGCAGGTAGTCGCCGAAGGAGAAGCCGCCGGGGATGCCCACCACGTCGATGCCGGAGGGCAGCTCGGTGTCCTTGTGCCAGACCCGGGCCACGCTGAAGCCCGCCTGCTCGAAGGCCACCGCGAGATCGCGGTCGCAGTTGGAGCCCGGGAAGGTGATGACGGCGGCTTTCATGGCGATTCCTCTGGCATGGGGGGCGCTTTGGCTCCCCTTAGCCCGGATCGTGGCTCAAAGCCAGTTGCCCATCAGCACGAAAGCCGACCAGAAGTAGGGATGGGCGAAATCGTCGACCGCGCCGGGGGCGCTGCCCGCCTTGAGGGCGGTCGCGGCGCGGTTGTCGCCGCCCCCTGCCCCGGTGCCGCGCAGCATGGCGATCTGCGCCCGCCGCAGCGCCTCGGCCTTGTCCTCGCCACGCTCGTAGAGGCCGGCGTAGAAGTCGCCCATCAGCACCGGGGTCGCCGCATCGGCCACTGGCCAGAGCGAGGCCAGCACGGCCGAGGCCCCGCCCATCAGCGCCGCCGCGCCGAAGCCGTCGATCTCGGAGCCGTCGCCGCCGCGGGCGGTCTGGCAGGCGGAGAGCGTGAGCAGGTCGACACCCGTCATCCTGAACCTGGAGCTGCGCAGCTCGGAGAGCGGCAGGCGGGTGCCGTCGCCCAGGAGCAGGAAGCTGTCGTCATCCTGCCCCGGACGCAGGGCGAAATGCGAGGCGATGTGCAGGAGCTCGGGCGGATTGCGCAGGGTGCGGCGCAGCGCCCGCGTGTCGAAGGCGCCGTCCAGCATGGTCTGGCCCGCGAGCACGCCCTCGCCGTCGCCCGCGGCGAAGAGGGTCTCGATCTCGGCCGCCACGCCGGGCAGCGCCGAGAAGCCCTCGTGCGCCTGGGTCACCCCGAAGCCCGCCGCGCTCTCGGGCGCGCGCGGGGCGCGGGCGAACTGGGTCTGCACCGCGGCGACGTAGAGCGCGAAGGCGTAGTCCTCCACAAGGTAGTGCTCGCCGTCATGCAGCGCGGCGAAGGGCACGTAGCGCAGCACCCCGTCGGCGTTGATCATCACCACCTCTGTGCCCGCCGCCTCCAGCGCCTCGCGCACCGGAGCGAAAAGCACCTGGTAGAGCCCCTTCAGGTGGGCCTCCGCCTCGGGGCTGCGCGCCTCGATGGCCTGGAGCGTGTCGAAGACCTTGCGGCGCATCTCCTCGCGCGGGATCTCCACCTTCTCGTGCACCGTGGCCCCGGGGAGGGTGAGGAAGAGGTGGGTGGCCCCTTCCAGCATGGCGAGTTGCAGGATGGCCGAGGGCCGCTCTCGGGCCTCGAGGATCGCCTGGTAGGCACCGGTGGCATCGAAGCGGGCCGCGAAGCCCTCGCGCCGGGTCTCCTCGACCTCTTCGAGAAAGGCCGCCACCTCGCCCTCGAAGGCGGCCTCGGCCTCTGCCATGGCGTCTTCCAGCAGGAAGAGCTGGTCTTCCTCCTCCGCCGTGCCGCCGCCCGCATCGAGCCTCGCCGAGAGCGCCTCCCAGGCGGCGCGGGCTTGCACCGGCTTCAGCGCCAGCTCCGCGAGCTTCTCGGCGTCGGTCTTCTCGGCGTCGGTGAGCACGGCCGTGGTCTCGCGCAGGTCGGCTTCGCCGTCGCGCTGGAGAAACTCGAAGGCTTCCTGCTCCTTCTCCATGTTCAGCACCGCCTGGGCCTCGGAGAAGCGGCCTTCCTCGATCATCAGGTCCGCGAGGTCGCGGTAGAGCCGCGACCATTCCTCGCGCAGGCCCTCGGTGTCTTCCTCGGGCAGTGCCTGGTTCAGGGCGCGGATCTCCTGCTGCGCGTTCACCGCCATCTTGCCGAAGAGAATGGCCTTCTCGCGCTGGCCGCGCCCGGCGAAGAGGTTGCGCATCAGCTCGAAGGTCCAGCGCTGGTTGTTGAGCGAGGAGGTGGGGTTGGCGGCGATGTAGGGCAGGATCTCGACCGCCCATTTCATCGCCTCCTCCTTTCGGCCGAGGTCGTAGGCGATGAGCCCCAGATTGATCCGCACGACAGAGGGGCCGTAGCTGTGGGCGCCCCAGTGCCTGTCGAGCAGGGGCAACGCCCGGAGCGACCAGTCGCGCGCCGGCTCCAGCTCCTTCATGTACCAGTAGGAGGCGCCGATGTTGGCCGTGACGGCCGCCACGCCCGAGCCCTCCGGCCCCTCGAACCGCTCGAAGATCTCGAGCGCGTCCTCGTTCACCCCGATTGCCTCGCGGTGCCGCTTCAACCCGTCGAGCGCATTGGCCTCCAGCATCAGCGTGTTGCCGACGTAATACTCGCGCTGCGGATCCTCCTCGGCGAAGACCTTGTAGACCTGCCGCGCCAGTCCGGCATATTCGATCGCCTCGGCGTAGCGCGACAGCTCGTTCAGCGCCACGGCGGCGCTTTCGAGGCACTGCCCGAGGGTGAGGCTGGCGTCCCGCTCCTGCCATCGGTCGCTCAGAAGGTCGATGCAGGTGGAGGCCCAGTCGAGCGCGAGGCTGTGCTCGGCCAGCTCGGTGTGCACGGTGGTGAGGATCTTCGCCGCCATGCCGGCGTAGAGCGCGCCGGTGGGATCGTCACGGTCATAGCCCGCGAAGGCGGCGCGGAGGTAGCCGGTGATCTGGCGGCGCTCGTCGTCGGTGAGGTTGGTCTCGACGAGCAGCGGCAGGACGTAATTGTAGGCCGCGGTGGGCTCGCCCGACTTTGCCGTCTCGTGAAACTCCTGCGCCGCCCCGGGCAGGTGCGGGTAGTCGAACGCCGCCTCCTGCGCCCGCGCGGGCGCGGCGAGGGCAAGGCAGGCGGCAAGGGCAAGAACGAAGCGCATGATCGGCCGGAAGTTGCGACGCAGAAAGCCTATGCGATGGGCCACAGCGGGCAAAGTGACAATTGCCGTAATGCGCTCACCCCGGCGCCCCGCGCCGCCGCCAGCGCAGCAGCAGCAGGCTTGCCAGGGCCGCGGGCAGCGCGGTGGCAAGGCCGATCACCGCGAGCGCGCCGGGGATGATCCAGTGCCAGGGGCCGGGGATCCGCACGTCGCCGTTCACGTCGGGATCGTGGAGAATGGTCATCCGGGTGCCCACGGGGAAGTTCCACTCGGAGTGAGACATGCCCGCGCTCGCCGTCACCTCGCGCCCGTCCGCGCGGGTGTAACGGAAGCTCGGGGCGTAGTTGATCACCGCGCCCTCGAGCGGCGACCAGCCCTCGTATTCGCGCAGCTCCACAACCTCGCCCTCGGCCTCGACCATGCTCAGGGGCGCCAGCAGCGTCTGCCCCGCGAAGAGCAGTGCCGCACCGAGGAAGAGCACGGGGGCGACCCAGATCAGGATCCACATCCGGCGGGAGATCTCACGGACACCGTCGAAGCGCGTGCGGAAGAAGAAGGCGTCTGACATGAGGCGGAGTTTGGCGGCGAAGCCGGGGCGCGTAAAGGCCCGTGCCGCTCAGTGAAGCGGCCTCAGAAGACGTTTTGCCGGGCGAGCACGGCCCGCCCCGGCCTCACATGTGGATCGCGTAGCTCTCGATCACCGTGTTGGCGAGCAGCTTCTCGCACATCGCCTTCACATCGGCCTCGGTGGTGCCCTCGGCGAGGTCCAGCTCGATCACCTTGCCCTGGCGCACGCCCTCGACGCCGCCGAAACCGAGCGCGCCGAGCGCCGATTTCACCGCCTCGCCCTGGGGGTCGAGCACGCCCTGCTTCAGCATCACGTCCACGCGAACTTTCATGGGGCTCTTCCTCAGTTGATCAGCTTCGGCTTGCGCATCGCCGCGGGGCCGCCGTTGGGCAGCACGCCAAGGCGGCGGGCGACTTCGGTGTAGGCATCGGTCAGCGAGCCGAGATCGCGGCGGAACACGTCCTTGTCGAGCTTCTGGCCGGTCTCGATGTCCCACAGGCGGCAGCTGTCGGGGCTGATCTCGTCGGCCACGATGAGCCGCATGTAGTCGTTCTCCCAGATCCGGCCGACCTCGATCTTGAAGTCGACGAGCTTGATGCCCACGCCGTACATCACGCCGCTCAGATAGTCGTTCACCCTGAGCGCCAGCGCCACGATGTCATCGAGATCCTGCTGCGAGGCCCAGCCGAAGGCGATGATGTATTCCTCGGGCACAAGCGGGTCGCCCAGCTTGTCGTCCTTGTAGGAGAACTCGATGATCGGGCGGGGCA
>CAYVQK010000141.1:0-9818 GCA_964454145.1 uncultured Oceanicola sp. | reverse complement strand
TAGGTCGGGCAGGTGGCGGTGCAGAAGCCGCAATGCACGCAGGCGCGCAGGATCTCGTTGGCGCGCGCGGTGCCCGGATCGGCCAGCTGCGCTTCGGTGAATTCGGTCTTCATGCCATCAGGCCCCTGTTCAGAATGCCCCGGGGGTCGAACTTCTCTCGGAGGCCCGCGGTGAGCGCGGCCAGCGCGGGCGGCTCGGGGTGGAAGCGGGCAATCCCGCCCCCCTGCCCCCGCACCCGCGTGGCATGGCCATCAAAGGCGCCCAGCTTCGCCCGCAGGTCCGTGCCCGGTGCCACGGCAGCCCAGACGAGCGCGCCGCCCCAGTCGAGCTGCACCTTCGCCCCCTCGGGCAGCCGTGCGACAAGTCCGGCCGCATCGGAGGGCCGGCAATGCAGCCGCCACACATCCTCTTCCCCGTGCGCGAAGCGCTCCACGTCGCGGAACCAGGGCCAGTCGTGGCTGTCGCTCACCACGGTTTCCACCTCACCGAAAGGCGCGAGCGCCGCCTTCAGCCGACCGAGGCGATATTCCACCGATCCGGCCATGCCCTCGATCCTGAGCTGGGTCGAGGGCTGGTCGTTCGACGAAAGATCCGTGTGGCAGGCCGCCGTGATCTCCCAGGGCGTGCCCAGCGCCGCGCTCATCGCCGCCACCGCATCCCCCACCGACAGCCCGTCGATCGAGAGCACCCCCGCCACCTCGGGCTTCGGCAGCACCTTCAGGCTCACCTCGGTGAGCACGCCCAAGGTGCCATAGCTCCCGGCCATCAGCTTCACCAGGTCGTAGCCGGTGACGTTCTTCATCACCCGCCCGCCGTTCTGCACCACCCGGCCCGTGCCATCGACGAAGCGCACGCCGAGGCAGAAATCCCGCGCCGCCCCGACGGACACCCGCCTCGGCCCGCTCGCATTGGCCGCGACCACCCCGCCGATGGTGCTTTCGCCGGTCGTGCCCAACAGCCCGCGCAGGTCGGGCACCTCGAAGGCGAGCCTCTGGCCCTCGGCAGCCAGCGCCGCCTCGATCTGCGCCACCGGCGTGCCCGCCCGGGCCACCAGCGTCAGCGCGCCCGGCTCGTAGAGCGTGATCCCGGTGCCCGCATAGCGCAGCGGCTCGCCCTCGGCCACGATCCCCCGCGTGCCGCCGCCGCGCACCGACACCGGCCCCGCCGCGCCGGAAAGCGCCTCCGCCAGCTCCGCCTCGCTTGCGGGCTCCATGATGTTCAACCTGTTCATTTTCTTGCTCTAAATACTCAAGTCCACCCGCGCAGCCCTCACGCCGCCCGATCCGGCGCGCGCCGCCGCCCGGCCGAGACCGTGAGCGGAAACACCTTGGCCGGGTTCAGGATCCAGCCCGCGTCGAACACGTCCTTCACGTCCATCTGCGCGGCGAGGTCGTCGGGCCGGTACTGCACCTCCATCAGGTCGCGCTTCTCGATGCCCACGCCATGCTCGCCGGTCAGGCAGCCGCCGACCTCGACGCAGAGCTTGAGGATCTCCGCCCCGAACTGCTCGCAGAGCTCCAGCTGCCCCTCCTGGTTGGCGTTGAACAGGATCAGCGGGTGCATGTTGCCGTCGCCCGCGTGGAAGACGTTGGCCACCTCCAGCCCGAACTCCTCGCTCATCTCGCCGATGCGGCGCAGCACCCGGGGCAGCTCGCTCACCGGGATCGTGCCGTCGAGGCACATGTAATCGTTGATCTGGCCCATCGCGCCGAAGGCCGATTTGCGCCCCAGCCAGATGCGGGCGCTTTCCTCAGCCGAGCCGCTCTGGCGCAGCTCCACCGGGTTCAGCTCGCGGGCGATGCCGGAGATCAGCTCGAGCTGGTGGTCGATCTCGGCCTCCGAGCCTTCCACCTCGACGATCAGCAGCGCCTCGCAATCCGGATAGCCCGCCCCGGCGAAGGCCTCGGTGGCGCGGATGCAGGGCCGGTCCATGAATTCGATGGCCACCGGCAGCACGCCTGCCTTGATGATGTTGGTCACGCATTGCCCGGCCACCTCGGAGCTGTCGAAGCCGATCAGCACCGGCCGCGCACCCTCGGGCTTGGGCAGGATGCGGAGCCAGGCCTCGGTGACCACGCCAAGCTGCCCCTCGGAGCCGCAGATGAGGCCGAGCAGGTCGAGCCCCGGCGCGTCCATCCACGGGCCGCCGACGCGGGTAATCGTGCCATCGGCCAGCACCATGGTGACGCCCAGCAGGTTGTTGGTGGTCACGCCGTACTTCAGGCAATGCGCCCCGCCCGAGTTCATCGCGATGTTGCCCGCGATGGCGCAGGCGAGTTGGCTCGACGGATCGGGCGCGTAGAAGAAGCCGTCGGCCTCCACCGCGCCGGTGACGCTGAGGTTGGTGCGGCCGGTCTGCACATGCACGTAGCGGTCGGCATAGTTGGTTTCGAGCACCTCGGCCATGCGGGCCACGCCCAGGATCACGCAATCCGCCGTGGGCAGCGCCCCGCCCGCGAGCGAGGTGCCCGCGCCGCGCGGCACCACCGGAACGCCCTCCGCGTGGCAGACCTTCAGCGCGGCGGAAACCTCCTCCGTCGTCGAGGGCAGCACCACCGCGAGCGGCGGGCACTTGTAGGCGGTGAGCGCGTCGCACTCGTAGGCCCGCACCTCCTCCGGCGCGTCGATCACCCCGTCCGGCAGGGCATCCCGCAGGCGGGCAACGATCCGCGCCTTGCGGGCGAGGATCTGCGGATCTGGCGTGGGCATGTCCATGGCGGGGCCTCCCTGGCTGAATTGGTCAGAAAATATAACCAATTTTGCCATCTGGCAACCGGCGGGGACGCGACATAGGGTCCGCTCATGGATCTGATGCCGCTTCTTGCCCCCTTCTCCACCGCCGACGGCGCCGCCGTGGCGCTGATTATCCTGCTCTGGGCGGGGCTCGGCTGGGTGGTGGAGCATCCACCGGCGGGCAAGCCCTCCGTCTCTGTGCTGATGCAGGCCTACCGCCGCGACTGGCTGCGCGAGCATGTCACCCGGCAGCCGCGCATCTTCGACGCGACGATTCTCGGCAACCTGCGGCAGGGCACCACCTTCTTCGCCTCCGCCTGCATGATCTCCATCGGCGGCGGGCTGGCGGTGATCGGCAATCCCGAGCAGCTCACCGGGCTCGCCGAAGACCTCTCCCTCGGCACCACCACCACGCTGGCCTTCGAGATCAAGATCGTGCTGATCCTCTTCTTCCTCGCCAACGCCTTTCTCAAGTTCGTCTGGGCCCACCGGCTCTTCGGCTATTCCTCTGTCGTCATGGGCGCGATCCCGAACGACGAGAACCACCCCGCCACCTATCCCCGCGCCGCCAAGGCCGCCGAGATCAACATCACCGCGGCGAAGAGCTTCAACCGCGGCATGCGGTCGATCTACTTCGCCCTCGGCGCGCTCGGCTGGCTGGTGGGGCCCTGGGGCCTCGCCCTCGGCGCGGTGGTGAGCGCAGTGGTGATCTGGCGCCGCGAGTTCTGGAGCCAGTCGCGCGAAGTGCTGATGCAGCCCGACGGCTGAGGCCTTCTGACGGAGTTGTGACCTGCCGCAGGGTCAATCCGTGCCAAGGTGCGCGCCATGCGCTGGCTCGCCCTCACCCTTCTCGCCTCCCCCGCCCTTGCCAACCCGCCCGTCGTCGAAGCCGTCTCGGCCACGCCCGCCGGAGGGGCCTGGCGCTTCGAGGTGACGCTCTCGCACCCCGACACCGGCTGGGACGACTACGCCAACGGCTGGCGGGTGGTGAACGAGGTGGGCACGGTGCTGGGCACCCGCGAGCTTCTGCACCCCCATGTCGAGGAACAGCCCTTCACCCGCAGCCTCTCTGGCGTGAAGATCCCGCAGGGGGTCACACGCGTCTGGATCCAGACGAGCACCAAGCCAGAAGGCTGGTGGGACGGGCGCACCGAGGTGAACCTCCGCTAGGTCGCAAGGCGGGGTCCACCGACCACCCGCACGCAGGCCAGCCGCCAAGGCAGTATCCCCCGCCCTGTCAGCAACCCGCTGGCCCCCGCCCGCCCCGCGTGGCATGTATCCCCCGACACCATCCGGGAGGCGCACGACTATGGCATTCGGCAAGGGCTGCCACCTTCACCTGATCGACGGATCGGCCTTCATCTTCCGCGCCTACCACGCGCTGCCTCCGCTCACCCGCAAGTCCGACGGGCTCCCCATCGGCGCCGTGGCCGGGTTCTGCAACATGCTGCACAAGTACATCGAGGCCAACACCGGCCCCGACGCGCCGACCCATGCGGCGGTGATCTTCGACTACTCCGGCAAGAGCTTCCGCAACGAGATCTACGACCAGTACAAGGCCAACCGCCCGCCCGCGCCGGAAGATCTGGTGCCGCAGTTCCCGCTCACCCGCGAGGCCACCCGCGCCTTCAACGTCGCCTGCGAGGAGATCGAGGGCTACGAGGCCGACGACATCATCGCCACGCTGGCCTGCCAGGCCCGCGACGCCGGCGGCAGGGTGACGATCATCAGCTCCGACAAGGACCTGATGCAGCTCGTCGGCGACGGGGTCGAGATGCTGGATGCGATGAAGAACAGGCGCATCGGCCCCGATGAAGTTGTGGAGAAGTTCGGGGTGAAGCCGGAGCGGGTGGTCGACGTGCAGGCGCTCGCCGGCGACAGCACCGACAACGTGCCGGGCGCGCCTGGCATCGGCATCAAGACGGCGGCGCTGCTGATCAACGAATACGGCGACCTCGACACGCTCCTGGAGCGCGCGGGCGAGATCAAGCAGCCCAAGCGCCGCGAGAGCCTGCAGGACAATGCCGAGCTCATCCGCACCTCGCGCCGCCTCGTCCAGCTCGACTGCGACACCCCGCTCGACTTCAGCCTCGAAGACCTCGAGGTGAAGGACCCGGACCCCGAGGTGCTGCTGGCCTTCCTCGCGCAGATGGAGTTCCGCACGCTGGCCAAGCGGGTGGCGGAGCAGTTCGACGTGGAGCCGCCGGTGATCGACGACACGCCGGGCGCCGCCGGCGGGTCGGACGGGGCGGAGGCCTCCGACATGCCCGATCCGACCTCGGGCGAGATCCCCTTCGACCACGGGAAATACGAGCATGTCGCCACCCGCAAGGCGCTCGACGACTGGCTGGAGCGGGTGGCGCAGGCAGGCTACGTGGCGGTGGATACCGAGACGACCGGGCTCAACGAAATGACCGCCGATCTCGTCGGCATCTCGCTCTCGGTCACCCCCGGCGAGGCCTGCTACATCCCGCTCGCCCATGTGAAGGGCAGCGGCAACGACCTCTTCGCCGATGATACGCCCGCCGAGGGCCAGCTGCCGCTGCAGGAGGCGCTGGATGCGCTGAAGCCGATGCTGGAAGATGCCTCGATCCTGAAGATCGGCCAGAACATCAAGTACGACGCCAAGATCCTGCACCGCTACGGCCTGCGGGTGGCGCCCTTCGACGACACCATGCTGATGAGCTACGCCATGCACGGCGGGCTGCACGGCCACGGGATGGATGCGCTCTCGGAGCGCTACCTCCAGCACAACCCGATCCCGATCAAGGAGCTGATCGGCTCCGGCAAGAGTCAGCTCACCTTCGACAAGGTGCCGCTGGAGGAGGCGGTGAAGTATGCCGCCGAGGATGCCGACATCACCCTCCGGCTCTGGCAGACCTTCAAGCCCCGCCTGCACCGCGCGCAGGTGACGACCGTCTACGAAACCCTCGAGCGCCCGCTGGTGCCGGTGCTGGCCGAGATGGAGATGCACGGCGTGAAGGTGGATCGGGACACGCTCTCGCGCATGTCCAACGCCTTCGCCCAGAAGATGGCCGGGCTGGAGGCGGAGATCCACGAGCTCGCGGGCGAGAGCTTCAACGTCGGCTCACCCGCCCAGCTCGGCGAGATCCTCTTCGACAAGATGGGGCTGGAGGGCGGCAAGAAGGGCAAGACCGGCAAGTACAGCACCCCCGCCGACGTGCTGGAAGACCTCGCCACCGAGCACGACCTGCCCGCGCGGGTGCTCGACTGGCGCCAGCTCTCCAAGCTGAAGTCCACCTACACCGACGCCCTGCAGACCCATATCAACCCCGACACGGGCCGGGTGCACACCTCCTACTCGATCACCGGCGCCAACACCGGGCGCCTGGCCTCGACCGACCCCAACCTGCAGAACATCCCGGTGCGCACCGAGGAGGGCCGCCGCATCCGCGAGGCCTTTGTGGCGGAGAAGGGCAACAAGCTGGTCTCGCTCGACTATTCCCAGATCGAGCTGCGCATCCTCGCCCATATCGCCAACATCGAGGAGCTGAAGCAGGCCTTCCGCGACGGGCAGGACATTCATGCGCTGACCGCCTCGGAGATGTTCAACGTGCCGCTCGACGAGATGACGCCGGACATCCGCCGCCAGGCCAAGGCGATCAACTTCGGAGTGATTTACGGCATCTCCGGCTTCGGCCTCGCCCGCAACCTGCGCATCCCCCGCGCCGAGGCCCAGGCCTTCATCGACCGCTACTTCGAGCGCTTCCCCGGCATCCGCGCCTACATGGACGACACGGTGAACTTCGCGCGGGAGCACGGCTACGTGCAGACGCTGTTCGGCCGCAAGATCCACACACCCGAGATCAATGCCAAGGGACCGGGCGCAGGCTTTGCCAAGCGCGCGGCGATCAACGCACCGATCCAGGGCACCGCGGCCGACATCATCCGCCGCGCGATGATCCGGATGCCCGAGGCGATCGAGGGCCTGCCCGCGAAGATGCTCCTACAGGTCCACGACGAGCTGATCTTCGAGGTCGAGGAGGCGGCGGTGGATGACACCATCGCCGTGGTGAAGAAGGTGATGGAGGGCGCCTCCGCCCCCGCGGTGCATCTCGACGTGCCGCTCGAGGTGGACGCCGGCCGGGGCGACAGCTGGGCCGAGGCGCATTGAGCGCCGTGCAGCGTAGGTCGGGACTTGTCCCGACTCGCCCGGCCACGACATAACCGCCCCATGCTCCTCGCCCTCAACAAACCGATGAACCTGCTCTCGCAATTCACCGACGAGGGCCAGTGGCAGGGGCTCTCGGGCCTCGGCCTGCCTGAGAAGGTCTACCCGGCGGGCCGTCTCGACCGCGACAGCGAGGGGCTCCTGCTGCTCACCGATGACGGCAAGCTGCAGGCAAAGATTTCCTCCCCGAAGTTCAAGATGGCCAAGACCTACTGGGTGCTGGTGGAGGGCACGCCCGATGCCACGGCGCTCGAGGCGCTGAAGATGGGCGTGACGCTGAAGGACGGGCCGACGAAACGCGCCGAGGTGGCGGTGATCCCGCCGCCGGAAAGCCTCTGGGAGCGTGATCCGCCGGTGCGCATCCGCAAGGCGCCCGACACCTGGCTCGCGCTTACCATCCGGGAGGGCCGCAACCGGCAGGTGCGCCGGATGACTGCCGCCGTGGGCCACCCGACCCTGCGGCTGATCCGGGCGCAGATCGGCCCCTGGGCGCTGGATGGCCTCGCCCCGGGAGAGTGGCGCGAGCTCGACGCCACGCCGCCCGAGCCGCGCAAGCCCCGCCGCAAGGTGCTGAAACTGAAGCGTTAACCCGCGCTCTGGCGGCGCTCGTCGAAGCCGCCGCGGTGGCGCTCCAGCCGGTAGAAATCGGCCAGCGCCTTGCCCGGCTCGATGCGGAAGCGCTCGCCGGTCTCCATGCCCCGGATCCGGTCCACCCGGAACATGCGGAAATCGTCGCGCAGCTCGCACCAGCCGATCAGCGTCCAGGTGCGGCCCCAGAAGATGAGGCTCAGCGGGCGCACCACGCGGGCCGTCGCAGCGCCCTCGGCATCGGCGTAATCCAGCACCAGCCTGTCGCGCGCATCCACCGCCCGCTCGATCCCGTCGAGCCTGCGGCGGGTCTCGTCATCCATCAGGTAGGGCATGGAGAAGGCATGGATCTGCAGGCCCGCCGCCTTCTCCCGTTCGGGCTCGGGCAGGACGGCGGCGATCTTCACCAGCGCCTCCTCGGCGGCCTGGGCCATCTCCAGCCCGCCCCAGGCCCGGATCAGCCGCGCCCCGGCGACCAACGCCACGATTTCACTCCGGTTGAACATCAGCGGCGGCAGGTCGAAGCCCGCGCGCATCAGGTAGCCCACGCCGGCCTCGCCCTCGATCGGCACGCCGGAGCCCACCAGATCGGCGATGTCGCGGTAGATCGTGCGCTCGGACACCTCCAGCCGCTCGGCCAGCATCCGCGCAGTGACCAGCCGCCCCCCTCGGAGCAGCTGGACGATCTGGAACAGGCGGTCGGCGCGACGCATCACTTGGCCTTGCTGAACTCGAACAACCCGATGGAGTTGCCATCAGGGTCGAGCGTATAGGCAAAACGGCCGGAGGGGATGGGAATAATCCCGGGCAGCACGCGGCCGCCGGCCTCCATCACCCGCTCCAGTGCCACCTCCAGCGCGGGCACGGCCAGGTGCACCGTCACGCCCGAGCCGTCGCCCGCGGGCTTGCCGGGGTAGAGGTGGCCGGCGGTGCCGTCCATCGGCGATTTAACCGGCAGCATCGCCATCGGGTTCGGGCCGCTTTCGTCCTTGGCGAGCGGGTGGCCCAGAACCGCGCCGTAATAGGCCATGGCGGCGTCGAGGTCGGTCACGGGGATCTCGCACCAGACGAGCGCATCGTCGGGGGCGGTCGTGGTGTCGGCGGGGTTGGTCATCGTGTCGGTCATGGGAGGCGTCCTTGGCAGGGTTTCGATGCCCTATCATCGCACCCCCCTCCTGACAGCTTCCTGTCAGGAGCCCGTCAGCACCCCGCAACTTTCGCGCAACCCGCTCATTTTCTTGCCGAAAATACTCAAACAAGAAAAAGGAATGCGCCGCAGGCGCTCAATTGAACAGCCGTTCAGGGCAGCTCGCTGGCAGGGATGATGCGGAAGAACGCCCCGCCCGACCAGAGGCCGAACCAGCCGTCCTGCTCGGCGCCGATCTCCACCAGCCGGTAGAAGCTCTTGCGGTCGATCAGCGCCTCCAGCCCGCGGCGCACGTGCACGTAGGGCGAGGGCTCGCCGGTCTCCGGGTCGCGCACAACGCGAATCGGGTTTTCCGGCCCCGCCTCGGTCACGTCGCCCACGTTGGTCTCGAACCGCAGCACCTGGGCCTCGCCTTCGCCCTCCGCCGTGTAATCCACCGCGACGAAGGGCGCATCCTCTACCGTGATGCCCACTTTCTCCACCGGAGTGACCAGAAAGTAGTCATCTCCCTCTTTCTTGAGGATGGTCGAGAACAGCCGCACCAGCTCGGGCCGGCCGATCGGCGTGCCGAGGTAGAACCAGGTGCCGTCGCGCGCGATCCTCATGTCCAGATCGCCGCAGAACTCCGGATTCCACAGGTGGACAGGCGGCAGCTTGCCCTTTTTCGACGCACTCCGGGCCGCCGTTTCGAGGCTGCCCGCGTCCGCTCTCACGATATCTTGTCTGGCCTGCGATTTCGCCATTGGTCTCACATGCGATAGATGGCTTACTGGGCCATAACCTAGCCGACCAAGGAGAAATGTCATGTCCGACGAAGCTGGCCTCGTGCCCGAGATCGAGGCGCTGGCCGAAAAGCTGGGGCAGGCGCGGGCCTCCATCAGCAACCGGTTCATCGGCCAGGAGACGGTGGTGGACCTGGTGCTGTCCTCGCTCGTCTGCGGCGGACATGGCCTGCTGATCGGCCTGCCCGGCCTCGGCAAGACCCGGCTCGTCGACACGCTCTCCACGGTGATGGGCCTCGATGGCCGGCGCATCCAGTTCACCCCCGACCTGATGCCCGCCGATATCCTCGGCTCCGAGGTGCTGGAAACCGCCGCAGATGGCAGCCGCGCCTTCCGCTTCATCGAGGGCCCGATCTACTGCCAGCTTCTGATGGCC
>CAYVQK010000140.1:0-10058 GCA_964454145.1 uncultured Oceanicola sp. | reverse complement strand
GGATGCGCCCAAGGCCGAGGCTGCGAAGCGCCCGGCCGGCAAGGGGAAAATCACCCTCGCGCCGGATTTCGAACCGCGCTGAGCGTGATCGGGGGAACAGAGCGAGGCTCTGAACTCTTTACAAGTGCGGGGGCCCGGTTGGCGGGCCCTCGAGTTTCCGGAGAGCTGCCGTGCTGACCCCCATGCAATCCCCCAGCGGCCCGCAGTGGTCGCAACTTTCGACCGTGCGCCCCGAGCGCCTTGCGCTCGAGGTCTGGTCGACCGGGCTTCAGGCGGCCTGGCTGGTGGCCGAGAGCCATTCCGTCATCTCGCACCGGTTCATGGGGCTTTCGGGCTTCGAGCCGCGGGGGCGGGACGAGATTTCTCGCATGTTCCTGGAAAAGAGCACCGCCTTCTCGGCGGCGGCCATCGCCGGGGCCATGCTGGCGCTGAGCGGGCGGCGACCCGACGAGATCTGGCGGGCGATGCTGCATCCGCTGCGCCACACCACGGGCCGCAACCTGCGGCGGCTCGAGCGCATCCGCAAGCTGCACGGGGGCAAGCGCCGCGCCGCCCGCGCCCGTCTTGCGGCGGGGCTGATGCGGCACGCCGAGGCGCAGGCCTAGGCCGGGCTCTGCTCTTCGTGCCCGTCATCGGGCGCGCGGGGCAGGAGCGGGCGCACGAGGCGGGTGAAGCTGTCGATGTAGGTCAGCAGCACCGGCACCACCACCAGCGTCAGCAGCGAGGAGGAGATGAGCCCGCCGATCACGGCATGGGCCATGGGGGCGTTCTGCCCCGAGCCGCCGTGGATGTTGAGCGCGAGGGGCAGCATCCCGAAGATCATCGCAAGCGTCGTCATCACGATGGGCCGGAAGCGGGTGGTGCCGGCCTCGACAAGCGCGTCGAAGAGGTTGTCGCCCGCGCGGCGGTGCTGGTTGGCGTTGTCCACGAGCAGGATCGCGTTCTTCACCACGAGGCCCATCAGCATGATGAAGCCGATGATGGAGAACATGTTGAGGGTCGAGCCGCCGACGAGCAGGCCCAGCATCACACCGATCAGGGCGAGCGGGAGCGACGACATGATGGCGAAGGGCTGGAGGAAGCTGCCGAACTGCGAGGCGAGCACCAGGTAGATGAAGACCACGGCGAGCAGGAGGGCGGCGGCGGCGGAGGCGCCGGACTCGGCGATCTGCTCGGCGTCGCCGCCGAAGCCGGTGCGGTAGCCCGGCGGCATGTCGATGGAGGCGATGGCCTCCTGGATCAGCGGTTGCGCGGCGCGGATGTCGATGCCCTCGAGGCCGGCGGTCACCTGCACCGAGCGTTCGCGGCCTTCGCGGGTGATCTCGCCGGGGCCGAAGCTCTCTTCGACGCGGGCGATCTGGTCGAGCCGGATGACGCCTGTGCCGTCGGCGTTCGAGGCCACGGGCAGGGAGCCGAGGCGGGCCGGGTCGTTGCGGACGTCTGCCGGCAGGCGGAGCAGCACGTCGTAGCTGTCACCCTGGGGTGAGGTCCAGTCGGACACGGTCTGGCCGGCGATCATCGGGTTGAGCGCGTTGCCCACGGCGGCGAGGGAGACGCCGAGATCGGAGGCGGCATCGCGGTCGATCCGGATGGCGATGGTGGGCTGGGGGTCATCCAGCGAGGTGCGGACGTCGGCGAAGCCTTCGTTCGCGGCCAGCGCCTCGGCCAGATCGCGGGAGAGGCGGGTGAGCACCTCGAGATCGGGGCCGAAGATCTTGATCTCGACCGGGGTGGCCACGCCGCCGCCGAAGCCGCCCGAGGCGCCGACGCGGAAGCGGGCGCCGGGCACGGATTGCACCGCCTCGCGGACCGGCGCGGCGAGTTCGGTGGGGGTCTGGTCGCGCTCGGTGGGATCGGTGAGGCGGAGGATGATGGAGGCGTTGTTCTCGCCCGAGTTGGTGCCGGAGTTCACGGTGGCATAGGTGCCGATCACCTCGGGGAACTGGCGGGCGATGGCATCGACCTGGGCGATCTTCTCGGCGGTGCGGTCGAGCGGGGTGCCCACGGGCATCTCGAGGTCGATCTGGAGCTCGGAATTGTCGGCGGGCGGCACGAATTCGGCGCCGACGAAGGGGAAGAGGGCGAGGCCGCCGAGGAAGGCGAGGAGGGCGGCGATGAGGGTGGATTTGCGCCAGCGCAGGCAGAGGCGCAGCAGGCCCTTGTAGCGGCGGCCGAGCCACTCGAAGAAGCGCTCGAACTGGGCCACGGCGCGGCCGAGGGGGCCGCGCTTTGCGTCCGGGTGAGCGGCCGGGTCGTACCACACGGAGGACATCATCGGGTCGAGGGTGAAGCTGACGAAGAGCGAGATCAGCACGGCGACCGAGACGGTGACGCCGAACTGGAGGAAGAAGCGGCCCAGGATGCCCTCCATGAAGGCCACGGGCAGGAACACGGCGACGATGGAGAGGGTGGTGGCGAAGACGGCGAGGCCGATCTCGTTGGTGCCGTCGAGCGCGGCCTGGTGGTGGCTCTTGCCCATGTGCAGGTGGCGCATGATGTTTTCGCGCACCACGATGGCGTCGTCGATCAGGATGCCGACGGCGAGGGAGAGGGCCATCATCGTCATCATGTTGAGCGTGAAGCCGAGGAAGTAGATGGCGGCCATGGTGCCGATGATCGAGATCGGCAGGGTGAGGCCCGTGATGACGGTGGAGCGCCAGGAGTTGAGGAAGAGGAAGACGATGACGGTGGCGAGCAGGGCGCCCTCGATGAGCATGGATTGCACGCTCTCGAAGCTCTGCTCCACGGCCACGGCATTGTCGCGGATGATCTCGAATTCGATGCCGTCATAGGCCGGGTCTTCGGCGAGTTGGGCGATTTCCTCGCGGACGGACTCGGCCACCTCGACGGTGTTGGCGCCCTGCGTCTTCACGATGTCGATGGCCAGGGCCTGCTCGCCGTCGAGCATGGCGAGGCTCTCGCGTTCGGCGAGGTCGGTGCTGGTGGTGGCGAGGTCGCCGAGGCGGATGGGGTAGCCGCCGCGCTGGGCGACGATGATCTCGTCGAAGTCGGCCAGCTGTTCGATGCGGCCTTCGACCTGTACGGATTGCTTGGAGGCTTCCTCGGTGATCGAGCCGGCGGGCAGGTCGGCGTTCTCGTTGGCGAGCACCGAAGCGATCTCGGCGGCGCCGATGCCGAGGGCGGCCTGCCTGTCGGGGTCGATCTCGACGTGGACCTCGCGGGGCAGGCCGCCGACGACCGAGGCGCGGCCGACGCCGGAGATGTTGGAGAGGCGGGTGGCGAGCTCGTCCTCGGCCAGCGCGGTGAGGGTGCCGGCGTCATAGCGGTCAGACGAGATGCCGACGGAGATGATGGGCAGCTCGGAAGGGTCGAAGCGCAGGATCTGCGGGTCTTCGGCCGCGTCGGGCAGGCTGCCCTGGACCTGGGCGATGCGGTCGCGCACGTCCTGCGCGGCGACGGAGCTGTCGACCTCGAGATCGAACTGGATGAGCACCAGCGAGGAGCCGGTCTGGGCGGTGGAGGTGATGCTGTCGATGCCCGAGAGGGTGGAGACGCTGTCTTCGATCGGTTCGATGATGTCGCTCTCCACCGCCTCCGGCGTGGCGCCGGGGTAGGAGGTGACGACGGCGACGACGGGGAAATCGACCTCGGGCAGTTGTTCGACCGGCAGGCGCTGGTAGGAGAAGAGGCCGATGACGAAGATCGCCACCATCAGCATCGTGGCGAAGACCGGCTGGCTGACGGAGATGCGGGTGAGGAACATGGCGCCTTACTCCCCGATCACGGCGATGGACATGCCGGGCTGGAGCCGTTCGAGCGGGGCGGAGACGAGGGTATCGCCCGCCGCGAGGCCCTCGGAGATCTCGGCGGTGCGGCCGCGGTCCCAGGTGCGGGCCAGGGTGACGGGCTGGCGCACCACCTTGTCGGCCTCGCGTTTCAGCACGTAGAGGCCGGCGTCATCCTCCCGGAGGGCGTCGATGGGGATGCCGATGGCATCTGCCTTCTCTTCCAGCACCAGCTGGCCGGAGGCGAACATGCCGCCCTTCAGCACGCCCGAGGGGTTCTCGATGGTGGCGTAGATCGGCAGGATGCGGGTGCCCGTGGCGGCGACGGGGGAGATGCGCTCGATGGTGCCGGTGAAGCTCTGGTCGCCGAAGCCGTCGACGGTGATCTCGACGGTCTGTCCGGTGGCGATGCGGGGGCCGTAGAGCACGGGCACGGCGCCTTCGAGCACGAGGGAGGAGATGTCGACCAGGGTCAGGAGCGCGGTGCCGGGGCTGACGTAGGCGCCCGGATCGACCATCCGCTCGGAGATCACACCGGGGAAGGGGGCCATGATGGTGGCCTTCTCCAGCGATTGCTCGGCAGTGGCCACCTGCTGCTCGAGCGCGGCGAGGTTGGCCTCGAGCTGGCGGACGTTGGCGGCATCGCTGTCGAGGTTGGAGGTGGTGGAGACGCCGCGATCGACGAGCGAGGTGGTGCGGTCGAGTTGGGCGCGCGCAAACTCGAGCTGGGCGCGGGTGGCGGCGGCGGTGGCGCGGTTCTGCTCGACCTGGTTGCGCAGGGTCTCGATGTCGATGCGCACCAGCACCTCGCTGGAGGCGGCGGTTTCGCCCTCCTTCTTGGTCACCACGTCGACCCGGCCCGAGACCTCGGCGGGGATGCCGAGCTGGCGCGCGGGGGCGAGGGAGCCGGTGATGCGGAGGGTTTCGCGCAGGGTGGCGGGCTCGACGGTGGTGAGCTCCCGGGGCAGGAGCTGCATGGTCACCTGCGGGGCGTCGGCCTCGGCGGGGGCGGCCTCGGTGACTGCCTCGGCCTGCTCGGGGGCGGGCGCGGCACCGATCAGCCCGTTGCTGCGGGCGAGGACGAAGCCGACCCCGAGCAGGACGAGCAGCAGCACGACCCAGGGCCATTTGCGGCGCGGCGGCTTGCGGCCCTCGGCGCGGGCCTCGGCCACTTTCTTCTCGCGGCCTGTGAGCGCCCAATCGGGCTTGGGCGGGTCTTTCGGAGTGGTGGCCATGTCAGTGTGTCCCGGGGTCTGGCGTTTCGAGGGCGTCGGCCCATTGGGTGAGGAACTCGGCGGAGCGGCGGTAGAAATCGGCGAAATCGGCCACCCTGGCGCGGGCGCTGTCGGCGGCGGGGAAACTCTCGGCGATCTCGGTCATCTGTTCGGCGTTGCGGCGGAAGCGCTCGGACATCGGGCGCAGCACGCGGGTGTGGGGGTTGGCGCGGACGCGCCAGTGATCGTGGCGGGAGCCCTTGTGAGGTTCGCGCTGGGCGGAGCCGCGGGATTCGAGCAGGCGCAGGTTGGTGGAGGCGGAGGCCTTGGAGATGTCGAGCGCCTCGGCGATCTCGCTGAGGCTCAGGGCTTCGTCGGCGAGCACGAGGTGGCCGAGGATGCGGCCCGCGATGCGGGGCATGCCTTCGGCCTGGGCGATGAGGCCCAGGGTTTCGACGAATCTGTCTCGCGGGGACTGCGGCATCGATTTCCTCGTTCAGTACGTTCAATATAAACTGAACGATGGGCTTTCAAGGCCGGGCGCCCGAAAATTCAGAGGGCGGCGGAGGCGCGCCGGATCAGCAGCCGGAGCGGCGTGCTTCCAGTCTTTGCAGGCGATCCTGCTCGGCGCGGATCATCGCCTCATCGCCCTCGGCATCTTCGAACCAGGCATCCGGAGGAAGCCGCGAGAGCCGCGGCATGCGAAGATAGACCACGCTGGGCCCCTCGCGGTCGGTGCGATCATGCTGATCTGACGGGTCGTCACTGTGAGACATGGCGCATCATAGCACGGAACGGCGAAGAAATGCTTGCGGCTTGCCATCAGCGCGCGGCGGAGTAGGGTTTTGGTAACACTTCTGCCCGGGGGGCTGGCATGATGGGTTTAGGGCCCTGTTTTTCCATCGCTTCTGCTGCGGTTCTGGCCCTCGCCAGCGCTGCCTGTGCCGAGTGCCCGGTGCCGGGCGATCTGGCCGAGGGCATCGCAATGCGGGACGATGGCGGCGGGGTCACCATCTTCCGGAAGGGCGGGGCGCCCGGCGAGGTGACGGAAACGACTCTCTTTGACGACAATACCGGCTTCTTCATCCGTTCCGCGGGCGGGTTGCTGGTGCAGGAGAGCCATGATCTCGAAAACGGCGCGCGGGTGGAGAGCTCGGTGGTCGAGACCCGGCTCGATGGGCACGAGGCCGCCTTTCCGGTGGCGGAGGGGCGGCAGCTGGAGATCGGCGGCAGCGAGCTGGGCGCGGGCGGCGAGGTGACGCCGCTGACCGTGTTGATCGAGACCTCGCTGCGGCGCCGGGTGCTCTATGGCGACTGCGCGGTGGAGGCGATCCCGGTGCGGATGACCTACAGCTACGAGGACCAGCCCTCGGAGGTGGAGTATCTGGACTACCTGCCGGAGTTCGGAATCTCGCTCTTCCTCGGTGCGGGCGAGCTGGGTGCGGCGCCGGACATCTACCGCATCGTCGAGATCTTCAAGGCGCCGCCGGAATAGCCCCCTTCGCGGCTGCGGCGTGATCTCCGAAAATTTTCTGCATTGCAGCACGCGCAACCCGGGCATGCGGGATTGTCTGTGGTGGATCAGGCACTTGGCGCCCTATGTATAGTGCCAAGGGAGGAAACCGAAGAGACAAGGCAGTTCCAGGAGGTTTCCAGATGGCAACGCAAGCAACTGACATTCAATTTTCCCGCCCCGGCCTGATGGCGCGTGTGGGAGCCGGTTTCGACCGTGTTCTGAACATTCTCGTGGCGATGGCAGAAGCCAACCCGCGGGTGAAGGCGGTGAGCCGCCTGTCCGCGATGAGCGACGAAGAACTCGCAGCCCGTGGCCTGAAGCGCGACGAGATCGTGCGCCACGTGTTCCGCGACATGTACTACGTCTGAGGATCGGGCGGGCGTGACGCCCGGCTGACCGCAGACCCTTCCTGCCGCAGCGCGGGGAGACACGTTCCGGGAGGGACGGACGCAAAAGAGGCAGCCGATTACTCGGCGGCCTCTTTTCGCTTTCGGGGGGGCGGCAGGCTGCGGCCCTCGTCCTTCAGCGCCGCCTCGGCGGCCTCATAGGCCTTGCGGATGCGCGGCCAGTCGTAGAGCGCCATGGCGGCGCGGGCGGCGAGGCCGGTGAGCCAGGGCCGTTCGCCGGCGTCGAGGCCTGTCACCAGGCGGCGCAGCCAGGGCCCGTGCCGATGCCGCGCCCGCCAGAGCCGGGCGAAGCTCTCCACCGTCAGCCTGCCGCGCAGGGCGTCGCGCAGCATGGGCTCGAGCACGCCCATGGCCTCGAGGTCGGAATCGACCTCCTTGCCGATCCAGCGGGTGCGGATGCGGTGGCAGTTCGGGCCGGTGAAGAGCGATGCGTGCATCGCGTCGCGGGTCTGCTCGGGATTGTAGAGCAGGAAGGCGCTCTCGGCGGCCTCCAGCATCGCGGGCGCGTAGCCGTAGCGGGAGGTGAAATCGGTGCGGCGCATCTCGGGGTAGCGGGTTTCCCAGGCCGTTCGGTCCGGGTCCAGCGTGGCCAGGGGGCGCAGCAGGACGGCGGTGGAGAAGGGGGCGCAGACGGAAAAGGCCGCCGCCGCGTATCCGCAGGGGCCGCAGCCGTAGAACACCACCCGGTCGAACTCGTCGAAGAAGCCCTGGTCCACCAGCCCGTCGAAGTAGGTGTAGACCTCGGGGGCGCGGAAGAAGCCGTTTGTCTCGGAGTAGAGGCAGAGCTGGGAGCAGCCCTCGCGCCCGGCGACCTGCAGGCCGTAGGGCAGGCCGCCCTGGCCCTCGTCGCGGATCCTTTCGGCCATCTCGAAGGTGACGAGGAGGGTTTCGCCGTCTTCGGTGAAGAGTGCGCCATGGTCCTCGCCCAGCCGCACATGTGCCCCGTGCTCGGCGCCATGTGCGTCGAGGGACACGCGCCAGCGGGCGCGGCGAGTGGCGTCATCTGTCTGGGTCATGGCAGCCCCGGCGCACCCCACGTGCGCTTCCCGGGGCAAGCATAATTGCTTCGGCAGGCGGAATCCATCGCCTGCGGGTGCTGTTTCCGATCAGGCCCTAGAAGAAGGCCTGGAGGCCGGTTTGTGCACGCCCGAGGATCAATGCGTGGATGTCGTGGGTGCCCTCGTAGGTGTTGACCGTCTCGAGGTTGGCGGCGTGGCGCATGACCTGGAACTCCTCGGAGATGCCGTTGCCGCCGTGCATGTCACGGGCGACGCGGGCGATCTCGAGCGCCTTGCCGCAGTTGTTGCGCTTCATCAGGGAGATGAGCTCTGGCGGGCAGTCTCCGGCGTCGAAGAGCTGGGCGGCGCGGAGGGCGCCTTGCAGGCCGAGGGCGATCTCGGTCTGCATGTTGGCGAGCTTGAGCTGGAAGAGCTGGGTGCCGGCGAGCGGCTTGCCGAACTGCTTGCGGTCGAGCCCGTACTGCCGCGCCGCGTGCCAGCAGAACTCGGCCGCGCCCATCGCGCCCCAGGCGATGCCGAAGCGGGCGCGGTTGAGGCAGCCGAAGGGGCCGGAGAGGCCCTCGGCATCGGGCAGGAGGGCGTCGTCGGGGACTTCGACGTTGTCCATGACGATCTCGCCGGTGACGGAGGCGCGGAGCGAGAGCTTGCCGCCGATCTTGGGGGCGGAGAGGCCCTTCATGCCCTTCTCCAGCACGAAGCCCTTGATCTTGCCGCCGTGTTCCTCGGACTTGGCCCAGACCACGAAGACATCTGCTATGGGGCTGTTGGAGATCCACATCTTGGAGCCGTTCAGCACATAGCCGCCCTGCACCTTGGTGGCGCGGGTCTTCATGCCGCCGGGGTCGGAGCCGGCGTCGGGCTCGGTGAGGCCGAAGCAGCCGATCAATTCGCCGGAGCAGAGGCCGGGGAGGTATTTGCGGCGCTGCTCCTCGGAGCCGTAGGCGTTGATCGGGTGGATCACGAGGGAGCTCTGCACCGACATCATCGAGCGGTAGCCGGAGTCGACGCGCTCCACCTCGCGGGCGATCAGGCCGTAGGAGGTGTAGGAAGCGCCGAGGCCGCCGTATTCCTCGGGGATGGTCAGGCCGAGCAGCCCGGCCTCGCCCATGAGCGGGAAGAGCTCGGGCGCGACGGTGGCCTCGCGGTAGGCCTCGATGATGCGGGGGGCGAGTTCGCCCTGGGCGAACTCGGCGGCGGCGCGGGAGAGCATCCGCTCGTCCTCGCCGAGCTGGGCGTCGAGGCGGAAGGGGTCTTCCCAGGTGAAGGTGGCTTTGTCGGACATCTCTCTACTCCCTCCCGGTGGTTCGGGGCGCAAGGTAACGGATTGGGCGGCGAGGGGAAGGGGGTGCGGAACCGGGTTTCGCCTGGTGGACAGGGCGGTGGCGGGGCGGGCCGCGTGGCCTGCCCCGCCGGAGGGTAGGCCCGTGCTACCTGACCGTCAGGGGCAGTTCGGCGATCGGGGTATCCTGCCGGTGGAGCACGTACTTCAGCACGTAGTCGCCGGGTTCGTCAGGCATCTTGAGGGTGAGCGGAGAGCCGTCGCGGGTGTAGCTGTAGCCCAGGTAGTTGCCGCCCTCGGCGGGGAAGATGCCGATATAGTCGCTGCTGTTGTCGGGGCCGGTCCAGGCGATGGTGAGCTCGCCGCCGGCCACGGCCTCGCCCTGCGGGGTGAGGGTGGCGGTGGCGGCGGTGACCTTCAGCGGGATGCTGCCGATCACGGTGTCGCCGCGGTTGAGGACGTAGGCGAGGACGTAATCGCCTGGCGTGGCCGGCATCGGCACCTCGGCGGGCGAGCCGTTGCGGGTGTAGGCATAGCCCGTGTAGTTGCCGCCCTCGGCCCGGAACACGGCGATGTAGTCGTTGTCGAAGTCGGGGCCCTGCCACTCCACCGGCAGGGTGCTGCCCTGCTCGGCTTCCGGCGCGGCGGTGAGGGTGGCGGTGACCGGGGTCACCTCCACATCGACGCTGGCGAGCTCGGTGTCTCCGACGTTCTGCACATAGGCGATGCGATAGCTGCCGGGCGTGGAGGGCAAGGGCAGCTCGGCGGGCGAGCCGTTGCGTGTGTAGGCGTAGCCGGTGTAGCGATCCTCGCCCTGCGGGAAGATCGCGATGTAGTCGTTGTCGTCATCCGGGCCGGTCCAGGCGACCTGGGCGAC
>CAYVQK010000139.1:0-10059 GCA_964454145.1 uncultured Oceanicola sp. | reverse complement strand
CTCCGCCCCGCCCTTGCACCCCGCCCCCTCCCGGGCAATATGGGGCGGCAAGAACCGAAGGGGCAAAATGGCACTTCCCGTCCGCGCTCAGGCCAAATACTGGACCATCGCCGCGCTGGTCTTCTTCGTCGTGCTCTACCTGCTCGGCGACGTGATCCTGCCCTTCGTCCTCGGCGGCGCCGTCGCCTATTGCCTCGACCCGGTGGCCGACCGGCTCGAGCGGCTCGGCCTCCACCGCATCGCCGCCGTCATCATCATCTCGCTCGTGGCGATTCTCATCTTCGTCCTCGGCGCGCTCCTCATCGTGCCCACCCTCGTCGAGCAGTCCGTCTCTCTCTTCAAGGCCGCGCCGCAGATCTTCTCCAACCTGCGCGACTTCCTCACGACCCGCTTCCCCGACCTGATGGACGGCGAGAGCACCGTGTCCAAATCGCTCGCCAGCCTCGGCGAAACCATCCAGTCCCGCGGCGGCGAGCTGGTGAGTTCGCTGGTCAGCTCTGTCTCCGGCATCGTCAACATCATGGTGCTCCTGGTGCTGGTCCCCATCGTCGCCTTCTACCTCCTCCTCGACTGGGACCGCATGGTCGCGCGCATCGACGACCTGCTGCCGCGCGACCACGCCCCGGTGATCCGCGAACTGGCCCGCGACATCGACCGCACGCTCGCCGCCTTCATCCGCGGCCAGGGCACCGTCTGCCTCGTGCTCGGCATCTTCTACGCCGTCGCGCTCATGTCGGTCGGGCTCAACTTCGGCCTTGTCGTGGGCGCGGTGGCGGGGGCCCTCACCTTCATCCCCTACGTCGGCGCCCTCGTCGGCGGCGCACTGGCCATCGGCCTCGCCTTCTTCCAGTTCTGGGGCGAATGGTGGTGGATCGGCGCCGTCGCGGTGATCTTCTTCGTCGGCCAGTTCCTCGAGGGCAACGTGCTCACCCCCAACCTCGTCGGCCAGTCGGTCGGGCTCCACCCGGTCTGGCTGATCTTCGCGCTCTCCGCCTTCGGCGCGCTCTTCGGCTTCACCGGCATGCTCGTCGCCGTGCCCGTCGCCGCCGCCCTCGGGGTGATCGCCCGCTGGGGCATCGCCCAATACAAGCAGGGCCGGCTCTACCGTGGCGTCTATGATGCCGAGGTCGTGGCCGAAGCCAGTGAACCACCGCAGACCTCCGCCGAAATCGCCGAGTCCCGGCTGAAAGACTAGCCCCATGCCCCGTCAGATCCCGATTGATCTCCCGGTGATCGAGGCCACCGGGCGCGATGCCTTCTTCGTCTCGCCCGCCAATGCCGAGGCCGTGGCGCTGATCGACAACAGCGCCCTCTGGCCTGACGGCCGCCTGCTGCTCACCGGCCCCGAGGGCGCCGGCAAGAGCCACCTCGCCGCGATCTGGTCGGCCGACACCGGCGCCACCCCGCTCGACGCCGCCGGCCTGGCGAGCCTGCCGCCGCCGCCGCCCGGCGCCACGCTGCTGCTGGAAGACATCCACCTGCTCCTCGGCAGCCGCGCGCGCGAGGAGCCGCTCTTCCACCTGCTGAACCGCGCCGCCGAGGCCCGCGCCCGCCTGCTGCTCACCGCCCGCGAGCCGCTGCCCGCGCCCGCCTTGCCCGATCTGGCCACCCGCCTCTCCGCCACCCCCCGCGCCCGCCTCGCAGAGCCCGACGACGCCCTGCTGACCGCGCTGCTGGTGAAGCACTTCAGCGACCGCCAGCTCGAGCCCACGCCAAAGCTCATCGACTACCTCCTGCCCCGGATCGAGCGCTCCGCCGCCGCCGCGCGCCGTACCGTGGCCGCGCTCGACAGGCATCAGCTCGCCACCGGCCGCAAGCTCGGCCGCAAACTCGCCCGCGAGGTCTTGGACAATGACGGGATTTCAGGCAGATAAAGGGATGAAAAACGTCATCGAAACGTGACCTTCCCCACATAAACCCGCGCCATGACCCAGTCCGATTTCCTCGCCTCCGCCTACCCCGACCCCGTCGCCGTGGACGACGACCTCACCGGGCCGTCGCGCTTCTACAACCGCGAGCTCTCCTGGCTGGGGTTCAACTGGCGGGTGCTGGAGGAGGCCGAGAACCCCCGCGTGCCACTGCTGGAGCGGGTCCGCTTCGTGTCGATCTCGGCCACCAACCTCGACGAGTTCTACACCGTCCGCGTCGCCGGCCTCCGCGAGCTGGCCCGCGCCGGCAACACCATGCTGGCCGAAGACGGCACCACGCCGGCCGAGCAGCTGGTGCTGATCAACGCCGATGCCCGCAAGCTCATGGCCCGCCAGCAGGAAACCTGGCGCACGCTGCGCGAGGAGATGGAGGCCAACCGCATCTCCATCCTCGACGCCGGCCAGCTCACCAAGGCCGATCACGCCTTCCTGGCCGACTATTTCCTGGCCCAGGTCTTCCCCGTGCTCTCGCCGCTTGCGATCGACCCGGCCCACCCCTTCCCCTTCATCGCCAACACCGGCTTCTGCCTGGCGCTCCAGCTCGAGAGCGAGCGCTCGGGCCGCAAGCTCGACGCGATCCTGCCGATCCCCCACCAGGTCGACCGCTTCATCTCCCTGCCCGCCGAGGAGGGCCACAATCGCTTTCTGCCGCTCGAGGCGCTGCTGCGGCTCCACATCGGCTCGCTCTTTCCGGGCTACCGCGAGAAGGGCTCCTGCACCTTCCGCGTGCTGCGCGACAGCGACCTGGAACTCGAGGAAGAGGCCGAAGACCTGGTGCGCGAGTTCGAAACCGCGCTCAAGCGCCGCCGCCGCGGCGAGGTGATCCGCCTCAACATGTCGGGCGGCGCGCCCAAGGCGCTGAAGGCACTCATCATGCGCGAGCTCGACGTCGACGAGGAGGAGGTGATCGAGACCAACGGCATCCTCGGCGTGGCCGACCTCAAGGAGCTGGTGGTCGACAGCCGGCACGATCTGCTCTGGCCCTCCTTCACCCCCCGCGTTCCCGAGCGTGTGCAGGACCACGAGGGCGACATGTTCGCCGCGATCCGCCAGAAGGACATGCTTCTGCACCACCCCTACGAGACCTTCGACATGGTGGTCCGCTTCCTCCAGCAGGCCGCCCGCGACCCCGACGTGGTGGCCATCAAGCAAACCCTCTACCGCACCTCCAAGACTTCGCCCATCGTCGAGGCGCTCTGCGAGGCGGCGGAGGACGGCAAGTCCGTCACCGCGCTGGTCGAGCTGAAGGCGCGCTTCGACGAGGCCGCCAACATCCGCCAGTCCCGCCGGCTGGAGCGGGCCGGCGCCCATGTCGTCTACGGCTTCATGCAGTACAAGACCCACGCCAAGATCAGCACCGTGGTCCGCCGCGAGGGCAAGGAGCTGGTGACATACACCCACTTCGGCACCGGCAACTACCACCCGATCACCGCGCGCATCTACACCGACCTGTCGCTCTTCACCTGCGACAAGGCGCTGGGGCGCGACGCGGGCAAGGTCTTCAACTACCTCTCCGGCTACGCCCAGCCCGGCGAACTCGAGAACCTCTCGATCTCCCCGATCTCGCTGAAGCCCACCCTGCTGAGGATGATCGCCGCCGAGGCCGAGCACGCCAGGGCCGGCAAGCCCGCCGAGATCTGGGCCAAGATGAACTCGCTGATCGAGCCCGACGTGATCGACGCGCTCTACGCCGCCTCCCAAGCCGGGGTGAAGATCTCCCTCGTCATCCGCGGCATCTGCGGCGTGCGCCCCGGCATCAAGGGGCTGTCGGAGAACATCCGGGTCAAGTCCATCGTCGGGCGCTACCTCGAGCACAGCCGCATCGTCTGCTTCGGCAACGGTCACGGGCTGCCGTCCAAGAAGGCGCGGGTCTACATCTCGTCGGCCGACTGGATGGGCCGCAACCTCAACCGCCGGGTCGAAACGCTGGTGGAATGCACCAACCCCACCGTGAAGGCGCAGATCACCGAGCAGGTGATGGCCGCCAACATGGCCGACACGGCGCAGAGCTGGGTGATGAAGCCCGACGGCAGCTTCTACCGCCCGGCCCTCACCGAAGGGGCCGAGCCCTTCTCCTGCCACCGCTTCTTCATGGAGAACCCGTCGCTCTCGGGCCGCGGGTCGGCTGGCGCCAGCGACGTGCCCGAGCTCGCCCACTCCAAAGATTGACCTTCGCAGCCCGAGCCCTCTATCAGGGACAGGCGACAACCTCCCGGGGAGAGGACATGGACGGATCAGGCGAGCAGCAACGCGGCTGGGGCCCCTTCGGACGCGCGATCTTCGACCACCCCGATGCCCAGGCGCTCTCCCGCGTCGGCGTCATCGACATCGGCTCCAACTCGGTCCGGCTTGTCATCTTCGACGGCGCGGCTCGCTCGCCCGCCTATTTCTTCAATGAAAAGGTGATGTGCGGCCTCGGCGAAGGCATGGGCGAAACCGGCAAGCTCAACCCCGAGGGCCGTGTGCGGGCGCTGGCCGCGATCCGCCGCTTCCACGCGCTGGCCGAGGGCATGGGCATCCCGCCGCTCACCGCCTGCGCCACGGCGGCGGTGCGCAACGCCGACGACGGGCCCGAGTTCTGCGCCGTGATCGAAGCCTCTACCGGCCTCAAGGTCTACGTGGTCGACGGCGAGGAAGAGGCCCGCCTCTCCGCCCAGGGCGTGCTCGTCGGCTGGCCCGGCGCCACCGGGCTCGCCTGCGACATCGGCGGCTCCTCGATGGAGCTCGCCCTGCTGGAAGACGGCGGCGTGGGCGCCCGCGCCTCCACCTCCCTCGGCCCGCTGCGGCTGAAGACGATCTCCGGCGGCAAGAAGGCCCGCAAGGCGGAGATCGACGCGGTGCTCACCCGGCTGTCCGACAAGCTGCCCAAGCACAAGCGCCTCTACCTCGTCGGCGGCTCCTGGCGGGCCATCGCCAAGCTCGACATCGTCCGCCGCGGCTACCCGCTGCACGTGCTGCACGACTACCACGCCACCCCCGCCCAGCTCCGCAAGACGCTCGACTGGCTGCGCGGCCGCGATCTCGAGGAGGTCCGCGCCGAGGCCGGCCTGTCCTCGGCCCGGATCGCGCTGGTGCCCATCGCCGGCGAGGTGTTGCGCCGCCTGATGAAGAAGTTCGGCACCAAGGAGGTCTGGATCTCGGCCTACGGCATCCGCGAGGGCATGCTCTACGAGCAGATGTCCGACCTCATCCGCGCCCGCGATCCGCTGATCGAGGCCTGCCGCTTCGACGAGGTGCAGAACGCCCGCGTACCCGGCTTCGGGCGCACGCTCTACGATTTCGTCCTGCCGCTGTTCCGCTCGGCCCGGCCCGACAAGCAGCGCCTGATCAAGGCCGCCTGCCTGCTGCACGATGTGAGCTGGCGCGCCCACCCCGACTACCGCGGCGAGGTCTGCTTCGACAACGCCACCCGCTCCAACCTCGGCGGGATCGACCACAAGGGCCGCGTCTTCGTCGGCCTCGCCCTGCTGCACCGCTACCGCAACGCCGCCCCCGACTCCCATCTCGAGGCGATGGTCGGGCTGCTGTCCGAGAAGGACCGGCAGATGGCGGTGGTGCTGGGCAAGGCCATGCGCTTCGGCGCGATGTTCTCCGGCAACAACCCCGAGGCCATGTGCCGGCTGGAGTATCGGCCCAAGCGCAAGGAGCTCAAGCTGGTGCTCCCCCGCGCCTCCGCCGACCTCTACGGCGAGGTGGCCGAAGCGCGGCTCAAGTCGCTCGCCTCCGAGCTGGGCTGCGAGATGGAGGTGCGGCTCGCCGGGGATTGAGCGTCAGGTGGGCTTTCACCCACCGCATACTCAAAGCTCGATCTCGCCCTCCGGGTCGAACTCCGGCACGGGCCGCGCGGGCGCCTCGCGCTGCATCTCCTCCGGCGTCTTCCGCCGGATGATGATGTCGCCATTGTCCAGCTTCTCCGGCGGGTGGTACTGGTCGAACTCGCCGATCATCTCCGCCAGCTCGGCCATCTTCGGGCCGAGCGTTTCGGCCAGATCGCGCATCACCGGCTCCATCTCCCGCGCCATGTCCTTCAACGCGGGCTCCATCTCTTCGGCGAGGCCGCGGAAGAAGAGCATCATCCCCTCTTCCACGAGGTTGAAGCCCTCATCCATGTCGCCGCGAGGCCGGGGATCGGCCTCCTGCGCCACGGCCGGGCCAAGGGCGAGCACGCTCGCAAGGGTCAGGGCAGCAAGGTGTTTCATGGCTCCAACATAGGCGCTCGGGCGAGTCGATTCAAAGGCCGGGGTCGAGATCGACGCTGACAGGGAAGTGATCGGAGGCCGTCAGCAGCGCCTCGCGCAGCTCCGGCACGGCATAAATGTGAGGGTCGTCAAAGGGATGCCAGATCCGCCAGCCCTTCGCCTTCGCCGCCAGCCCGGGCGAGAGCATCATGTAGTCGAGCAGCGCCGTGAGGTAGCGGCTTTCCTCCCGGATGTAGAAGCGCGCCGAGGTGTCATGGGCCTGCAGCTTGCCCCCCGCCAGCGCCTGCCGCGCGTGGGGGTCGATCAGCCGCATCGCCTCCGGCTGATCGGCGCCCAGCACGATCTCCAGCCCCGACCGGCCGAACAGCTCCTCGTATTCGTCGAGCCCCGGACCATCGTTGAAGTCGCCCGCAACGATCAGCGCCTCCCCCGCCGAAAGATGCTGCTCCACCCGGTGCCTGAGCCAGATCGACTGCGCCAGCTGCTTGCGCCGGTTGGCGATGGCGATGCGCGTGGCATCCGCCTTCGAGCGCGCCCCATGCGGGGCCTTGCTCTTGATATGCACCCCGATGAAGCGCACCACCTCCTCGATCCCCTTCAGCCGCAGCTCCGCCTCCAGCGGCGGCTTGGAGAAGCTCACCAGGTCTTCCCGCGCGTCGATGTCGAGGTCGATCCGGAACACCCCGTCGAAGCGCGGCGCATCCTCGCTGCCCTTCTTGCCGGTGCCCGCGCCCACCGGGTCGTGCCGCGCCTCCACGGTATAGGGGTCATAGAGCAGCGCCAGCTCCTGCTGCGTGTCGTTCGCAAAGCCCGTCAGCGCCCGTTTCGCCCGCAGGTCGAAGAGCTTGGCGAAGGCCTCGAGCGCCGCCTCGGTGCGCCGTGGCGGCTTCCAGTCAGGGGCCTCCACGATCAGCACCGCATCGGCATCCAGCGCAGTGAGGACGATGCCCAGCGCCTCGAGCTGCTGCGCCCGGGTCACCTGGTAGCGCGCCGACCAGCCGTCATCGGCTAGGGGCCGGCCCGCCTCGTCGAAGAGGCTGTTGAACCATTCCACGTTGTAGGTGGCCAGTCTCACCGCGCGCTGATCTCCTCCCACGCCCGGTTGATGGCGATCAGCCGCTTCTCGGCCATCCGCACCGCCTCCTCCGGCACGCCGCGGGCCATCATCACGTCGGGGTGGCTCTCCCGCACCAGCCGCCGCCAGGCCGCGCGGATCTCTTCCCGCGGCATGTCCGGGCTGACCCCGAGCACCTCGTAGGGATCGGGCTCCGCATCCGGCACGAAGCGGGCGCGCAGCGAGCGGAACTCTCGGTCGCTCACCCGGAAGATCTCCGCCACCCGCGCCAGGAAGTCATCCTCCTTCGGGTGATACTCGCCATCCGCCATCGCGATGTGAAAGAGCCCTTCCAGCAGGTCCGTCAGCGCCCCGTGGCCATCCTCGAACATCCGCGCAATTCGGGCGGCATAGTCCTCGAAGCCCGCCACGTCCTGTCGCGCGAGGTTGAAGACCCGCGCCGCATTGGCCTCCTCGGCGGGCGGAATGGTGAAGACCTCCCGAAAGGCCGTCACCTCGTCCTTCGTCACCATCCCGTCGGCCTTGGCCATCTTCGCGCCCAGCGCGATCACGGCGATGGTGAAGCCCACCGTGCGCTCCGGCGCGGTGCGCAGCTTGTCGAACACCGCCGCCAGCCCCTCGCCCGCGCGAAGAGCCGACAGTGCATCACCTATGCGGGACCAGAGCGACATGGGGGCACCATAACGGCGCAAGCCCCCGGGGTCACAGGAATTTCTGCATCAGCACAAGGTCGTGCCAGCGGTCGAACTTCCAGCCCACCTCGCGCAGCCGCGCCACCTCGGTAAAGCCCACGGCCGCATGGAAATTCACCCCGGCCGCATTCTCCCCGCTGACCCCGGCAAACATCGAATGCACCCCCGCCGCCTTCGCATGGGCACAGAGCGCGCCGATCAGCGCCCGCCCCGCCCCCCGACCCCAGGCCTCGGGCAAGAGCACGATCGAGTGTTCCCTGGTGCGCCCGTAGCCCACCCCGTTGCGGAACGGCCCGTAGGTGGCATAGCCCACCACTTTTCCTTCCGCCTCGGCCACCCAGTAGGGCTGGCCTCCCTCCATCGCCTTCAGGACTTCGCCCGGCGCCTTCTCGACACTGTTGAAGGTCACGATGGTGTCGCGGATCACCCAGTTGATGAGCCCGCAGATCGCCTCGGCTTCCTCCGGCCCGGCCAGCCTCACCTCAGCCACTTCACGCCCCCCGGCGTGTCGAAGCGCGCCGCCATCCGGGTCGGCCCCTTCAGAAAGCGAAACCGCGCATCCTCCAGCCCCAGCCCCTTAAGCTCCCGCGCCTCCGCGTGGCCCACCAGCAGTTCCACCAGCCGCACACCCTGATCCGGCAGCTTCGGCGCCGGGTGCGGCCCCTGCCACTCGATCAGCGCCGGATGCATGTTGTTCATCGGCAGGATGCCATCCTCGGGCACCGCCATCGCCCAGCGATAGTCCCCCCGCTGCAACGCCATCGGCACGCCCGCGCCCGGATGCGCCGCCACGGCGGCCTCCAGGTCATCCACGCGGCACACCCAGCGTGCCAGCCGCGGCTGCCCCTGGAACCGATCGAGGTCGAACCACCTCGGCCGCCCCGGCTCGGCCCCCTCCGGGTCCACCGCAATCACCTCCAGGTATTCCTCGCCCCCCAGCGACAGCAGCGCATTATGGGTGCCGAAAGCCTCGTGCCGTCCGCCTGGGGCAAGCGGTACGCCAAGCGCCTCCTCCACCCAGGCCACCCCGTCCTCAAGCCGGCCGCAGAGCACGGCGATATGGTCAAACTCGATCATGGCCACATCAAAGCCACGGCCTCCGCAAAAGCACAACCCGCCTCATTTTCTTGCTGAAAATACTCAAGGACCGCCCCCACCACGGCCTCTCCGTCGGGTCAGGCGCGCACCAGTCCCCCCGGGCCCTCAGAACAGCCAGCGCCGCGCGTAGCGGTCCTGCTCCGCCATCAGCGCCACCAGCCGCTTTTCCAGAACCGCCCGGATCCCTTCGGGAAACTCCACCAGCGAGATATGGCGCGAGTAGTCCCCGGCCTCCCAGGCCTCGATGATCAGCCGGTAGCCCGCCACATGCACCAGAAAGCGCGAGATCAGCGGCTTGATCTCCGGTTCGGCCAGCAGATGCGCATGGGCAAGGATCCGCGCCTCCATCCGTTCGTTCACCGGCATGAACAGATCACGCACCGCCGCGCGCCACTTCTCCCGCTCCTCCTCGGTCGTCGCCGGCCCGTCCGGGTCGTAGCCTATCATCCCGTGGGCGGGCCAGCGCACGCCGGAAAATCCGGTCCAGATCGCCTCGCCCAGCACGGCATCGGCGTAGAGCGGCGCGTAGACGTCGCGAATCTTCTCGTCGAGCCGCGCGATGCGCCAGTCGCGCACCTCCTTGAGCCGCTGCAGCACCAGCGCGCCGACGTAGCCCAGCGCCGGCACGGCAACGGCCGTGACGAGCCAGGGCAGCGTCAGCCCATCCGCCATCAGCCCCGCGCCTCTCGGATCAGCTTCAACACATCCTGCGCCGCGGACGGAATGTTCGTGCCCGGCCCGAAGATCGCCTTCACCCCGTTCTTGTAGAGAAAGTCATAATCCTGCTGCGGAATGACCCCGCCGCAGATCACGATGATATCCTCTGCCCCGGCCGCCTTCAGCGCCGCCACCAGCTTCGGCGCCAGCGTCTTGTGCCCCGCAGCCTGGCTGGAGATCCCCACCACATGCACATCGTTGTCCACCGCATCCTGCGCGGCTTCCTCCGGCGTCTGGAACAGCGGGCCCACGTCCACGTCGAAGCCGATGTCGGCGAAGGCCGTGGCGATCACCTTCGCGCCCCGGTCGTGGCCGTCCTGGCCCATCTTGGCGACGAGGATGCGCGGGCG
>CAYVQK010000138.1:0-10090 GCA_964454145.1 uncultured Oceanicola sp. | reverse complement strand
GCCTCATCGTGGTCGACCTGCCCCCCGAGGAAGATGACGAGCTCTGCATTCCGGCACAGAAGGCCGGGCTCAACTTCATCCGCCTCGCCACCCCCACCACCGACGACAAGCGCCTGCCCAAAGTGCTGCAGAACACCTCGGGCTTCGTCTACTACGTCTCCATCACCGGCATCACCGGCTCCGCCGAGGCCCAGGCCACCGACGTCGGCCCCGAGGTCGCCCGGATCAAGGCGCAGACCGACCTGCCGGTCATCGTCGGCTTCGGCATCAAGACCCCCGACAACGCCCGCACCATCGCCTCCGTGGCCGATGGCGCCGTGGTCGGCTCCGCCATCGTCGCCCAGATCGCCGAGGGCAAGCCCGCCGCCGATGTGACCTCCTTTGTGAAAAGCCTCGCCGAGGGCGCCCATTCCGCATGACGCCGTAGGTCGGGACTTGTCCCGACTCGCCGACCTCTCCCCTAAGCCGCCTGGAACTTCTTTCGCGCGTGGTAGGTCAGGGCGCTCGCCACCAGCATCCGCAGCTCGTCCAGCGGCAATTCCTCGCCCGGCTCGAACAGCACGCCCCGCGTGCCGTCAAATCGGAACCCCTCCGGAAACAGCGACCGGAAATCCGGAATGATCCGCGTCGCGCAATGCACGAAGACCCCGAGCTTGCCCTCCTTCGAGCAGGCCAGCCGCAGCGGCGATCCGGCCTTGGTCTCCGGCGTCACATAGGTCGGCTGCCCCCACTTCAGGCACTCTTCCAGCGCACCCACCCCCGGCGTCGCCTCCGCCACCTCGAACACCAGCTGGCGCAGCGACAACAGCGCCTCGCGCACCGCCTCGGGAAACCCCTCGTAGACGGCGGCCACATCCTCGCTGGCAAAGGGCGGTTGCGGTTTCAGCATGAACGGATAATTCGGCGCGCCGCGGATTCTGGCAAGACAATTCAGCGCCGTAAGGCAAGGTGAATCCCGCTACCCCCCGCTCACAACCCCGCAGCTTCCGCCTGCTCGGCGATCACCCGCTCGATGAACGCATCGAACGCGGGCCCCGGCTGCCGCGCCTCCAGGGTCGCCTTCAGCGGGTCGGGCACATGCACCGCGCTCCCGCTCAACGCCTCCAGCACCCGGTGCCCGCAGAACGGCACATGCGCCTCCGAGTAGCCGCCCTCGTGCACCATCACCAGCCGCCCGCCGCAGATCTCGCCCGCCAGCGCCTTCACCCGCGCCGTCATCTCGCCGAAGGTATCCGCGGTGCACATCATCCGCCCCAAAGGGTCCATCGCGCCCGCGTCATAGCCGGAGGCCACGATGATGAGGTCCGGCGCAAAGGCCCGGATCGCCGGCAGCGCCAGCCTGTCCATCGCCGCAAGGTATCCCCGGTGCCCCACGCCCGGCGGCAGCGGAATGTTCAGGTTCTTGCCCGCCCCGGCCCCTTCGCCGCGCGCCTCTGCGCCGCCGGTGTCCAGCGGATAGTTCCGATCCTGGTGGATCGACACGGTCAGCACATCGCCCCGGTCCCAGAAGCAGGCCTCCGTGCCGTTGCCGTGGTGCACGTCCCAGTCGAGCACCGCCACGCGCTCCACCCGCCCCTCGGCCAGCGCCGCCTCGATGGCGATGGCGATGTTCGCCATGAGGCAGAACCCGTTCGGCCAATCCGGCTTGCAGTGGTGCCCCGGCGGGCGGGACAGCGCATAGGCGTTGTCCAGATCCCCCGCGCACACCGCCCGCACCGCCTCCACCGCCAGCCCGGCCGAGAGCGCCGCCACCTCGTATCCACCCCGCCCGAAGGGCGTGCGCAGCCCAAGCTCGCCGCCGCCCGCGTCCGACATCTCCTTGAACGCCCTGAGATACCCCGCCGGATGGACCCGCCGCAGCTCCTCCTCCGAGGCCTCCGCCGCGCCGCGCATCGCCAGATCGCGGTCGATCCCGCTCACGCTCATCAGGTTCTTCAGCCGCCGCTTGGTTTCCGGCCCGTCCGGCAGCCCGCCCGCGCCCGGCTGCACGAAGCCCCCCACCGGCAGGGTCAGCGCATAGTCGCCGCCATGGTGCCAGAAACACCGCTCATCCCAGAAGAATCCCGTCGCCATCCGCCGCTCCCTGCGTCACTCTAGATATCACTGCCATGTCGAAACCGCGGATGCAAAAGGGCGCCTTCGCCCACCTCGCCGAACCCGGCGCCACCCTCAGGGTGCGTGTCACGCCCAACGCTGCGCGCGACACCGTCTTCCACCAGTCGGGGCTGCTGCATGTCACCACCACCGCGGCCCCCGAGGCCGGCAAGGCAAATGCCACCGTCCGCAAGCACCTCGCCCATGCCCTCGGCATCGCGCCCACCCGGCTCATCCTGACCAGCGGCGCCACCAGCCGCGACAAGACCTTTCGCATCGACTGACCCACCGCGCGCGCCGATCACGACCTTGCAGTGAGCGTCCCCCTGGGGATGAGGCCAGCGCCCCGCAGGCTCAACGGAACTTGTCCACGAGCCGCTGCAACGGCGAACGGGTCTCCGCCTCCGGCTCCACAACCGGCGCCGCAGGCTTCTCCGGCGCATCAGCCTTCGCCTCGGCCTTCTTCTCCGCCTTCGCCGGCTGCATCCGCCGCGCCACCGCGTTCATGAAACGCCCGGCATCGCCCGCCGCCAGCTCCGCCGCGCCATCCGAAATGCCCCGCAGCATGTCGTCCAGCCACTCGGCGTCATGCTTGGCGAAATCCTTCAGCACCCAGCCCGGCACCGCCTCCTTGCGGCCGGGATGGCCCACGCCCATGCGCACCCGGTCATAATGCGGGCCGATGTGCTCGTGGATCGAGCGCAGCCCGTTGTGCCCCGCATGCCCGCCGCCCGCCTTGCAGCGCAGCTTGCCCGGCGCCAGGTCGATCTCGTCGTGGAACACCGTCACATCCGGCGCCTCCAGCTTGAAGAAGCGCATCGCCTCGCCCACCGACTGACCCGAGAGGTTCATGTAGGTCATCGGCTTCAGCAGCACGATCTTCTCGCTGCCCAGCCGCCCCTCGCTCAGCTCCGCCTGGAACTTTGCCCGCCAGGGCGCGAAGCCATGGTCCGCGGCGATCCGGTCCACCGCCATGAAGCCGATGTTGTGCCGGTTGCCGGCATATTTCTCGCCCGGATTGCCGAGCCCGACCCAAAGCTGCATCGCACCGCTCCCTTTCCCGGCCTCAATGCCGTGGCGCAAGGCCCCATGCAACCCGTAGGGTGGGCAATCTGCCCACCATCCGTGTCACCCCGGCAACCCCGGATCGCTCGCCACCACCACCGGCTCTTCGCGCACCCGCGCCCACCAGCCCGCCAGCGCCGGGAACCCCTCCAGCATCTCCGCCCCCGCCTCGTGCCGCGTGAAGGCATCGACCATCGGCACCAGGTGGCAATCGGCCCGGCTCAGGCGGCCATCCAGCACCAGCCCCTCCGCCGCGATCGCCTCCAGCGCGCCCAGCACCCGCGGCGCCACCCGCAACCCCTCCGCCACCACCTCGGCGCTACCCTGGTGCCCCTCCGCCGGGCGGAACACCCCGTGCGAGAACACCTGCCGCACCAGCGGCACATAGGCATAGGCATCCACGATCCCCATCACCTGGCTCGCCCGCGCCGCCGCCTGCGCCCCCTCCGGCATCAGCGGCGCCCCGTCGAAGGCGCGGTCCACGTAGCCGGTGATCGCCGCGGTCTCGTAGAGCGTGAACCCGCCATGCACCAGCACCGGCACCCGCCCGAAGGGGTTCAGCGCCACCAGCCCGGCCCGCCCCGCCTCGTCGAAGGGGTTCACCTCCACCTCGGCCCAGCTTATCCCCTTCAGGGCCAGCGCCATCCGCGCCGCCCGCATGTAGACGCTGAAGTGATAGCCGTGCAGCGTGACGTCATCGCTCATGGAAGACCCTCCCTGTCGCCCTACCCTACCGCTGCCCGCCGGACCCCGCTAGGCTGGCCGCAAAGGAGCCCGCACCATGACCATCACCAAGGAAGACGAGCTCGACGGGCTCAAGGAAATCGGCCGCATCGTGGCCGAAACCCTGCAGGCCATGGGCCGCGCGCTCGAGCCGGGGATGACCACCGCCGAGCTCGACGCCATCGGCGCCGAGATGCTCGAGCGCGAAGGTGCCCTCTCCGCCCCGCAGGCCTGCTACGGTTTCCCCGGCGCGACCTGCATCAGCACGGGCGACGTCATCGCCCACGGCATCCCCGGCGCCTCGGTGATCCGCGCCGGCACCCTCGTCAACATCGACGTCTCCGCCTCGAAGAACGGCTTC
This sequence comes from uncultured Oceanicola sp., assembly GCA_964454145.1. Classification (GTDB taxonomy): domain Bacteria; phylum Pseudomonadota; class Alphaproteobacteria; order Rhodobacterales; family Rhodobacteraceae; genus Vannielia. The sequence continues at coordinate 5,847 of CAYVQK010000138.1, read as the reverse complement.
TTCGCCGACACCGGCGCCAGCTTCCGCGTCGGCGACGTGCCCGCCTCGCTGAAACGCCTCTGCACCGACGGCCGCAAGGCCTGCCAGATCGGCGTGGCGCAAGTCCGCGCCGGGCGGCCCCTCGGCGCCATCGGCACCGCCATCGGCCAGTTCGCTTCCAAACGCGGCTACACCCTCATCCGCAACCTCGCCAGCCACGGCACCGGCCGCGCGCTCCACGAATACCCCGAGGAAATCCCCACCTGGCCCACCCGCGACCGCCGCGCCATCACCGAAGGCCTCGTGCTCACCGTCGAACCCTTCCTCTCCCGCGGCGGCCACTTCGCCGAGGAAGGCCGTGACGGCTGGAGCCTCCTCTCCACCCCCCGTGCCGCCTGCGTGCAATACGAGCACACCGTGGTGGCGACGCGGGGGAGGCCGATTACTGTGACCTTGCCGCGGTGAGTTGACGGAGAACAACGCTGGCCCGCTTTGCGCGAGAGCGCTCCTGCAGCATGCAGCGAACGGCCGGATCGAGCCCAAAGTGTCCAATTCCCCATTGTTGGTGCTATCGCGTGCGATCGCCAAATCATGGAACAAGTTGATTTCGGTCAACGACTCTGCCGCCCGCCTGATTCACAATTGTCTTCGATCACTTGAGGAGTCCAAACATGCTTCGCCTTGCAATACCCATGATTGCTCTCGCATCGCCCGCATTTGCTGACCCGGAGGGATATGAACACATGATGAACTGGGGCTACGGTTACGGTTACGGGATGATGTTCGGACCGGTGCTGTGGCTCATCATCTTGGGCCTCGTCGTAGCGGGCATTGTCTGGTTCGTCCGCCGCCTCGACGGCGCTACTTCGACGGGCAAAAGCGCCGATGCGCTGTCGGAACTCGACTTGCGGTTGGCGCGCGGCGAGATTGAAGCCGACGATTACGCAGCGAGAAAGAAGCTGCTTGGCGGCTGATCTTCGTGTTCAAGTGCTATCACCGGCATCCGGGCGACCGCACCCATAACTTGATGTTTGTGTAGATATCGCACGACGCTTGCGGGTCGATCTATCTTTTCGACAAGGGGCGGCTTCGTCAGCACATCCGGCATGGCAGTCCTACTGAGACCGTCTCTCCCGAAAGCCGTCGAAACCTCACCGGAAAGCGCCTCGGCCTCTGGCCGTCAGCGAACAAGTATCTTGCCTCACCGCTTTCAACCCCAACAAAAAGGGCGCCCCGAAGGACGCCCTTTCCAATTCCATGCCTCGCGGGAGATCACTCCTCGGCGGCGGCCTCTTCCTCGGAAGCGGTCGGAACCTCGTCGGCGGCCACTTCTTCCTCGGCCTCGTCCTCGGAGGCACGCAGGCCCGAGGGCGCGGAGATGTTGGCGATCACGAAGTCGCGGTCGATGGTCGGCGTGGCGCCTTCCGGCAGGGTGACGCTCGAGATCGTCACGGTGTCGCCGATGTTCAGGCCGCTCAGGTCCACGGTCAGCTTCTCGGGGATGTCACCGGCGGTCACCACCAGTTCCACCTCGGGGCGCACCGCGTTCAGCACGCCGCCCTTCTTCAGGCCGGGGGCCGCGCCCTCGTTGATGAACTCGACGGGGATGAAGAGGTTGACGCGCGAGGTGCGCTTCAGCCGCATGAAGTCCACGTGCACCGGCAGGTCCTTCACTACGTCGCGCTGGACGGAGCGGCAGATCACGCGCACGTCGTCCTGGCCCTCGACCTTCATGTTGAACAGGGTCGACATGAAGCGGCCGGCGCGCAGCGTGGTCAGCAGCTTGTTGAACGGAAGGTTGATCGGCAGCGGATCGGCGCCGCCTCCGTAAACGATACCGGGCACCATGCCATCGCGGCGTGCTTGACGAGCGGCGCCCTTGCCTGTCCCCGTCCGGGCCTCGGCGTGAAGATCAGGGATCTGTCCAGCCATTTTGAATTCTCCTAGGTTGGTGCGGACATCCTCCAAGGCTGTATGCCCGCGTGAAGGCGCTCCCTTAGAGGGGGAAGGGCCGTTTGGCAAGGGGATTCGGGGCGAGCCGTGCCCGATTGGGCCGCGCCACCGCCAGGACACCTCACAGGGAGTCGATACCGGCTCCACTGACGCGCCTTTCAACCCACTTTGGAAGTTGCTTTGGCCGCGAGCCCGTGATTCCGATTGCGCCCATGTCGCTCGGCCAAGCCATAACCCACTCCAGACGCACGCTCCCCGCCTTCATCGCGGTGGGCATCTACTGGGGTGCCTTCGCCGCCTACACGCCCCAGCTAAAGGCGGGGGTGGGCGCCGATGACGGCACCTGGGGCCTGATCCTGCTGGCCTCCGCCATCGGCTCGATCTCGGCCATGTGGCTGGCGCCCCGGCTCGACGCCCGCTTCGGCCGCGCCGCCATGGCCGTCGGCTGCCTGCTCATGGCGCTCGCCTTCCAGCCACCGATGTGGGCCGGATCCATCGCCGTCTTCGCCGCCGCCCTGCTCTTCGCGGGCGCCAGCTCCGGGCTGCTCGACGTGGTGATGAACGCCCGCCTCTCGGGCATCGAGGCCCGCACCGACAGCTCGCTGATGAACCTCAACCACGCCACCTTCGCCTTCGCCTACGGGCTCTCCGCCCTCTTCGCCGGGCTCCTGCGCGACGCGGGCACCGCGCCTGCCGTCACCTTCGCCCTGCTCGGCGCGCTCGGGCTCCTCTGCGCCGCCGCCGCCCTCCAGCGCGAACTGCCTCCCGCGCCGCCGGGCGGCGAAGCCCCCCCGCCCCGCAGAAAGCTGCCGCCCGCCGCCTTCTGGTGCGGCGCCATCATCCTCATCGGGTTCCTCTGCGAGCAGGCGACCGAGGCCTGGTCGGCCCTGCACATCGAGCGCACGCTGGGCGGCGGCGCGGCCGAAGGCGCCATCGGCCCCGCCATGCTCGGCTTCACCATGGGCATCGGGCGGCTCGCCGGGCAATTCGCCACCGCCCGCTTCTCCGAGGTCCGCCTCACCGCCCTCGCCACCCTGGTCTCTGCCTCGGGCGCCGCCATCGCGGCCCTCGCGCCCACGCCGCCCGTGGCCTACCTCGGCTTCGCCGTGCTGGGCCTCGGCATCTCGATCGTCGCGCCCATGGCCTTCGCCCTCGCCGGCCGCCTCTCGCCGCCCGACATGCGCCCCGCGGTGATCTCCCGCGCCGCGGTGATAGGCTACTCCGGCTTCTTCATCGGCCCGCCGCTCCTCGGCGCCCTCTCCGAGGCCGCGGGCCTGCGCGCCGCCTTCCTCGCCGTCGCCCTGCTGCTCACCCTCGCGCCGCTCTTGCTGCTCCCGCTGCGCGCTCAGGCCCGGCGCTAGAGCCCCGAGGCATCCACCGTGATCCCGCCCATCACCGCGAACCCGGCCCAGAGCGCCGGGTCGTCGGGGTGGCGCCGCCGCATCTCCAGCATCGCCGCCCGCAGCGCCCGCGTCGGCCGCATCCCCTCCTGCGTGGCAAACAGCACCATCAGCTCCGCCGTCGCCCTGTCATCCACGCTCCAGAGCGACATCACCACCGCCCCCGCCCCGGCCAGCACGAAGGCGCGCGAAAGCCCGATGGTGCCCGCCCGGTGCGCCTGCCCCAGCCCGGTCTGGCAGGCGCTGAGCACCACCAGCGCCGGGGCGGTCATCCGGGCCTCCTGCACCTGCCGTCCGGTCAGGCGGCCGTCCGACATGGCCAGAAAGCTCTCGTCCAGCGGCGCCGCCTCCGAGGCGATCCCGTGGGCGGCGACGTAGACCAGCTCGGCCCCCGCCCCCAGCGCCTCCAGCACCGCTGCACCGGTAGCCTCCGCCCCGATCCGCGGCACCACGCCCAGCGCGTCGGCCACCGCCCGGGCCTCCTCCCGCGCACCCGGCAGGGGCGGAAAGCGCCAGTCCGCATCCGCGCCCGCCACCGGGTCACCGAACACCGCAGCCCCCGCCCAACCCGCAGCCCAGCCGAGCGGCGGAATGCCCCGCCCGATCTCCTCCGTCGGCGCCGCATCCGGAGTGAGTTCCAGCACCGAGGGCAGGATCGTCACCGGCGCCACGTCGAGCAGCATCCGGCCCCCGTCCACCGGGAGCAGCGCCCATGGCACCGTGCCCAGCCCGTGCACCGGCAGCACCATCACCTCGCCCGCGCCCTCCAGCAGCGCCCGTACCTCCGCCGGCAGCACCACCTCGGCCAAGGCCTCCAGCGCATCGCCGCCCGAGCCGCCCTCCGCCACAGGCCCACGGGCGGCCATCAGCGGCACCGCCGCCCGCGCCCGCTGCCGCACCTCCACCCCGAGCCCGGCCCGCACGCCGGCCACCAGCGCCTCGAGCCGCGCCGCATCGGCGTCGAGCGCCAGCCCCAGCGGCGCCCCGCCCTCGCGCAGCGCCACCAGGCAGATCGCCCCCTCATGCTCCCAGTAGATCAGCGCCGCTTCCTCGGCAGCGGTCAGCGCCATCGCCCGGCCCACGGCTCGCCCGTCCTCCCGCGCCAGCACGTTTTCCGGGGTCGCCATCCCCCGCAGCTTCAGCAGGTCGAGAAAGCCCACCCGGTGCCATGCCAGCGCCCGTTCGAGCGCCCCGGGCCCCGCCGGGCAGGCCGCAGCCACGCCCGCCACCGCGCAGAGCCACCCCGCCAGCAGCAGGCCAAGCCAGCGCCGGAGCGCACCCACGCCTACTGCCAGCGCCCGCCGAAGTCCTCCGGCACCAGCAGCATGTCGCGCCCGAACTGGCCCGGGTTCTGCTTGCCGCAGAGCGCCATCGAGATATCCATCTCGCGCTGCAGCACCTCCAGCGCCTTCTCCACGCCCGCCTGCCCCATCGCGCCAAGGCCATACACATAGGCCCGCCCGATCATCGTGCCCTTGGCGCCCAGCGCCAGCGCCTTCAGGATGTCCTGCCCCGAGCGGATGCCGCTGTCGAGCCAGACCTCGGTCTTCGAGCCCACCCGCTCCACGATCTCGGGCAGCATCCGGATCGAGCTCAACGCCCCGTCCAACTGCCGCCCGCCATGGTTGCTCACCACGATCGCATCGGCCCCCAGCTTCGCCGCCTCCTCGGCATCGTCGCCATCGAGGATGCCCTTCAGGATCACCTTGCCGCCCCATTGGTCCATCAGCCGCTTCACCTTGTCCCAGTCCAGCGTCTGGTCGAAGTTCTTCGCCGTCCAGTCATGCAGCGAGCGGGTGTTGCCCACCCCCTTCGCATGACCCACGATGTTGCGGAACTCGCGCCGCTGGGTCTGCAGCATCCCCAGCCCCCAGCGCCACTTCGTCGCCAGATCGAGCATCACCGGCACGCTCAGCTTCGGCGGCGCGGTCAGCCCGTTCTTCAGATCCTTGTGCCGCTGCCCGAGGATCTGCAGGTCGAGCGTGATCACCAGCGCCTCGCACTTGGCCTCCTTGGCCCGCCGCACGAGGTTGTCGGTGAAATCCGTATCCTTCTGGGTGTAGAGCTGAAACCAGAACGGCTTGCTCGTGTTCTCAGCCACATCCTCGATCGAGCAGATCGACATCGTGCTCAAGGTGAACGGCACCCCGAACTTCTCCGCCGCCTTCGCCGCCAGGATCTCCCCGTCCGCATGCTGCATCCCGCAGATGCCCACCGGCGCCAGTGCCACCGGCAGGGCCACGTCCCGCCCGATCATTTTCGAGGCCGTCGACCGCCCCGACATGTCCACCGCCACCCGCTGCCGCAGCCGGATCTTGTCGAAATCCGAGGTGTTCTCCCGAAACGTCTGCTCCGTCCAGCTCCCGCTCTCGCAGTAGTCATAGAACATCTTCGGCGCGCGCCGCTTGTGGATGCGCTTGAGGTCGTCGATGCAGGTGATCACGGTCATTGGCAGGCTCCCCGGAGTGGTCAGGTTTGTTTACCGATTTGCGGAGGGGGAAGGCAAGCGTTGGGG
>CAYVQK010000137.1:0-10164 GCA_964454145.1 uncultured Oceanicola sp. | reverse complement strand
GGCATCTGCACCCGTTCGCCGGGCTGCAGCACCTGCTCGGTGAAGCAGAAACAGTCGATCTTGTCGAAATAGCCGCCGGCGCTGTAGGGCGCGACGTTGTAGGTCGCCTGCCCGGCAACGGGCCGGTCGGTCGGGTTGTAGGCCTCGTAGAAGGCCAACCCGGTCTCGCCGATCTTCAGCGTCATCTTCTGCTGCATGGGCGTGAAGACCCACGGCATGTCGCGGTCGATGTTGGCGTCGAAGCGCACGGTGATCTCGCGGTCGAGCACCACGTCGCTGGCGCCCTCGGCCACCGAGGTCGTGCCGCCGTAGCCGGTGACCTTGCAGAACCAGTTGTAGAACGGCACCGCAGCCCAGGCCATCGCGCCCATGAAGACGACAACGCCCGCGGCGTAGAGCGCAACGCGCGCATTCTGTTTCTCGGGCGCCGCCATCAGTTGCCGCCCTCCGGCGTGGTCATCCCGGGCCGCACCGCATGGTCGAAGCCCTGCATCGCCTCCACTCCGCCCCGGGTCACCTTCACGAAGGTGAGCCCCAGGACGATGACGACCAGCGCCACGAGCGAGATCGCCACGCCCACGTTCCGCCCCAGCCGGCGCTGGTGGATCTCGTGCTCCGCCCGGATCATGCGCCGCCCCCGATCAGCCCGATCGCCCGCAGCGCGGCATCGACCAGCAGGGCGCCGAAGTGCAGCGCGAGGTAGACCAGCGAGAGCTTGAAGAAGCGCTTCTCCACCCCGTAGCGATCCGCCTGCGCGGCCTCGGTCGAGCGCCGCAGGATGTCCCAGGCGCCCTTGGCAAAGAGCGCGTTCATCACCACGGCGGTGGCGATGTAGGCCGGCCCGGCGATCGAGGTGAAGCCGAGCGCCACGGCAGAGGCGGCCAGCACCAGGGTGTAGATGAAGATCTGCCGGCGCGTCGCATCGTGGCCGTGGGTCACGGTCAGCATCGGCACCTTGGCGTCGGAATAGTCCGACTTCATGAACAGGCACAGCGCCCAGAAGTGCGGCGGCGTCCAGAAGAAGATCAGAGCGAACATCAGCACCGCCTCGAGGCTGATGGAGCCGGTCGCGGCAACCCATCCCACCACCGGCGGGAAGGCCCCGGCGGCGCCGCCGATCACGATGTTCTGCGGCGTCCAGCGCTTCAGCACCATCGTGTAGATGACCGCGTAGAAGAAGATGGTGAAGGCGAGCAGCGCGGCGGCGGCGAGGTTGGCGGCGAGGCCCAGCATCATCACGCTGAGGCCCGAGAGCGCCACGCCGAGGCCCAGCGCCTCGCCCGGCTCGACCTTGCCGGCGGGGATCGGGCGGCTGCGGGTCCGGGTCATCACCGCGTCGATGTCGGCATCCCACCACATGTTCAGCGCGCCCGAGGCGCCTGCCCCGATGGCGATGAAAAGGATCGAGGTGAAGGCGATGAAGGGATGCACCGGCACCGGTGCCACCAGCAGGCCCACGAGCGCGGTGAAGACGACAAGCGACATCACCCGCGGCTTCAGCAGGGCCACATAGTCCCCGAAGCCCGGCTCCTCCGTCCGCTCGAATGCATTCACGTCGCTCAAGTCGTCTGCCTCCCTAGCGGGCCTCATCGCATCGCCCGCGCAGTAGCACATGACCGGGCGGCGCCGTGCAGGCCCGCCCGGGGTCGGATCAGTCGGCCGAAGCCACCTTCACCGCGGGCTTCACCCCGGCGAATTGCTCGGTGGCCATCTCCAGCCACTCGGCATAGGCCTCCTGGCTCACCACCTTCACGGTGATCGGCATGTAGGCGTGGTCCTTGCCGCAAAGCTCCGAGCACTGACCGAAGTAGACGCCCTCGCGCTCGGCGCGGAACCACAGCTCGGCGGTCCGGCCCGGCACGGCATCCTGCTTCACTCCGAAGGCCGGCACGGTCCAGGAGTGGATCACGTCGGCGCCGGTCACGCGGACCACGACCACGGTATCAACCGGGATCACCACCGCATTGTCGGTCGCCAGCAGGTATTCGTCGGGCGCGTAGCCATAGTCCTCGAGTTCGTCGCGCTGAAGCATCAGGGCGTCGAAGACGATCCCCTCTTCCGGATACTCGTAGCCCCAGTACCACTGGTAGCCGGTGGCCTTGATGGTCAGTTCCGGCTCCGGGATCTCCTGCTGCTTGAACAGCACCGGCAGCGAGAAGGCGCCGATGAAGACGAGGATCACGATCGGGCCCAGCGTCCAGGCGATTTCAAGCGGCGTGTTGTGGGTGAAGCTCGCCGGGTTCGGGTTCGACCGCTTGTTGAACTTCACGATGATGATCGCGAGCAGCAGCACCACGAAGAGCGAGATGGCGATGATGATCACGTTCACCATGCCCTCCAGCCAGTGGATGTCGCGCGCCAGCTCGGTGGCGGCGGGCTGCCAGGCTATGCCCTTCTCATGGGGCTTGCCGATGGATTCGAGCCCCTCGATCCCGTCCTGGGCGTGGGCGGCAAGGCCGTGGAACGCCATCATCAGGCCGGTCGTCACGGCGGCAAGGAGCTTGAAAATCTTCATCGGCACGTCCCTTCGCATGTCTTGAAGCGCGTCTGCGGGGCGGCGTTCGCGGGGCCACCCGTTGTTCCTTCGCGCGTCTCAAACCATATTACATCAGATCGCTCAAGCGGTTCCAGCGCGGCAATGTGGCGCGCGGGACGCGAAAATGCCCCGAGGAGTCCCCATGACAGACAGCTTCCGCCCCTTTGAAACCAGCCTCGACGAAGCCGCCGCGCTGCGCGCGCTGCGCGCAGCGACCGACGGCGCCGAGGACGGCGAGCTGTTTCTCGAGCGCCGCGCCTCCGAGAACCTGGTCTTCGAGGACGGTCGCCTGAAGACCGCAAGCTTCGACACCTCCGAAGGATTCGGCCTGCGCGCGGTAAAGGGCGAAACCTCGGGCTACGCCCATTCCACCGAGCTCTCCGAGCGCGCCCTGCTGCGCGCCGCCGAGACGGCCCGCCTCGCCGTGGGCGACGGCGGCGGGGTGCTGGCCGAGGGCCCGATGGCCACCAACCGGCGGCTCTATGGCGATGCCGACCCGATCGAGGGCGTGGAGTTTCCGGTCAAGATCGAGACCCTGGCCGAGATAGATGCCTTCGCCCGCGCCCTCGATTCCCGCGTGGTGCAGGTCTCCGCCTCGCTCTCTGCCGCCCTTCAGGAAGTCGTGATCCTGCGGCCCGACGGCACAAAGGTGTCCGACACCCGCCCGATGACCCGCATCTATGTCTCCCTCATCGTCGAGGAGAACGGCCGCCGCGAGAGCGGCAGCCATGGCGGTGGCGGCCGGGTGGCCTTGGGCGGGCTGATCGACCCTTCCATGTGGCAGCCCGCCGCCCGCGAGGCCTTGCGAATCGCGCTGGTGAACCTCCGCGCCGAGCCTGCGCCTGCCGGCACCATGGATGTCGTGCTGGGCCCCGGCTGGCCCGGCATCCTGCTGCACGAAGCCGTGGGCCACGGGCTCGAGGGCGACTTCAACCGAAAGGGCTCCTCCGCCTTCGCGGGCCTGATGGGCCAGCAGGTGGCCGCAAAGGGCGTGACCGTGGTGGACGATGGCACCATCCCCGACCGGCGCGGCTCGATCTCGGTGGATGACGAGGGCACCCCCAGCAGCAGGACAACTCTCATCGAGGACGGCGTGCTCGTGGGCTACATGCAGGACCGGCAGAACGCCCGCCTCATGGGCGTCCCCGCCACCGGCAACGGACGGCGGCAGAGCCACGCCCACCCGCCGATGCCGCGGATGACCAACACCTATATGCTCGGCGGCACCGAAAGCCCCGAGAGCATCCTCGCCGGGCTGGAGGACGGGCTCTATGCCGTGGGCTTCGGCGGCGGGCAGGTGGATATCACCTCCGGCAAGTTCGTCTTCTCCTGCACCGAGGCCTACCGGGTGAAGAACGGCAAGGTCGGCGCACCGGTGAAGGGCGCCACCCTCATCGGCGACGGTGCCACCTCGCTGAAGAACATCACCGCCATCGGCAACGACATGGCCCTCGACCCCGGAATCGGCACCTGCGGCAAGGCCGGGCAATGGGTGCCCGTCGGCGTGGGCCTTCCCACCCTGCGGATCGGCGGGCTGACGGTGGGCGGCGCTGCAGGGTGAGCACGCCCGATTAACCAGGTTTCGCGGTCTTTCCGGGCCGCGAAACCCCATCGTCTGTGCCACAATCACCGCCGCCAGAAGAAAATTCTCCAAGCGGCGCCACTCAAGCCACTGTCTTTCCTGTGTTTTTCCCGCGCCAGCCTGCCCACGGCAAAAAATTTCGCATTTTCGCCCGAAATCTCGCGCCGCGTTAAGGGCCGGTTAACCAGTTAGGCCTAAAACCAATCCTGCAAGCAGACGGAGCGACGTTGGCGTGGATTTGTTTTCTTCCCCACCCCCCCTCGCACCACCCACCTCGGAAGAAGATAAGCTGGCGTGGCTTCGTCTCTTGCGCTCACGACGGGTGGGCCCCACCACATTCTATCGCCTGATGGTCGAGCAAGGCTCGGCGCAGGCCGCGCTCGAGGCGCTGCCCGAGGTCGCCGCCGCCGCAGGTGTCCCTCAGTACCAGCCCTACCCCGCCGATCTCGCCGCCCGCGAACTCGCCGCCGGCAACCGCGCCGGCGCCCGCCTCGTCGCCGCAGGCGAGCGGCATTATCCCACAGCCCTGCGCGACCTCCCCGATGCCCCGCCGCTGCTCTGGGCGCGCGGCGACCTCACCCTGCTGAACAAGCCCACCCTCGCCATCATCGGCGCCCGCAACGCCTCCTCCCTGGGCCGCCGCATGGCCGCGCGCCTCGCGGGCCAGCTCTCCGAGGCCGGCCATGTCATCGCCTCCGGCCTCGCCCGCGGGATCGACACCGAAGCGCACAAGGCCGCCCTCGCAGGCGGCACCATCGCCGTCGTCGCCGGCGGGGTCGATGTGACCTACCCGCAGGAGAACGCCGCGCTGATGGGCCAGATCGCCGAGGGCGGGCTGGTGCTGTCGGAGGAGCCCCCCGGCCTCCAGCCCCAGGCCCGGCACTTCCCCAAGCGCAACCGCATCATCTCGGGCCTGTCCCGCGCCGTGGTGGTCGTCGAGGCCGGCACCCGCTCGGGCAGCCTCATCACCGCCCGCATGGCGCTCGACCAGGGGCGCGAGGTGCTCGCCGTGCCCGGCCACCCCTTCGATGCCCGCGCCTCCGGCTGCAACCTGCTCATCCGCGACGGCGCCACCCTCGTGCGCGGCGCCGACGATGTGCTCGAGGCCCTGGGCCAGCCCGCCGCGACCCGGCCCGAGGCGCCGCCCCAGCCCGTCGACCTGCCCGCCGCGGCCCCGCGCCCCCGCGCCGAAACCCGCAGCCTCCACGCCCGCATCCTCGGCCTCATCGGCCCCTCCCCCGTCGCCGAAGACCAGCTCGCCCGCGACCTCTCGGTGCCCGCCCAGCGCCTGTCCGAAAACCTGCTGGCGCTGGAGCTCGAGGGCCAGATCGCACGCCACCCCGGCGGCCTCATCGTCAAGACTGCGTGATCGGAACGCCCTCGCGCGCGCCTTCACACGCGCCCGCGCGAGACGGCCCAAGCCGCTGGAATCGCTCCATTGACAAGCGTCGATCAGCCCCCACATGTTGCGCGCCAATTCGAGTCACCCCCATTGCCTGAAAGGCCGCCCATGCCAGTTGTCGTTGTCGAGTCCCCAGCCAAGGCCAAGACAATCAACAAATATCTGGGCGCCGACTACACGGTTCTGGCCTCCTACGGCCACGTCCGCGACCTCCCCCCGAAGGACGGTTCGGTCGACCCCGAGCATGGCTTCGAGATGAAATGGGAGGTGGCCTCCGACAGCAAGAAGCACGTCGCCGCCATCATCAACGCGCTGAAGAACGACAACGCGCTCATCCTCGCCACCGACCCCGACCGCGAGGGCGAGGCGATCTCGTGGCACCTTCAGGAGGCCCTCACCCAGCGCAAGGCGATCAAGAAGGACACGCCGGTCAGCCGCGTCACCTTCAACGCCATCACCAAGGATGCCGTCACCCAGGCCATGGCCAACCCGCGCCAGGTCGACATGGAACTGGTCGAGGCCTACCTCGCCCGCCGCGCGCTCGATTATCTCGTGGGCTTCAACCTCTCCCCCGTGCTCTGGCGCAAGCTCCCCGGGGCCCGTTCGGCAGGCCGCGTGCAATCGGTCTGCCTCCGCCTGATCGTCGAGCGCGAGATGGAGATCGAGGCCTTCCGCGCCCGCGAATACTGGAGCGTGAAGGCCCTGCTCGACACGCCCCGCGGCCAGACCTACGAGGCCCGCCTCACCGTGCTGGGTGGCAAGAAGCTCGACCGCTACGACATCGAGAACGAGACCGCCGCCGAACTGGCCGTGCAGGCCATCAACAGCCGCGACCTCGCCGTGCAGTCGGTCGAGGCCAAGCCCAACAGCCGCAACCCCTCGCCCCCCTTCATGACCTCAACGCTCCAGCAGGAGGCCAGCCGCAAGTTCGGCATGGGCGCGCGGGCCTGCATGAGCACGGCGCAACGCCTCTACGAGGCCGGCCACATCACCTACATGCGGACCGACGGCATCGACATGGCCCCCGAGGCCGTGTCGTCTGCCCGCGATGCCATCAGCAAGCGCTTCGGCTCCGATTACGTCCCCGACGCCCCGCGGATCTACAAGAACAAGGCCAAGAACGCGCAGGAAGCCCACGAGTGCATCCGGCCCACCGACATGACGAAGGACGCCGAGAGCCTTCGCCTCGAGCCCGACCAGCGCAAGCTTTACGACCTGATCTGGAAGCGCACCCTGGCCAGCCAGATGGCCAGCGCGAAGTTCGAGCGAACCACCGTCACCGTCGGCTCCCGCGACGGCCAGGTCGAGCTGCGCGCCACCGGCCAGGTCGTGCTCTTCGACGGTTTCCTCAAGGTCTACGAAGAGGGCCGCGACGACGAGGTGCTCGACGACGACGATCGCCGCCTGCCCCAGGTTGCCGAGGGCGAGAAGGCCGGCAAGCAGTCGGTCACGCCCGAACAGCACTTCACCCAGCCCCCGCCCCGCTACACCGAGGCCACGCTGGTGAAGCGGATGGAAGAGCTCGGCATCGGCCGCCCCTCCACCTACGCCTCCATCGTCACCACGATCCAGGACCGCGAATATGTCCGCAAGGACAAGAACCGCCTGATCCCCGAAGACAAGGGCCGTCTCGTCACCGCCTTCCTCACCAACTATTTCCGCCGATACGTCGGCTACGAGTTCACCGCCAAGCTGGAGGAGGAGCTCGACGAGATCTCCGCGGGCGACGCGAAGTGGACATCGGTGCTCGCCTCCTTCTGGCGCGATTTCAAGGCCGCGATCGAGGAAACCTCCGAGCTGCGCATCACCGACGTGCTCGAGAAGATCAACGAGGTGCTCGAGCCGCACCTGTTTCCGCCGCTGCCCGAGGGCGGCGACCCGCGGCTCTGCCCCCATTGCGGCCAGGGACGTCTGTCGATGCGCACCGCCCGCTCCGGCGGCGCCTTCATCGGCTGCTCCAACTACCCCGAGTGCCGCTACACCCGCCCCTTCGGCCCGCCCGACCCGGAAGCCGAGAAAAGTGCGATCCCGCCCGAAGGCAAGCTCCTGGGCGAGGACGGCGGCGACAAGATCTGGGTGATGAAGGGCCGCTTCGGCCCCTACGTCCAGCGCGGCGAGATCAGCGAAGACAACAAGAAGCCCCCGCGCCAGTCGGTACCCAAGGAGTGGCAGCCCGAGGAGGTCACCCTGCCCCAGGCGCTGAAGCTTCTGGAACTGCCGCGGCTTATCGGCCCGCACCCGGAGGACGGGGTGAATGTCTGGGCCAACATCGGCCGCTACGGGCCGTACCTTAAGCACGCCGAGAGCACCTCGGATCGTGGTGGCACCAACGCCAACCTCGAGGGCATCGAGGAGGTCTGGGAAGTCGGCATGAACCGCGCCGTGCAGCTCCTTGCCGAGAAGGTCGCATCCCGCGGCGGGCGCGGCGCCGCCAAGACCCTGCGCGAGATCGGCGAACACCCCGAGGCGGGGGGCGTGGTCTCCATCATGGAGGGCAAGTACGGTCCCTATGTGAAGTGGGACAAGATCAACGCCACCCTGCCCAAGGGCGCCGATCCCGAGCAGTTCACAATGGAGGCCGCCGTCGAGCTGATCGCCGAGAAGGCCGCCTCCAAGGGCAAGAAGCGCCCGGCGGCAAAGAAGGCCGCAGCCAAGAAAACAACGGCCAAGAAGCCCGCCGCCAAGAAGGCCCCCGCAAAGAAGGTCGCGGCGAAGAAATAGCCGCGCCACGCTAATTCCCCAATCTGGGGCCTATCCCGCCCGAAACCGGCGTTAACCCTGTTCTGCAAGATCAGGAGATGCCCCCCATGTTCGACCGCCTGCGCGACAAGCTGAAGCCCAAGATCGTCCTACCGATCGCGGGGATGGCCTATGGCGGGTTTCGCGCCCTCGGTGCCTATTCCGACAGCCTGCAGTCGGGCAGCCCGATGACCACGGCGCAGCTCGCCGGCTACGCCCTCGGCGCGCTTCTTGTCTGGGGCTTTGCCGGGATGCTTCTGGGCTATGGCGTCGACCTGATCGACAAGCGAAGCCGCAAGGCCGCGGAAACCGCCAAGTAGCCACGCGCGCCCGCAGCCCTGCCGCGCGCCCTATCGCGGTGGGAAGCGGTTGAAGGGCACCCGCAGCACCTGCCGCCCCTCCGCATCCGGCTCCGGAAACCGCCCGCCGCGCAGGTTGACCTGCAAGGCGTGCAACATCCGGTCGGGCAGTGCGAGTGTCTCGTCTCGCGCCTCGCGGGTCTCGATGAATCCCTCGCGCGTGCTGCCCTTCTTCACATGGACGTTCTCCGCAAGGTGCTCGTCCACCGTGGCCTCGCAGGCCGGCTCGCGTCCGTCCTTGCAATAGTCGTGCCCGATGAAGATGCGGGTCTCGCCCGGCAGCGCCAGGATGTTCTGCAACGTCTCCCAGAGCTCCGGGGCCGAGCCGCCCGGAAAATCGGCGCGCGAGGTGCCGCTGTCGGGCATCATGAAGGTGTCATGGGCAAAGATCGCATCGCCCACGAGGTAGCTCACCGAGGCAAGCGTGTGCCCGGTCGACAGCATCACCTTCACCTCCATCTTGCCGAAGCTGAAGGTCTCGCCATCGGCAAACATCCTGTCCCACCAGTCACTTCGCCCTTTCAGGCTCTCGTCGGCGTAGAGGTCGGCCCAGATGTCCTGCACCTTCAGCACTTTCTCCCCGATCCCTGTCTTCGCGCCGAACCGCTCGGCCAGGTAATGCGCGGCAGAGAAGTGGTCGGCATGGGGGTGGGTGTCGAGCACCCAGTCCACCTCTAGGCCCTTCTCCTCGACGTAATCCGCGATCTCGTCGGCGGCTTCGGTCCAGGTGGCCGCGGCGGCCGGGTCGAAATTCATCACCGGGTCCACGATCACCGCCCTGCCCGTCGCCGGGTCCGAGGCGACATAGGCCCACGAGCCGGTATCGGGTTCGTAGAAGCAGGCCACATCCGGGCTGCCCGCGCTGCCGTTCGATCTTGAAAAATGCATCTCATCCTCTCCTGCCTTTCACACTTAAACATTCACGCTTTGGAATTTGTTCCATTGGCCCTGCCCTGCCGCAGCGCAGCATTTGTTTCATTGACTCCCGCACGGCTGGGCGTGAAAACGATGGCAAGACATCCAGAGGAGACATCATGCAGAAAATCTACGGATCTGCGGCAGAGGCCCTCGACGGGCTCCTGTTCGACGGCATGCTCATCGCGGCAGGCGGCTTCGGGCTCTGCGGCATTCCCGAGCTTCTGATCGACGCCATCGTCGAGGCAGGCACGAAGGATCTGACCATCGCGTCGAACAACTGCGGGGTCGACGGCTTCGGCCTCGGCAAGCTGCTCGACACCAAGCAGATCAGGAAGATGATGAGCTCCTACGTCGGCGAGAACGCCGAGTTCATGCGCCAGTATCTCTCCGGCGAGCTCGAGCTGGAGTTCAATCCGCAGGGCACCCTCGCCGAGCGCATGCGCGCCGGCGGCTCCGGCATCCCGGGCTTCTACACCGCCACCGGCGTGGGCACCGTCATTGCCGAGGGCAAGGAAGTGAAGAGCTGGGGCGGCAAGGATTACATCCTCGAGGAGGGCATCTTCGCCGATCTCTCCATCGTCAAGGCCTGGAAGGCCGACGACACCGGCAACCTCGTCTTCCGCAAGAC
>CAYVQK010000136.1:0-10165 GCA_964454145.1 uncultured Oceanicola sp. | reverse complement strand
TGGGTGCGGCAGGCGGCGACGATGGCGGTCTGGGCCCAGTGCCAGGGGTCGGAGTAGTGGCGGGTCTCGCCGTGGAGCATGTAGTAGTTCTCCTGCGTGCCGCCGATGCCGGTGGTCTGCATGCCCATGGAGGCGGCGAAGTCGGCGGCGCCGAGCGACATGGCCTCCATCCGGGGTGAAGCGGCGGCGATCTCCTCGACGTGGGCGATGCCGGCGGCGCTCTCGATGATGACCTCGAAGCCGATCCGTTTGGTCCGCCCCTTGGCGGCCTCGACGGCCGTCACCAGCGCATCGACGGCGTAGATGTCGCCCGCGCAGCCGACCTTGGGGATCATGATCTGGTCGAGCCTTTCCGACGCGTTTTCAAGGAGATCGACGACGTCGCGGTACCAGTAGGGGGTGTCGAGCCCGTTGATCCGGACGGAGAGGCGCTTGGTGCCCCAGTCGACGTCGCCGATGGCCTGGATGATGTTCTTGCGGGCCTGCGCCTTGTCGTCGGGGGCGACGGAATCCTCGAGGTCGAGGTTGATGACGTCGGCGGCGGAGGCGGCCATCTTCTCGAAGAGCGCGGTGCGCGAGCCCGGGCCGAAGAGCTGGCAGCGGTTGGGGCGGGAGGGCGGCGCGGGCTGGAGGCGGAAGGACATGCGGCAGGTCTCCGGGTAAGTATATTTCGTGTTGCTCGCCGTGGTTGGTAGATTATTGCGCCGCCGCTCGCAAGCCTGTTCGTGCCGCAGCGCAGCGATTCCGCCCTTCGTGCATCATTTTGCCCGGTCGGGAGGCGGAGCGCGAGAATGTTGCGCTGCGATGCGGCATCAGGGGAAAATCTTGCGCGCAATCCTTAACCGCCCCTGAAGAATGGCACAAAATCCTTAACGGCAGGCGCTAGCATCGCGCCAAACCAAGGAGACGCCCCCATGATCGAGACCCCGTATCTTCTGTTTCTCGGCGACGCCCCGGATGCGCTCGCGGCCAAGGTGGCCCAGGGCATCAAGGACTGGCGGCCCGACAACGCCGTGGGCCAGCTGCGGCTCGAGGGCTGCAAGGCCGACATGAAGCTGACCGACATGACCATCGAGGAGGCCGTGGCCGCAGGCGCCAAGACGCTGGTGATCGGCGTGGCCAACCGCGGCGGCACCATCGCGCAGAGCTGGATGGACGTGCTGGAAAAGGCGCTGATCGCCGGGCTGGACCTGGCCTCGGGCCTGCACAACCTGCTGAAGCACGAGCCCACGCTGGTGGCCCTGGCCGAGGAGCACGGGCGGCAGCTGCACGACGTGCGGATCCCGAGCGTGAAATACCCGATCGCCAGCGGCGAGCCGCGCAAGGGGATGCGCCTGCTGGCAGTGGGCACCGACTGTTCGGTGGGCAAGATGTATACCACCATTGCAATGGACGCCGAGGCCAAGGCACGGGGAATCAAGTCAAGTTTCCGGGCCACCGGGCAGACCGGCATCCTGATCACCGGCAACGGCGTGCCGCTGGATGCGGTGATCGCCGACTTCATGGCGGGCTCGATCGAGTGGCTGACGCCCGACAACGACCCCGACCATTGGGACATGATCGAGGGGCAGGGCTCGCTCTTCCACCCGTCCTATTCCGGTGTGACGCTGGCGCTGATCCACGGCGGCGCGCCCGATGCGCTGGTGCTCTGCCACGAGCCGACGCGGCCCCACATGCGCGGCCTGCCGGGCTACGAGCTTCCGACGCTGGAGGCGGTGCGGGACGCGGCGCTGATGATGGCGCGGGTGGTGAACCCGGGCTGCGAGGTGATCGGCATCTCGATCAACACCCAGCACATGAGCGAAGAGGAAGCCGAGGCCTACCTGGCCGACGTGGAAGCGCGCATGGGCCTGCCCGCGGTGGACCCGTTCCGCCAGGGCGCGGGCCGGCTGGTGGATGCGCTTCCAGCGCCGAAGGGGTGAGCTTTCTGGTGGGCGGATTGCCCACCCGACGCGGGGCCGAAAGGTTAACGCGCCGTGCGGGCACGGTGGGGTAAGGCTTTCGGCCTGTGCGGAAAATCGCACAGGCACACCCCATGCACAGGCGATGCACCGATGATGCACAGCCCATGCATATCGCACTTGCAGAAAACCTGCGTTAACCTCGCGGGACGGTGAATTTGGAGAGCTTCATGGAAATCACGGCGAAGACCGAGCAATTCGCGCTCAAGGTGCCTTTCACCATCTCGCGCGGCACCAAGGTGGCGGCCGACGTGGTGACGGTGGAGATCCGCGAGGGCAAGGCGCTGGGCCGGGGTGAATGCGTGCCCTATGCCCGCTACGGAGAGAGCCTTTCGAGCGTGATGGACCAGATCAGGGGGCTGCCCGAGAAGGTGAACCGGGCCGATCTCTACAAGCTGCTGCCCGCGGGCGCCGCCCGCAACGCGGTGGATTGCGCGCTCTGGGATCTGGAAGCGAAGCAGCGCGAGGAGCGGGCCTGGGCGCTGGCGAGCCTGAAGGAGCCGGGGCCGGAGATCTGCGCCTACACGCTGTCGCTGGACGAGCCCGAGAAGATGGAGCTGGCGGCGCGGGAGAATGCGCACCGGCCGCTGCTGAAGATCAAGCTCGGCACGCCGGAGGACATGCCGCGGCTGGAGGCGGTGCGCCGGGGCGCGCCGCGCTCGCGGCTGATCGTGGATGCCAACGAGGGGTGGTCGGCCGAGATTTACAGCGATCTGGCGCCGCACCTCCTGCGTCTCGGCGTGGCGCTGGTGGAGCAGCCGGTGCCCGCGGATCAGGACGAGAGCCTCGTGGGGCTCATCAAGCCCGTGCCCGTCTGCGCCGACGAGAGCTGCCATGACCGCACGAGCCTGAAGAAGCTGAAGGGCAAGTATGACGTCATCAACATCAAGCTCGACAAGACGGGCGGCCTCACCGAGGCGCTGGCGCTGAAGCGGGCGGCGATGGAGGAGGGCTATGGCATCATGGTGGGCTGCATGGTGGGCACCTCGCTGGGGATGGCCCCGGCGGTGCTGGTGGCCCAGGGCGTGGGCTATACCGATCTGGACGGGCCGCTCCTGCTGAAGGAAGACCGGATGCCGCCGCTGGCCTATGACGGGCGCGGGGTGCATCCGAGCCAGGCGGCGCTCTGGGGATGAGCCTGCCGGCGGTTCATTTCCCCGCCCCGCCGGCGCGCTTTGCGGTGATCGCGGATGTGCATGGCAATGCCGATGCGCTGGCCGCGGTGCTGGCGGAGATCGACGGCGAGGGGATCGGCTTTGTCGTCAACCTCGGAGACCATCTGAGCGGGCCGATGGACCCGGGCGGCACGGCGGCGCTGCTTATGGCGCGGGAGGGGATGGTGAGCATTCGCGGCAACCATGACCGCTACCTGCTGGAAGACCCGCTGGAGCAGATGTCGCGCACCGACCGGGTGAGCCGGGAGGCGATCGGGGCGGCGGAGATGGCCTGGCTCGCGGCGCTGCCGGTGACGGTGTGGCTGGGGGAGGAGGTGTTTCTCTGCCATGCGCGGCCGTCGGAAGATGAGGCCTACCTGCTCGAGGTGATCGACGGCGACGGATTGGCAGAGCGGCCGGTGGCGGAGGTTGCGGGCGACCTGGAGGGCATCGGTGCCGGGCTGGTGCTTTGCGGGCACTCGCACCTGCCGCGGGTGATGGAGGCGGAGGGCCGGCTGGTGGTGAACCCCGGGTCGGTTGGCTGCCCGGCCTATGAGGATGCCGAGCCCGCGCCCCACGCGGTGCAGAACGGCGCGCCCGAGGCGCGTTGGGCGGTGATCGAGCGCGCGGGCGACGGCTGGGCGGTGGAGCTGCGGGAGACGGCATACGACACTGCGCGCATGGTGGCGGCGGCGAAGGCCTATGGCCGGGATGACTGGGCGCGGGCGGTGGAGACCGGGTGGATCCGGGGGTAGGGGTGGTGGGCAGATTGCCCACCCTACTTGACGGGGCGCGTGCCGCGAAGGATGAAGCCGCAACGGGCAAAGGAGAATGCACATGAGCCGGATCGTCTATGTGAACGGGGAATATCTGCCGGAGGAAGAGGCGAAGGTCTCGGTCTTCGACCGGGGGTTTCTCTTTGCCGATGGCGTCTACGAGGTGACGACCGTGCTGGGCGGCAAGCTGGTGGATTTCGACGGCCACGCGAAGCGGCTGTGGCGCTCGATGGCCGAGCTGGAGATGACGCCGCCCTGCACCGAGGAGGAGCTGCTGGCGATCCACCGGGCGCTGATCGAGAAGAACGGGCTGGAGGAGGGGATGATCTACCTCCAGGTGACGCGCGGCGCGGCGGACCGGGATTTTGCCTATCCGGCGGAAGGCACGGCGCCGACGCTGGTTCTGTTCCACCAGGAGAAAGCGATTGCCGAGAGCCCGGCGGCGGGCAAGGGGATGCGGGTGATCTCGATCCCCGACGCGCGCTGGGGCCGGCGGGACATCAAGACGGTGCAGCTTCTGTATCCGTCGATGGGCAAGATGATGGCCAAGAAGGCCGGGGCGGATGACGCCTGGATGGTGGAGGAGGGCGAGGTGACCGAGGGCACCTCGAACAACGCCTACATCGTGAAGGACGGGGTGATCGTGACCCGGCAGCTCGGCACCGAGATTCTGCACGGGATCACCCGCGCGGCGGTGCTGCGCTTTGCCCGCGAGGCGCAGATGAAGGTGGAGGAGCGGCCCTTCACCATCGAGGAGGCGCAGGGGGCCGACGAGGCCTTCATCACCTCGGCCTCGGCCTTCGTGATGCCGGTGGTGGAGATCGACGGGGTCAAGCTGGGCGCCGGGACGCCGGGGCCGGTGGCGACGCGGCTCAGGGAGATCTACATCGAGGAGATGCGGAAGGCCGCGGTCTAGCGATTGCTGTCTTGTCCATCCTGAGGGGCGTCCTGCGGGGCGCCCTTTTGCGTTGGGGCAGCCGTGTGATGGGTAGTGCCGAAGCGGGATCGGCCCGGGCTTTGGCCTTGCATCGGAGGGCGGCTTGCGGGCACGATGTGGCCACGCCGAGGCGTGGATTTGAGAACCGGGAGATTTTCTGACGTGCGCAAGCTCTTGGGCGGGGCAGTTCTGGTGGGCGGAGTTCTGGTGCTGGGGCTTTATGCCGGGGCACGGCCCGCGCACTCCATCGAGGAGAGGGTGAACGAACAGGCCGCTGCCGCTGTGCAGGGCGCTGTGCACGGGCTCGAGGCGCGGGCGCGGGGGCGGGATATCCTGCTGACCGGCGTGGCCGACAGCGACGAGGAGCATGCCCGCGTGATGGCCGCGCTGGAGGCGGTGCCGGGGCGGCGGGTGGTGCATTCGGAGGCCGAGATCCTGACCGTGGTGCGGCCCTTCCTGCTGCGCGGTGCGAAGGGGCCGGGCGGGCCGGTGTGGAAGGGCAATGTCTCCTCCGAGGCGATGCGCGCGGCGCTGGCGGAAACCATCGGCGCCGAGGCCGCTGCGGGGCTGGAGCTGGCCGGCGGTGCGCCGGAGGGCTGGGCCGATGCGGCGCAGGCGGGGGCGCAGGCGCTGCTGCCGCTGGTGCGGGGCCAGGTGGACCTCGAGGACCAGGCGATCCGCCTCAGCGGTGAGGTGCCGAGCCCGAAGGAAGCGGCGGCGGCGGAGGCACCGCTCTTCGCCCTGCCCGAGGGCTGGGTGGCGGAGGTGGACCTGACCACCCTCGACGACGGCAAGCCCTTTGCGCTCGACATCGAGGCCGAAGACGGCAACGTGACCTGGCAGGCGGGCAAGCTGCCGAGGTCGGTCGATCCGCTCGACCTCGACACCGCCTATGGCGCGCCGGTGGCGGGCGACATCACCGTGGCGCAGATCGGCGAGGGCGAGGAGGATTTCGCCGGGGCGGCGCAGGCGGGCATGGCGGCGCTGGCCCGGCTGATGCGCGGACGGCTCCGGATCGAGGGGCAGACGCTGGCGCTGACCGGGCTCGCCGCGGACCCGGCCGCGGCCGCCGCTGCGCGGGCCGAGCTGGAGGGCCTGCCGGAGGCCTTCTCGCCGCTGGTGGAACTGGAGCTGAACGACGACGGCAAGCCGTTTTCGCTGGTGCTGAAAAAGACCGCGGGCGGGCTGCAGGCGAGCGGCAAGCTGCCTGCGGCGATGGAGGGCGATGACCTTGCGGCTCTGGCCGGGGCGCAGCCCCGCGGGGAGCTGGCGGTGGCGCGGATCGGGGCGGAGGAAGAGGAATTCACCCTCGCCGCCCGTGCCGCGCTTCGGGCGGTGGCGCCGATGAAGACGGCGGATGTGACGCTGGGCGAGGCGGGGCTGAACTTCGTGGCGCTGGCGCCCACGCCGGCGGAGGCCGCGGAGGCAGAGGCGGCGCTGGCGCCGGTGGCCGGCAGCCTGCCGGTCTCGGTGCAGATCGACGTGGAGGACGATGGCGCGCCCTTTGCGCTGGTGGTGGAGAAATCCGCCGAAGGGGCCTGGAGCGCCTCGGGCAAGGTGCCCGCGGTGCTGGAGGGCTTCGACTATGCCGCCGCGGCGGGCGTTGAGGCGCTGGAGGCGGGCGCGGTCGCGGTGGCGCGGATCGGCGGCGAGGCCCATGGCTTTGCCGATGCGGTGCCGCCGGGGCTCGCCGCGCTGGCGGCGCTGAACAGCGGGCGGCTGACGGTGCGCGAGGGCGCGGTGGAGATCGAGGGCGAGGCGGATGACCCCGAAGCGGCGGCGGAGGCCGAGGCGGCGCTGACGGCGTTGCCTGAGGGGTTTGCGCCCGGCATCACGCTCGATCTGGTCGATGACGGCACGCCGCCGGCCTTCACCTTCTCCTATTCGGTGGCAGAGGGCGGCGCGCTGGAAGGCAAGCTGCCCGCCGGGATGACGCCGCCCGAGATCGCCGGGCTCGTGGGGCTCGAGCGGCTCGAGGGCACGCCGGGCCAGTCGCGCGATGACGAGACCGGGGCGGAGGCGATGCAGGCGGCCCTCGCGGCGCTGGAGCCCTGGATGGGCGAGCTGGAGGCGGTGCGGCTGGTGTTGGGCGAGGATGGCCGGGTGAGCGCCGAGGTGGTGGCGAGCCCCGGTGTGGACGGTGCGCTGCTGGAGGACCGGCTGGGCGAGGTGCTGGGTGGCGATCTGAGCCTGTCCGTGGCGGAGACCGAGGCTGCGGAGGGCGACACCCGCGCCAATCCCGCGCTCGGGGCCGAGCAGCGGCTCTCGGGCGGGATCTGGCTGCCGGTGGTGAGCGGGGTCGAGACGACGGTGGAGGGCTGCAACGCGGCCACCGCGACGGCGCTGGAGGGCGAGCGGATCGGCTTCGTCACCGGGGCGTTCCGGCTGGATGCGGCCTCGTTCCGGGCGGTGAACTGGGTGGCGGCGGTGGCGCTGCCCTGCGCCGAGGCGGGGATGGTGCTGGAGCTGGGCGGGCATACCGATGCCACGGGAAATGCCGAGAGCAACAAGGCACTGAGCCAGCGGCGGGCCGAGGTGGTGGCGCAGGCCCTGGCGGCGCGCGGCGTGCCGGAGGCGGCGCTGGAGGCGGTGGGCTACGGCGCCGAACAGCCGGTGGCCGGGAACGACACCGCCGAGGGGCGGGCGCAGAACCGGCGCACGACCCTCGTGTGGAAAGACTAGAGAAGGACGCGAGATGTTTCAGAACTGGGGCTTTCTGCTCACCGAAATCTGGGTGCTGCTGATCCTCGCCGCGCTGGTGGGTCTGCTGGCGGGCTGGATCTTCTGGGGCAAGTCGGAGCCGGTGGTGGAGATGGGCGACGACGGCGTGGACCGGGTCGCCTTCGACCAGGCCCGGGCCAACGAGCACCGGCTGCGCGGCGAGCGCGACGAGCTGCTCACCCGGCTGGACCGCTGCCGCTCGGACGGGGAGAAGAAGGACGCGCGGATGAAGGAGATGGAGGCGGAGCTGGACGAGTTGCGCGGCGAGGCCGCCTTCACCGCGCCGCTGCCCGCCTTCGAGGCCGAGGACGACGAGCTGCGCACCTTCGACGAGACCTCGGGCACCCGCGCCGCGCCGGTGGAAGAGACCGCGCCGGATTTCGACGGCGACGGGCTGCGCGAGGGCGAGGAGGAGGGCACGCCGCCCGCGACGCTGGACGCGCCGCGCGAGGGCGGGGCGGATGACCTGAAGAAGATCAAGGGCGTGGGCAAGAAACTGGAGGCGATGCTGAACGGCATGGGCTTCTGGCACTACGACCAGATCGCGGGCTGGAGCGCGGAGGAGGTGGCCTGGGTGAACGCCAACCTCGCCGGCTTCAAGGGCCGGGTGACGCGGGACGGCTGGGTGGAGCAGGCGAAGCTGCTGGCCGCGGGCGGGGAGACGGCGTTTTCGGCGAAGGTCGACAAGGGCGGGGTCTACGACTGAGCGTCGGGCCCGGCGTCCCCGGTGCGCCGCTGCCCTCACGCCAGGACTGCCGGTGGGGGGCCAGCCCCCCACACCCCCCGGAGTACTTGCCGCAAGAAAATGCAGCCGGTTCGGGGACAATTCTGATCGAAATGTCGATTTTCTTGCGGGCAAATACTCCCGCCGGAGGCCCTGATCTCTTTGGGCGGGCGGCTCAGCCCTTGGTGACGTTTTCCTCGAAGGCGGTCTTGAAGGCCTCCTTCTGGGCGTCGCTGGCCTCGGTCTGGTTCTGGGCTTTCCAGTCGTCGTAGGGCATGCCGTAGAACAGCTCGCGGGCCTCTTCCTTGCCCATCTCGATGCCGCGCTCGGCGGCGGCCTCCTGCATCCAGCGGGAGAGGCAGTTGCGGCAGAAGCCGGCGAGGTTCATCAGGTCGATGTTCTGCACGTCGGGGCGCTTTTCCATCAGGTGGGCGCGGAGCGTGCGGAAGGCGGCGGCTTCGAGTTCGGTGCGGGTGGCGTCGTCCATGTGGGTCTCCTTTGTATCAAAGCTAGCCTACTGCCCGCAGGCCTCAAGCGCCTCTTCCAGCATGGGCGCCAGACGTTCGGCCCAGGCGTGCTGCTGGGCGTCGGTGGCGATCAGATCCTGGCGGAGCTCGATCAGCACGTTGGGGCGGCCGGGCTGGAGGGCGTGGCGGTCGACCGCGTCGCCGGGGAGGTGGCCACCGTAGGGCTCGTTGTCGCCCACCACCAGGTCGCTCTCGCGGCGCAGGCGGGCGATGAGGGCGTGGGCCAGCGCCGGGTCGAGGTGGGAGTGCAGGATGCCGATGTGCCAGGGGCGGGGCATGCGGCCCTTGAGCTTGGGGGTGAAGCTGTGGACCGAGCAGAGCACTGGCGCGGGGCGGGCGGCGAGCAGGTCGGTCAGCGCGTCGTGGTAGGGGCGGTAGCAGAGGGCCTTGCGGCGCTCCAGCTCCTCGGGGCCGGCGTGACGGTTGCCGGGGATGATGGTGCCGTCATAGAGCTTCATCAGCAGGGTCGGGTCATCTTCGCCGCGGTTGGGGTCGATCACCAGGCGGGAAAAGTTGGAGCAGATCGCGGGGCCGTTCAGGCGCTCTCCCAGACCCAGCGCCAGGCCCGCCGCGCCCGGATCCCAGGCGATGTGGCGGGCCATCTCGGTGGCGGGCAGGCCGAGGGTGCCGCCGTTCACCTGCGGGGGCACGAAGTTCGTTGCGTGGTCACAAGTTACGCACCAGCGCCCAGGCCGGTCGCCCCCGTGGATGGAGTAGGGATGATATGTCATGTCGGCGTTTTGATTTCGGGTCATGCTCTGATAGGCAAGAGGCGCGGGGAGTGCCAGTGCATCCGGCGGCTCCCTCTTCCCGTCAGCAGGGTTTAGCGCTAACACGGGGCCGAACGCGATGAGGAGAGCCACGGAATGAAACGCAACCGCAACGTCAAGATCGTGGCCACGCTCGGCCCGGCCTCGGACACCTACGAGATGATCCGGGCCCTGCACGAGGCGGGCGCCGACGTTTTCCGCCTGAACATGAGCCATGGCTCCCATGACGAGATCAAGGCCCGGCACGGGATGATCCGGCAGGTCGAGAAGGACGTGGGCCGACCGATCGCCATCCTGGCCGACCTCCAGGGGCCGAAGCTGCGGGTGGGCACCTTTGCCGGCGACAGCGAGGAGCTGGTGGAAGGTGCGAAGTTCCGGCTCGATCTCGACCCGGCGGAGGGCGACGCCAGCCGCGTCTGCCTGCCGCACAAGGAGATCTTCGACGCGCTGGAGCCCGGCTCGCACCTGCTGGTGAACGACGGCAAGATCCGGCTGAAGGTGGTCGACTGCGGCAGCGACTATGCCGATTGCGAGGTGATCGCGGGCGGCACCATCTCCAACCGCAAGGGCGTGAACGTGCCCGACGTGGTGCTGC
>CAYVQK010000135.1:4395-10236 GCA_964454145.1 uncultured Oceanicola sp. | reverse complement strand
CGACCCGAGGATCCGCTATGACTGAGCAGACCCCCGCAGTGATCGGCGAGCAGCAGCCGCGCGGCAAGGAAAGCTCGCAATGGGCCGACGTGTGGCGCCAGTTCCGCAGCCACAAAGGCGCGATGATGGGCGCCTTCGTGCTCCTCTTCATCACCTTCGGCGTCGTCTTCGGCCCCTGGCTCTGGGATGTGGACCCGACCAAGCTCGACATCCGCAACAAGGACTGGCGCCCGGTCTACATGCCGCTCTTCTCCTGCTCCTGGACGGATCTCTGCATCCCCCCCGAGCGGCTCGCGCAGATGGACTACGGCTGGTCCCACCCGCTGGGCACCGACAACCTCGGCCGCGACATCCTCGCCTCGCTGATCCACGGCGGCCGCGTGTCGATCGCCGTCGGCTGGGTCGCGATGATCCTCGCCATGATCATCGGCACCGTCATCGGCGTCGCCTCGGGCTACGTGAAGTGGCTCGACGGGCTGCTGATGCGCTTCACCGACCTGGTGCTGGCCCTGCCCCTGCTGCCCCTTCTGCTGGTGATCATGCTGCTCTTCCGCGACAGCCTGCGCGCCAACTTCGGGCCGGAGCTCGGCGTCTTCATCCTCATCGTCTGCGTCATCGGCGCAACGTCGTGGATGCAGACCGCCCGGATCGTCCGGGCCGACATTCTCGCGCTCAAGGAACGCGAGTTCGTGCTGGCCGCGCGCTCCATCGGCACCCCGCCGCTGAAGATGGTCACCCGGCACCTGCTGCCCAACGTGCTCTCGCCGATCATGGTCTCCGCCACCCTCGGCCTGGCCACAGCCATCATCACCGAAAGCGCCATCTCCTTCCTCGGCCTCGGCTTCCCCTCCGATTTCCCGACCTGGGGCAAGCTCCTGTTCGATGCCACCGACCGGATCCAGAACTTCCCCGAACGCGCCATCTGGCCCGGCCTGATGATCTCGCTGGTGGTGCTGGCGGTGAACTACATCGGCGACGGCCTGCGCGACGCCCTCGATCCTCGCATTCGCGGGCGCTGACCCTCGCAGACATGCAGATAAGACCATGCATCGCGCCCCGCCTCCGGGGCGCGAACGCTTTTCGGCACAGGCGGCCCGCGAAAGAACGCCGTTCTCCCCCATACGCGAGAACAAAATCCCCTCCCCGCCCGATCGTTTGCAAACGGCATGCAACGGCGCTACCTGCTCGTTTCCGAACGCCACAGGAGAGCCCCCATGTTCGAAACGCTCGGTTTTGAAGACACCACAGCCCGCGAAGTCGCCGTCTGGTTCGCCCTCGCCCTGGGTGTGGCCTTCGGTTTCCTCGGCCAGCGCAGCCGCTTCTGCTTCCGCCGTGCCGTGGCGGGCGAGGCGGGCGAACGCCGCTCCGCCGCAGGGGTCTGGCTCACCGGACTGGCCGTCGCCATTCTCGGCACCCAGGCGCTGGTGTCCTATGGTCTCGTCTCCTTCGAAGAGCACCGCTACCTCGCCGCCGACCTGCCCTGGCTCGCCATCGTCATCGGCGGCCTGGCCTTCGGCGTCGGCATGGTGCTCACCCGCGGCTGCATCTCGCGCCTCACCGTGCTGACCGGCACCGGCAACCTGCGCGCACTGACCGTGGTGGCGATCTTCGCCGTAGTGGCCCATGCCACGCTCAAGGGCGTGCTGGCCCCCGTGCGTACCGCGCTTGGTTCGGTGACCGTGCCCCTCGGCGAGGCTTCCAGCCTCTCGGCCCTGCCCGGTGGTGCCTGGGTCTGGACCGCGCTCATCGCCGCCGCCGCCCTGCTCTTCGCCGCCCGCTCCGGCGCCCGCCCCGGCACGCTCGCCATGGGAGCCCTGATCGGCGCGCTGGTGCCGCTCGCCTGGGTCGGCACGGGCTACGTGCTCTACGACGAGTTCGACCCGATCGCGATGGAGAGCCTCTCCTTCACCCTGCCCTCCGCCGAAACCCTGTTCTGGGGCATCGCCTCCACCTCCATCCCCGCCGGCTTCGGTGTGGGCCTCGTGGGCGGTGTCATCGGCGGCGCGCTTCTCGCGGCGCTCATCTTCCGCGACTTCCAGTGGCAGAGCTTCGAGACCCCGCGCCAGACCGGCCGCTACCTCTCCGGGGCAGTGCTGATGGGTGCTGGTGGCGTGCTCGCCGGTGGCTGCACCGTGGGCGCTGGCCTCGCCGGCACCTCCACGCTTGGCATCTCGGCCTTCCTGGCACTGGCCTCCATTGCCGCCGGCGGCGTGCTCGCCTCGCGCCTCCTCGGCGAGGCTAGTGCAGCTTCCGCCGGATCCGCCGGACTGCAAGCCACACCAGCAGAATGACCAGCGGGGTCAGCCCCGCCGTCAGCCAGACCTTCTCGATCCCCGCGCTCTTCGCGACGGGCTCGAGAAGGTAGGTGCCGAGGCTCACCGCGTAGTAGCTGATCGCCACCACCGAGAGCCCCTCCACCGTCTGCTGCAGGCGCAGTTGCAGGTCCGCCCGCTTGTCCATCGAGGCCAGCAGCGCCTGGTTCTGCGCCTGGCGTTCCACGTCCACCCTTGTCCGCAGCAGGTCACTTGCCCGCGCCGCGCGGGCAGCCATCGCGTGCAGCCGCGCCTCCGTGCTTTTCACCGTACGCATAGCCGGATCGTAGCGGCGCGTCATGAACTCCTTCATCGTCTGCCGCCCCATGAAGCGCTGCTCGCGCAGCACCTCGATCCTCTGCCAGACGATGGCCTCGTAGGCCTGCGTCGCGCCGAAGCGGAAGCTCGCCTGGGTCAGCAGCGCCTCGATCTCCGACGCCACCCGCAAGAGCTGCTCCAGCTCCTGCTCCGCCGGCCGCGCTCGCTCGCCCGTCATCGCCTCCATCAGCTCCGACAACTCGTTGTCGAGCCCGCCCATCGGCCCCGAGAGCCGCCGCGCGCGGCCGAGGCCAAGCAGCGACATCGCCTTGTAGGTCTCGATCTCGGTCAGCCGCTGCACCACACGGCCGACCCGTTGCCGGCCCACGCCCGGCTTCACGAAACAGGCGAAGCGCACATGGCCGGCCGGGTCGATCCGGAAGTCGGTGCTGACGATGATGTCGCCGTCGACGACCTCGGACACCGCGATGCTCTCCGACACCATCCACCGGTCGATCCGCTCCGAGATCACCTCGGGGTTCTCCGGCATCTCCTCCACGCGGATCAGCGCAGAGGTGACCCGCACGCCCGGCGCCTTCGCCAGCCAGTCGGCCGGAAACATCTTGAAGGTCTCGCCATCGAAGGGCCTGTCGGCCACGCCCGGCCCGAACAGCGTATAGGTGAAGAACTCCGTGTGGCTCTCCCACTTGATCTGGTAGCGTCCGAGCTGCGCCGAGTAATGGGTGGCATCGGGCTGCGGATGTGGTGCGCCATGCCGGTCGAGCAGGTCGATCAGATGGGCGCGCTCCGCCTCCCTGTCGCGTCCGGCCGCGCCCTGCGCCGGCTTCAGCGCGAGGTAGGCGGCCCGGCAAGGCACATCGAGCGCCGGAAACGGACGGGCGTGCAGCTCGTTTGCGAGCTGGTAGCGCAGCGGATGGTCCTCGATCTCTGCCATGGTGCCTCTCGTTTCCCCCCTGCTACGGCCCTGCCGCCATTCTGTAAAGAGAAAGAATGTCGCAATATCAGGCGCTTATCTGCATACCGCGGTGCACCGGCGCATTTTGTTCCGCTTTCAGCGTAGGGCCCCAGGCCCCGCTGCGTAAAGCCATCCAGAACAACGCACCAACGGAGCACCCCAGATGACCCTTCGACTTGTCCTCCCGCTCGCCGCCTCCCTTGCGCTGGCCGTTCCCGCCGTCGCCCAGGAGGGCGCCGGTTTCGACCGGATCGACAGCGACGGCAACGGCCAGATCAGCCGCGCCGAGATCGATGCCCTCCGCGCCGTCGTCTTCGACAAGATGGACGCCAACGGCAACGGCAGCCTCACCCGTGCCGAGGTCGAAGATGCGCAGGCCGCCGCCGAAGGCCGGATGAAACAGGGCGCCCGCCGCCTCTGGCGCAACGACAGCAACGGCGACGGCGAATTGACCCGCGTCGAGTTCCTCTCCCAGTCACGCGGCTTCGACATGCTCGATGGCAATGGCGACGGAACCATCAGCCGCGACGAGTTCGACAAGGCCGCCGGCCTCCTCCGCCGCCTCATGAAATAACCCCCTCCCCACCAACCCTCCCCAGAAGGAAACACCCAATGAAGACGATCCTCATCGCCGTCGCCCTCCTGATGCCCGCCGCCGCCATGGCCCAGAGCGTCACCGTCACCGGTCAGGACGGCGGCACGATCCAGAAGGATCGCAGCTGCGCCCGTGCCGAGGGCACCGCCAACTGCGCCATCGCCACCACCCGCACCGGCCCCCAGGGCGCCACTTCCTCGAAGTACCGCGCACGCACCACCACCGCCGGCGCCTCCGACACCGTCATCACCAACACCGGCCCGGGCGGTGACACCCGCAGCCGCACCCGATCGGTCCGCTGGTGAGGCGCGCAGCGGCCCGGTCTTCCCCGCCGGGCCGCTGCCCCCTATCCTTCCCCGCAGGGCGCACGAGCGGAGCAGATGCAGGACCGGGCAGCGGAAGCGACAGGGCTCATGGCGGCCATGGCGGGCGGCGACCGGCAGGCGCTGGCCCGGCTCATCGCGCTCTACGGCCCCGGCCTCCAACGCTACGCCCACCAGATGCTCACCCGTGCTGACGACGCCGAGGACGTGGCGCAGGAGGTTTTCCTCCGCGCCTGGCGCCACTCCGGGCGCTACGATGCGAGCAAGGCCGCAGTCTCGACCTGGCTTTACCGGATCGCCACCAACCTCTGCATCGACCGCAACCGCCGAGGCGGCTTCCGACGCTTTCTCGGGCTGGAGGCGACGCCGGAGGAAGCGGCGGACTTGCCCGATGCCGAACAGGTGCTCGACGGCCGCCAGCGCCTCGCCGCAACCCGTGCCGCGCTGCGCCGCCTGCCCGACCGCCAGCGGCAGGCGCTGGTGCTCCGGGCCGCAGGAGAGTTGAGCACCGCCGAAATTGCCGCCACGCTGGGTGTGAGCCCCGGCGCGGCGGAGCAGCTGCTGGTCCGGGGACGAGCCGCGCTGCGCCAGATGCTGGAGACCGAGGAGGACCGACATGGATGACCAAGAGATCGACTGCAGGGTGAAATCCGCGCTCGACGATATCCCCGCCGACGCCGCGGCGCTCTCCGCCCGCATTCTCACCCACCTCGCCGACACGCCCCGGCGCCCCACGCTGCTCGACCGGCTCGCCGCCCCCCTGCCCCTCGCCGGCGGCAGCATCGCGATGCTCGGCGGCGCCGTGGCCCTGGGCTACATGCTCACCCCGCCGGGCGACGACATCTTCACCACCCTCGCCCTCGGCGGGCTCACCGGAGGCTTCTGATGGCCGCACCTCGCAACTGGGGCCGCATCGCCCTCATCGCCCTGCTCGCGCTCTCGCTCCTCGGCAATGCCGTTACGGTCGGCGCCGTTATGAAACTGCGCGCGAACCGCACCGCCCTTGCCGGTCCCGAGGCCGAGTACACCCGCTTCCCGCGTGACCTGCGCCGCAGCATCAACACGGCGCTGCGGGACAACGCGGCACAGATCCGCCCCGCACTCCAGCGGCTCGCAGCCGCCCGGAAGGAGATGGTGGAAACCGGCACCGCCCGTCCCTTCGACCGGGCGGCATCGGAAGCGGCCATCGCGGCATTCCGGACCGAGGCCGCCGCCGTCATGGCCGAGCTTCAGCCGATCCTGCTCGAGACTCTAGAGGCCGAAGCCAGTCGGTGACAGGCCGACGGGCAAAGCAGCAGCAGCCGCCTCACCCGGTGGCCTTCGTCACTTTTTCTTCTTCTTGCCGGCCTTGGCCTTCTTTTTCTTCTGCGCGGCCTT
>CAYVQK010000135.1:0-4295 GCA_964454145.1 uncultured Oceanicola sp. | reverse complement strand
TTCTCGGCCTTTTTCTCGGCAGCCTTCCTGGCGGCTTTCTTCTCGGCCTTCTTGGCTTCGGCCTTCTTCGCGTCCGTCTTGGCAGCGGCCTTCCTGGCCTCCGCCTTCTTCAGCCGCGCCTTGGCCTCGGCCTTCTTTGCAGCCGCCTTCTTCTTCTGCGCAGCGGCCTTGGCCTGCTTCCTGGGCTTCGGATCGGCGGCCTCCATCTCGGCCTTCTTCTCCGCCAGCGCCGCCGCCTGGGCCACGACCCCGGCAGAGGGTTGCTCCTCCACCGGCACCGCCTTCGCGGCGGGCGCAGGCTTGGCCACGCGGCGCTTCACCGGCGCGCGCGTCGGGGCGACCGGCCTCCGCGGGGCTGGTGCCGCCAGCTTGCCGGCTGCCGCCGCCTTCCACGCCGCCGCCCGCGCGGGCGAGATCCCGGGGATGGCCGTCAGGGTGGGCACGGGCGCAGCCGCCAGGGCTGCCGGGTCTGCGATGCCGGCTGCGTTCAGCTTTGCGGCCATCGCCGGGCCGATGCCCGGAATATCCGTGAGGCGCACCATCATGCCGCCTTCTTGAGGGCCTTCTTGGCGGCCTTCAGCTTCTTCTCCTGCCGGGCCACCTTGGCCGCGCGGGATTTGACCTCTTTCTTGAGTTGTTTGATCGTGGCTTTCGCTGCCATCGTCCTGTCCTTTCTACACCTGATCATCGGAGCCGTGCGCCTTCAGAAACCCGCGGATGAACCGCCGGATCTCCCTGGCCGCGCTGGTGTCGAGCCTCTCGCAGAGCGCCACAAAGTCCTCCCGCTCATCCTTCCTGATCCGGATGATGAGCTGGCTGTCCTTGCGGTCCTTCTTGGGCTTGCTGCTCTTCGTCACGCGGGGCTTGCTCCCTCTCTTCGGTGGAGCCGTGTTACGACATTGTATCTCGTTTGTATATACATTTTCTGCGCCCAACCGCTGGGAACCCCCCGTCCTGCCGCTTCGTTGTCCCCCAAAGGAGATACCCCATGACCCACCACCATAACGACCGCGACACCGAAGCCCTGCGCAAGGCGCTGTTCGACGCCCTCGACGATGAACGCACCGGCATGCTTGGCCTCGAAGGGCGCGGCGAGCACATGCAGCCGATGACCCATTTCCTCGACGCAGACCGGCGCGTGCTGCACTTCATCACCGCGCGCGACACCCACCTCGCCCGCAGCATCGGCACCGGGGCCACCGCCCACTTCACGCTCACCGACAAGGGCGACCTCTACGCCAGCATCACCGGCCGGATCGCCCCCTCGAGCGACCGGGCCAAGCTCGAAGAGCTCTGGTCCCCCGCCGCCGCGATGTGGTTCGAACAGGGCAAGGACGACCCCACGATCCTGCTCCTCGAAATGCAGCTCGAAGAGGCCGCCGTCTGGACGGTCGATGCCAACGCGCTCCAGTTCGGCATCGAGATGCTGCGCGCGAACATGGGCGACCACACCCCCGACCTGGGCGACCACGCCGTGATCCGACTGGCTGCCTGAGTCCCTACCGATCGCGCCCTACCAAGGCGCGGTCGACAGCCCGAGCTTCCTCGACGCCCGCCGCACGTCCCGCAACGCCGCCGTCCACCTGCGGGCCGGGATCTGGAGGTCGATCGGCGGGGCGTCACCGCTGTAGGCCACCTTGAACCGGAGGCGCAACACGCCGCCGCCCTTCGCCGCCTTCGACATGGCCACCATGAAGGCCGCCCGGTCGGCACCCGAGATCGGGTTGCCATGGCCGTGATCCTTCTGGGCGGAGGCCGGAAGCCGCCACAGAACCTCCCCTCGCCGCTCGATCGTGTAGCCGAAGTAAGAGTACTCATATGCGTCGCGATACATGTGGAAGACCACCGTATCCGCCCCGACGTTCACAGTCCCCAGATGGGGGTACTCGGGCGTCGTCCTGGAGATACCTATCTCGCAGCGGATCGGAACCTCGTCCCACCCCGCGAACTTGCTGGTGACGGTCTCCTGCGAACAGACGGCATCGAAGTCGCCGTGCTGCGTGTAGTGGAGTTCGTTGACCATGGGAGAATCTCCCGCCACTGCGGCGAGAGGGAAGGCTGTCATAACCACTGCAAATAGAATGCGTTTCATCTGAGCCTCGAAGAAAAATGCGTTTGCTAGGATCGGACGGTTGCCGGACGCCGATCCTTGGTCCCGGCCCGAAAATGCGACCGCTGCCACGAGACTAGGCCGGCACGCCCCACAAAAAAAGGGGCCCGCTACGGGGCCCCTTTCTGTCCGTGTCGCGGATGATCAGTCGATCATCGGCAGCAGCTTGTTCACCGAGTCCTTGGCGTCGCCGTAGAACATCCGGGTGTTGTCCTTGAAGAACAGCGGGTTCTCGATGCCCGAATAGCCGGTGCCCTGCCCCCGCTTGGAAACGAACACCTGCTTGGCCTTCCAGACTTCCAGCACCGGCATGCCGGCGATGGGAGAGTTCGGGTCGTCCTGGGCCGCCGGGTTCACGATGTCGTTCGAGCCGATGACGATCACCACATCGGTCGACGGGAAGTCATCGTTGATCTCGTCCATCTCCAGCACGATGTCGTAGGGCACCTTGGCCTCCGCCAGGAGCACGTTCATGTGCCCCGGTAGGCGTCCCGCCACGGGGTGGATGGCAAAGCGCACCTCCTTGCCCGCGGCACGCAGCTTGCGGGTGAGTTCGCTCACCGCGCCCTGCGC
Organism: uncultured Oceanicola sp.; assembly: GCA_964454145.1. Taxonomy (GTDB): domain Bacteria; phylum Pseudomonadota; class Alphaproteobacteria; order Rhodobacterales; family Rhodobacteraceae; genus Vannielia. Next base: position 1,612 of record CAYVQK010000135.1, on the reverse strand, counting down.
CTGCGCCACAGCCATGCCGTAGCCCGGCACGATCACCACCGAATCCGCCTCGTTCAGCGCGTTCGCCACGCCATCGGCCTCGATCGCCACCTGCTCGCCTTCCACCGCCATCTGCTCGCCGCCCGGGCCGCCGAAGCCGCCGAGGATGACGCTCACGAAATGCCGGTTCATCGCCTTGCACATGATGTAGCTCAGGATCGCACCCGAGGAACCCACGAGGGCACCGACCACGATCAGCAGGTCGTTGCCGAGCGAGAAGCCGATCGCCGCCGCGGCCCAGCCCGAGTAGCTGTTGAGCATCGACACCACCACCGGCATGTCGGCCCCGCCGATGCCCATGATGAGGTGATAGCCGATGAAGAGCGCGGCCAGCGTCATCAGGAACAGCGGGAAGAACCCGCCGGTGTTCATGTACCAGATCAGGCAGATCACCGAGAGCGCCGCGGCACCCGCGTTCAGCATGTGCCCGCCCGGCAGCTTGGTGGCCGCGGAGGTCACCTTGCCCGAAAGCTTGCCGAAGGCGATGACCGAGCCGGTGAAGGTGATCGCGCCGATGAACACGCCGAGGAAGAGCTCGACCGCCAGGATCTTCAGCTCCACCGGCGTCTTGTGGGCGACGATGGAGGCGAAGTAGCCAAGCTCCTCGCCCGCCGCCTGGCCCTCGACGAGCCCGATGGTGAAATGGGCGTTATACCCGACGAAGACGGCCGCGAGGCCCACGAGCGAGTGCATCGCCGCGACCAGCTGGGGCATCTCCGTCATCTGCACCCGGGTCGCCACCACGTAGCCGATGGCCCCGCCGCCCGCGATAAGCAGCAAGGTCAGCAGCCAGAGGCCAGAGCCCGGCCCGATGAGCGTGGCAAACACCGCCAGCGCCATGCCGACGATGCCGTACCAGACGGCCCGCTTCGCGCTTTCCTGCCCCGAGAGGCCGCCCAGCGAAAGGATGAAGAGAACAGCGGCAACAACGTAGGCCGCAGTGGTAAATCCGTAATCCATTGCTCCTGTCCCCCCTTACGACTTCTGGAACATGGCGAGCATGCGCCGGGTGACGAGGAAGCCGCCGAAAATGTTGATCCCGGCCATGAAGATCGAGAGCGCGGCGAGCAGGACGACGAGGAACGAGCTGGAGCCCATCTGCAACAGCGCCCCCACGATGATGATCGAGGAGATCGCGTTGGTGATGGCCATCAGCGGCGTGTGCAGCGAGTGCGAGACGTTCCAGATCACCTGGAAGCCCACGAAGACCGAGAGCACGAAGACGATGAAGTGCTGCATGAAGCTCGCGGGCGCCACGAGGCCCACCGCCAGCAGAAGCACCGCACCCACGGTGATCAGCGTCACCTGTTGCCTGGTCTGCGCCTTGAAGTCGGCCAGTTCCTTGGCCCGCTTCTCCTCCGGCGTCAGCTCCTTCGGCTTTTCCTTCTTCTGCACCGCGATCGCCTGAACCTTCGGCGGTGGCGGCGGGAAGGTCACGGCCCCGTCGTGGGTCACCGTGGCGCCGCGGATCACGTCATCTTCCATGTTGTGGTTGATGACACCGTCCTTCTCGGGCGTCAGGTCCGTCAGCATCTGGCGGATGTTGGTGGCGTAGAGCGTGGACGACTGCGTC